>NZ_JBFBCF010000018.1:0-197772 GCF_040683035.1 Streptosporangium sp. NPDC051022 | reverse complement strand
ACCGTCTCCAGATCGAGGTCGCTGCCCACCGACACGACCGCGTCCAGCAGGGCGTGCACCCGGTCCCGGGTGGCCAGCACGGCCTCAAGACGTACGTGCAGCTCCGACAGGAGCTCGTCCAGCCGCATGTGCGGCAGCAATCCACCGGGCTCGATCTTCCCCATACAGCGAAGTGTCGCACCCCCACATGGAGGCTCCCACCCCGCCTCGGGGTGGGAGCCTCTCCGCCGGGGTGCCATCTACTTCAGGATCGGCAGACGCCGGACCAGAGCGGTACGGCCCCACGCGGCGCCGGCCCCGAGGGTGTCGCCGGCGTTCGCCAGAGCCAGTCCGGCCAGCACGATCGCGTATACGAGGTGGTCGTCCATGAAGGGGTTGGTGGTCAGCGGCAGTGCGGCGGCCCACATGAGCACCAGCAGCAGGCCTCCGGTGACGGCGGCGATCCGCATGCCCACGCCCAGTACCAGTGCGGCGCCGATGCCGAACAGGCCGGTCATGAACAGCCAGTCGACCCACGCCTGCCCGGCCAGGGCACCGAACAGGCCGCCGAGGGCGTGGTCCCCGGTTCCCTTGAGGAAGCCGGTGGTCGGGCTGCCACCGGCGATCCAGGCGCGATCGGCGGGGGTGGCGAACCCCCAGCCGAAGGTCTTGTCGAGGAAGGCCCACAGGAAGATCCAGCCGAGCGCGATGCGGGCGATCGCCCAGACCACTCCGGCCGGACGGGTGAGGTTCCCCTCGGGGACGGCGTTCGCCCTCGCCTCGTGGGCACCTCTGACGGGGGTGGCGGTCTGTGTGCCGACGTTCTGGCGGTGACCTTCGATGATCGCCATGGCTGCTCTCCTTCGGCTCTGGTCGGCCCTGGTTGCCATGCACAATCACATCGTTTTCCGGGGTTCCACGGCAGTGCCGTACGGCTCACGGTCCCGCCCCGAAGCCCCTCTTTTCCCGGGACCTTCGGCCCTTCACCGGAGCGGCCGGGCCGTCCCTCCCCTTGTCCCCGGCCCGTTCGCGGCTCCGGCGAACCCCCCGAAGGCCGTCCAAGATATGGATATATTTCGATCTTTGCCGTCAAAGGGGCCGCAGGACAGCGCGGAGACCGGACGGTCACCGCAGTGATCACAGGGATGTCCCTCACAGGAGGACCGATGTCGGCAGCCAAGGCTCCTGACGCGGCACCCCGGCCGCCCACACCGTTCCCATCGCCCACACCGCTCCCGGCCGGAGGACACCGCACGCCCCCGCGTGCCGGAACCCGTACGGCGGGCACGACATGACGCTGCAGAGCGGCGGACGGTGGTTCCACGCCTCGGGGATCCCCGGATTCCGGGCCCCGTGGAGCACGGAAGAGGGGCGCGGACGACGTGACAGGACGTTCGTCGCCACGGTCGTCTTCGCCCTCGTCGTGGGCTGCGCCGGGGCGTTCACCGCCTACCGCGTCCTCGCCGACGACGTGGAGGCCTACCGAGCCACCCACCGTGAGATCACCGTCCAGGTCCTGTCCGCCGACGACCGTTCATCCGCCCTGTCCCGCCGGGCGGGAACGACCGTCGAGGTCGCCTGGGTCGACGACGGTGTACGGCACACCGGCATGGCCCGTCTGCGGGCGGACCAGGCGTCGAAGGCGCAGGCCCGGATCTGGGTCGGCGCCGACGACAGGCCGGCCGCGCCTCCGCCGGGACCGGCCGGGATGGTCCTCGGTTCCCTGCTCGCGGGGCTCGCCGCGAGCGGCGCCGGGTGCTCGGCCGTACGGCTGGCCCGGTCAGGCCGGAGGATGTGGATCGCGCACCGCGCCATGGCGGGATGGGACCGGGAGTGGCGGGAGCGCTCGGGCGTCTGACGTCCTCATCCGCCACGAGATCCCTCCCGTCGTGCTCCTAACCGCCGCCCGTGGTGGCGAGCGCGGCACCGGCCTGGTCGGCGAGGGTCACCGCGATGAGACGCGCCTGCAGGGACGGGACCGTCCCGGGGGTCGGGTCGAGCATGAACCGGCCGTAGAAGTGGCCGTTGCCGAACGTGCGCAGCTCGACCTCCTTGTCCGGCAGGCCCAGCCGGTCGACGTCCCAGTGCCTGCGGTCCCAGACCACGGTGCCGTCCTGTTCGAGACGCGGTGGGTGGCCGATCAGGGCGCCGTACTCGAAGCGGCATCCGCGCAGGCCCAGCAGGTCGGTGAGCTGGCCCGCGACGTGGTCGACCACCGTGTCGGGTGTTTTCGCGGACTGCGCCAGCTCTGCGGTGTCGTGGATCCTGTTCAGATAGTCGGCGTCGGTGACGGTGACCACGCGCAGCCTGCGGGCCCTGGCGGCCAGCTGTGAGACCGCCAGTCCCACGATGAGCAGCAGGATCGCGGTCTGGACGTCGTCGGACTTGGCGATGGCGAACCGCTGGTAGGGCGGGGTGAAGAAGAAGTCGAACCACACGGCCGCCGACACCGCCGCGAGGGCGCCCGCGAAACGGTTCCCGTTGGCGGCCACCGCCACCACGATCAGGACGAGAAGAAGCGCCACGTTCGTGTTGGAGAGGCTCCCGCGAAACGGCACGAGTATCACCGAGAGGACCAGCGGCGCCACCACCGCTGCGATGATCGCGATACGGTCCCTGTCCAGGTAGTGAGGCATCGCCGCACCTCCTGTCCCCCGCGCCCTGTCCACCAGGGCCGACACCCTGTCTCTATCCGGGTCCCTATCCGGGTCCCTATCCGGATCCGGGTCCCTGTCCGGGCCCCTGCCCGGGTTCCCCTACCTGGGTCTCTACCCAGCCCACGGCCCGGCTCCCCACCCGGCCCCGGCCGGCTCTCCGTCCCCGCGGACCGTGACGCGCGCTCCGCGCCGGACGACCGGCCGGTACCGTCCGCGAACACCGCCCGCACAACGTCGTTGCGCGCTCGTCGCGGTCTGCGGTATGCATCACCGATGCTCTTGGTGAAGGTGATCGGGGCGGCCGTCTCCCTCCTGGAGAGGACTTCCCGCATGCGCTCCGGCATGGCCTGGGACGACGCCGAACTCGACGCCGTGCTCCGTCCGGTTCGGGCCGGGCGACTCGGCCCCGGGCTGGACCTGATCGCGGCGGCCCGGGGCGACAACGAACGCCGCGCGCTCCGGATCGAGCAGCTCGCGAACGCGGCCGAGCCCCACATCGACGCGCTGGCGGGCATCGCCGGAGACGACCCCGACGCCCTGCTGTGGCTCGGGGCCACGAGGATCAAGCACGCCTGGACGATCCGCGGCGGCTCCTACGCCAAGTACGTGGGCGCCGAGCGTTTCCAGCGCTTCTGGGAGGTGCTGGAAACGGCCGCCCACCCGCTGAACCGCGCCGCCGCGTCGCTGCCCGAGGATCCCGTGCCCTGGGAACACCTCCAGTGGCACGCGATCGGGATGCAACTCGGCCGGACGGAACTCGACCGGATCTGGAAGGAGCTGTCCACCCGGGACCCGCGGCTGTTCGCCGGTCACTACAGCCGTGCCCAGGTCCTATGCGAGAAGTGGTACGGCTCGCACGAGGAACTACTGGCCTTCGCGCGGAACACGGTGGAGCACGCGAAACCGGGCGATCCGGTCGTGGCGGTTCTTCCGCTCGCCCACTTCGAGATCGCCTGGCGGGAGATGGACGACTCGGCCCTTTCCTCGCAGGCCACCCTCGAAGCCCGGTTCGGTGATCCGGACGTGGCGGGCGAGCTGGCCTGGGCGGCGGACAAGTGGCACCTCGACCTCCGGCCGCATCCCCGCGCGCCCGAGGCGAGTCACCTGTTCGGGGCGGCCTTCTACTACGGCGGGCACCGCGCCAGGGCCCAGCGCATGCTGTCCGGCACGGGCAGGCGCATGCCCGAGATCCTGCCGTGGTCCGCCGGTTCCCTCACCCCCGGCCGCCACTACGCCAGAGTCCGCCGCGAGCTCGGCGTCGACTGAAACCGGCCTGGCCGGTCCAGCCCGGTCGGCGCCGCCCCGGTGTGCCCCTGTTCACCCCTGTTCGCCCCGGTGCGCTCACTCCGCCGGGAGAAGCGTCCCGAGCGGTCCGAGATCGAGGTTGAGATCGGACGGGGACAGATCGAAACGCTCGCACAGCTCGGCCATGGCCTCTTCGAGGCGCATCAACGTCAGGCCCAGCGTCTCGATCTGCTCGTCGGACAGGTCGCCCTGTTCCATCCGCCGCACGGACTGCCTCTCGACCAGCTGGCGTACGAGTTCGACGAGGGTGAGGACGAGGCAGGTCAGGTCACGCCCGACCTTCTCCGGGTCGGTCTGGATGCGGCGGCAGCCGGATCGCCCCGCACCCGGCCGCACCGCGACCGACGGCGGCGTGTCCGACACCGTGCCCGGCGGCGTGTCCGCTCGCACCGTGTCCGGCCAGACCCCGTCCGGCTCTACCGCGTCCAAGAACACCGTGTCCGGCCGCCCCCTGTCCTGGCGTGGTTCGCCCGGTACCGGGCCGGTTCCCGTCACGAAGGGTTCATCGCCGGGTCGGTTCATCTCAGGTCTCCCGCTCGGTCGTGATGGACTCCCGGATGGAGGTGATCAGCAACCGGAGGGAGATGCGGACGAGGTCGACGTCGGCGATGGACAGCACGAGATCCCCGGTCACGACCACGCCTCCCGCCAGCAGCCGGTCCAGCAGGTCGACGAGCGCCACCCGCTGTTCCGGCAGCCGCCCCTCGGCCGCCAGCTCGGCGCCCCGCGATCTCCTCTCCGTCGCCGGCCCCTCAAACAGCGTCATCGGGTCCCTCCGGACCGGCCGTGCCGAAATCGACGGTCGTGAAGGAGTAGGGGGCCCACGGACCGGTGAGCTCCAGGTCGAGCCCCTGCCCGCGGAAGGCGTCGAGGGCGGCGGTGAACTCTCCGGCGCGGTCGTCGTCGACGAGGTAGGCACCGTTGAGCACCATCCACTCGGCGCGGCCGGACAGCTCCGGATCCTGGGGACGATGGCACATGCTCGCGACGGCGACGTCGCTCAGCGCGGCGTGGACGTGCTCGGCCTGGGCGACCGCGTGACGCCGGTTCTCCCGCCTGCTGTGCAGGCTCGCCTGCCGGCGTTTCAGGTAGGCCGTCCCGGGGGTGTCCGTCTCCCCGGCCGGCCCGGCGGCCGGGGACGGCGCCGTGACCTGCCCTGTGGCCTGCCCTGCGACCTGCCCTGCGACCTGCTCAGTGGCCTGCCCGGTGACCTGTTCGGTGGCCCCGGTGACCTGTTCGGCGGCCTGTTCGGTGGCCTGCCGCGCGACCGGCTCGACGTATGCCTTCACCCCCCACTCCCGCCGCCCGGCGACGTGGGAGAGCACCGCGACGAAGTCGTCGTGCCGCCGCTCCAGCAGCTCGCCCACCTGCTCCTCGCCGTTGTAGACGGTCACGAGCCGGACCGGTGCCGTGGGGACCGCCTTCGCCACGGTCTCCACGACGTGATGGTGGGCGCGGGCCGTACCTCCCAGCCAGTCCAGATCCTCCAGCGAGCGGCGCAGCTGCTCGGCGCCGAACCGGTCCAGCGGCACCGTGCTCACGTACGCGACGAGACCGGCGCGCTCGATCATCCGCACCGGCGTTCCGGCCACGCCCGTCAGCCCTGCCGGCCGGGGGTGTCCCTCGTCGCGTGTGATCGCGTAGACGTACGTGCCGACCTCAGTCACCGCGCCGCCTCACCTCGCGTGCCCGCTCCCCGGTTCTCTCCCCGGCGCTCTCCCCGCGCGCCTCGACGGACCGGCGCTCCCCGTAACCGTCCTCCACGGCGGCGAGCCGCTCGCGGAGCCTCCGGTTCTCCTCGATCAGCTCATGGTCCTTCGAACTGAGCCACGGATCGTGCTCCCACCAGTCGATGCCCAGCTCCCGTGCGGTGTCCACCGAGGAGATCAGCAGCCGCAGTTTGATCGTGAGGAGCTCGATGTCCAGCAGGTTCACCCGGATGTCTCCGACGATCACCACGCCCCTGTCGAGCACCCGCTCCAGGATGTCGGCCAGGTTGGCCGACCCCGGACCGCCGGACGCCCTCGCGCCGTAGCCCTGCGAAGCCATGGAACCTGGCCGTGCCGGATATGTCATCTCACGAACCCTCGCTGTCGCCTCTGCCGCGCTTGTACCGGCGCAGCCTGCGGTAGGAACGCAGGTCGCCCCACGGATCCAGGTCGACCTCGTAGAGGGCCAGGATGTCTCCGGAGGACGGGACACGACGGTCCTCGACGACCTCGACCCCGACCTTCCACCCCTCCTCCGTGGGTTGCACGAGGGTGACGCCCTCGACCTCCTTCGCGGTCAGGTCGGCGATGTTCCGCAGCCCGACCTTGCCCGCGGTCGCCGCGGAGAGGGCACGTGACCGCCTCCCTTTGCCCGGGACGCGCTCCACCTCGTCCTCCTCGAAGACCTCCTCGTCGTCGAGAACCTCGTCGAACGCCTCGTCGTTCTCGTCGTAGCGGTCCCGGGAGGTCCCGGTGGCGGCGTCCCGTCCGTCCGCGCCTCTGCGCCTGGCAGGCACGAGATCATCCCTCCTCTCCACCGCCGCCCGGTACGGCGGTGCCGGGCAGGTCCGGCCGGGCCGTCATCCGTTCGAGAATCCGCGACACGGCCTCGGCCTCCTCCTCTTCGGTGATCTCACCGGAGAGCTTCGCCTCCTCCAGTTCCTCCAGCTGTCGCCGGACCGCCGCCGGCGACCGGGTCTCGATCTCGACCTGTTCCTGGATCAGCTCGGCGAGCCGGATGAGCCCGCGGATCGGAAGGAACGGCAGGCCGAAGGTGAGGTCGAGCAGATCCATCCGTCACCCCTCCTCCTGCTGTCCCACCATGACGAAGTCGTACGGCGCCAGCGGTCCCAGCAGGCGCAGCGTCACCCGCTCCGCCCAGCCGTCGGCGAACTCGTCGACGATCCGCTCGAACTCCTCCTCCCGGTCGGCCTCCACCAGGAAGGCCACGTGTACGGCGTCCTGTTCGTGGGTCGGTTCACGTACGGCGATGGAGACGCTGTGCGGGGCGAGGGCGTCGACCAGCGCGGCCGTGTCGGTGTCGCGCTTGGCCTCGACGCACTCGCCGACCACCTCGCCGAGCCGGATCCGCGCGTCCCAGGTCGCCTCATCCGGCCTGCCCCGGATCTCCTCCCGGAGCCTGGCGGCCTCGGCGTTCTCCGTGAGAACCTCGCCGATCACCACCCGCTCGACGTAACGGCCCTTGACGACGTACTCCGCGCGCCCCTCCAGCTCGTTCAGCGCGGAGAGGAACTCGTCGTGGTAGGGCTCCAGCAGCTCGTCGGCGACCGCCTTCTCGCTGGTCACCACCGCTCCGAAGCGGAGCGGGAGCACCGGCACCTCGGCCGCGGTGTCGTCCAGCAGCCGCTGGTGGGCCACGAGGTCGTCCGGCCTGCCGAGCGGACGGTCCAGGTCGACCTCGCTGATCAGGGCGGCTATCTCGCCGTGCCGTACGAGCTTGACCCGTCCGGGCGGGTCGCCGACCCCTCGGACGTCGGGAGCCAGCTCGACGTCGCCCGGCACGATGCCGTAGATGTAGGAGCCACTGGCCTGGGAACCGCTGTCCCGCTCTCGCGAGGCGGTCTTCGCGGAGGCGGCGGTCTCGGGCCTCGCGGTGCCGGGCATCTCAGTCCTCCTCCCGCCGTCGCCGCCGGCGGGGCGCCGGTTCGCGCTCCTCCTCGAAATCCTCGGCGGGCTCTCCGACGAGGTCGCGCAGCTTCTCCCCGGCCGCTTCCAGCATTCCCTGGGTGGCGCCCTTGCTCTTCGATCTGCCGACGCCCTCCGTCATGTCCTGTACGACTTCCGGCAGGCCCTTTCCTCCCGTCTGTGTCAGGTCCAGCCGGTTGACGGCCTCGGCGAAACGCAGATAGGTGTCGACGCTGGCCACGACGACGCGCACGTCGATCGTGAGTAGCTCGATGCCGACGAGCGAGACCCTGACGAAGGCGTCGATCACAAGGCCCTTGTCGAGGATCGTGTCGATGACATCGGCCAGTCCCGACGAGGATCCACGACCGGCCGCCCCACCTCCCGAAGGCTGCACGATGGTCATCCGCTTCCTCCTCGGCTCCGTGTCCTCTTTCCGGTCAGGGGTCACGCGCTCCGGGCGGGGGTCCGGCGCCGGGTGGAACGCCGGGGCGGTCTCTCGCCCTCCTCCGCCTTCGTCTCCGTGGTGCGGCGTGCGCGCCGTGCCGCCCGTCTCTCCGCCCTCGACTCCTCTTCGGCCTCCGGTTCCTCCTCGGCCTCTTCCTCCTCGGGTTCCTCTTCGGTCTCCGGTTCCTCCTCGGCGCTCACGGTGCGACGTCGGCGCCGTGCCCGAGAGCGTCCGTCCGACTCCGCCTCCTCTTCCCCTCCGGTCTCCTCCTCAGGCTCCTCAGGCTCCTCGGGCTCCCCGGGTTCCTCTTCCTCCGCCTCCTCGGGCGGCTCCTCCTCGCCCCGTTCCTCGCCCACGGGCTCCCGCTCCTCTTCGAACTCCTCCTCGGGGCTCTCCCGCTCCCGCCGCTCCTGTTCCTCCTGCTCCTCCTTGAGCGCGGTCTCGTGGTCCTTGACGATCTCGCTGTCACGTATCTCGCCGCGCCAGCCCTCGACGTCGTCGGGATGGAGCAGCGTCTGCGTCATGACGTGACGCCGGAAGTGCTTGAACTCCAGACGGGCCCGTCGGCCCTGCGCGCGCCAGAGGTTGCCGGTGCGCTCGAACAGGCCCTGCGGGTGGTACTCCAGCACGAGCAGGACCCTGGTCAGCTCGGGGGCGAGGGCGTGGAAGGTCACGGCGCCGTCGACCCAGCCCTTCGGTCCCTTGGACCGCCAGATGATCCGCTGGTCGGGGATCTGCTCGACGATCGTCGACTCCCAGGTCCGGTGCGACCAGAAGATCTGTGCCTTCCAGCTGAGCTTCTCGTCGCTCTCCTGGGTGACCCCCTCGACCTTCTTCATGAAGCCCGGGAAGTCCTCGAACTGGGTCCACTGGTTGTAGGTGACCCTCAGCGGAGCGCCCACGTCGAGTGTCTCGACGATGGTGGTGAACTTGAACCTCTTGCCCTTACCTCCCTTGCCGCCTCCTCCGGTGATCTTCTTGAGCAAACCGCCGGCCGCCATCTTGGCCACCCCCTTGAGCCCGGCCGCCACGGGGTGTTTCGATCCGATCACCGTGCCGATGAGACCGAGGCCGCCCTCTCCGCCCTTGTTGGCGTAGTCGGTCAGCCGCCCGGTCAGGTCACCGACCTTCTCGGTCGCGGAGGTCAGGAACCGCTCCCCGAGAACCTCGGCGAGGTTGCGAAGCTCATCGATGAGCCGGTCTATGGGCAGGATCTGTCCGGTTTCCCCGGTGGTCCGGTTCTTCGTCGCCTCAGCCATCGCGCCTCATCCCCGCACCCGGCGAACGGGCCGTTCGCGGCGGGCCGGCCGTTCGCGCTGCGCGCCCCGGCCTCTGGTCGCCCTGCTCGGCCTCTCCTCCTCCTCTTCCTCTTCTTCTTCCTCGTCCTCCGGCTCCTCGTAGCGGGCCGTACGGCCACGGCCGGTGCGGCGTGCCCTCACGGGCTCGGGTTCCTCCTCCTCTTCCTCTTCCTCCTCGTACTCCTCCTCTTCCTCCGGCTCCTCGTAGCGGGCCCTGCGGCCACGGCCACCGGCGGCACGACGCCTGCGCGGGGGCTCCTCCTCCTCTTCCTCTTCCCCGCCGAGAAGCCCGCCCGGGACGCGCAGCGACTCGGCGCGTTCGTGGAGTTTGGAGGTCAGTGAGTCGATCTGCTTGGTCGCCGCGGCACGGGCCGCGGCCTTGCCGACATCGAGCAACTCGCCCCGAATGCTGCTAGTGATCTTTTCCAGCTCCGGAGAGGCCCCGAGCGTCTTCAGTCCCTGCTGCAGCAGGCCGCTCCCGCCCGCACCCAACCGGCCGGTCGCACCGGCCGCCGCCAATGCGAGTGCCATCCGCAACTTGTGATGCCGACCCAGAAAGTAGCCCGCCCCCACGGCCAGGGCCACCTGCACTCCGCATTTCACGATCACCACTCCTAAAAGATCACTCCATCGTGGGATCCATCCGCCTGGGGCCTCGGTCGACCGGCCAGGTGGGAGAGGACGTCGCCGACAGCCGACGTCCCCGCTTCGAACATGTCGGAAGGAGCTAGTTTTCCGAACCCGCTCACCCTTACCCTGAAACGTGATATAGAAACACATAAGGGTAAAAATGGGACATAATCCCGCCAACCCAAAGACTTCCCGGCGCTATGTCGGCAGGCGATCCCGGGGTAGATACTCAGCGCAAATAGCCCAAGAGTCGTTTAATAGCACCAAAGTGCTGACATTGCGCTGCCACTCCGGCGACTCCGCCATCCGGCGATCGCTCACCTTCCGCGACCGCGACCGTGACCGCAGGCACCAGGCACCCAGCACCGGGCACCGGGCACCGGGCACCGGGCACCGGGCACCGGGCACCGGGCACGAAGCATGATCGGCCGGACCGGTGAGGCCGCACCTGCGGATCCCGCGACGGTTCGTCCACCACGGGGATTCCATGATCGAAAAGCGGCTACCCCAGTGCCCGCTCGATCGCGGTGAGGGTCGCCTCGTCCAGCATCTCCCCGTGCCCGCCGACGAAGTAACGCTCCACCATCTCGAACACCACCGTTTCGCTCCGCGCCACCTTTTCCGCGACGTACTCCGGCCCCGCCTTGGCGGGCGCGTCGCTGCGCAGATAGGTCAGATCCGCGAAGTACGGCGTGACCCACGGCAGCGAATTGCGGGTGAAGGAGTCGCCGATGAGCAGGGTTCTGGACTGGAACAGCGGAGCCCGGGCCGACGTGTTCGCGACGGTGAACGACACGGGCATCTGCGCGTTGTCCTGCCGGGCCTGCCGCACACCGTCCCGGTCCAGCCTCCACCGGTCGATGGTCTCCTCGCGCGGGGTGCCGAGCAGCGTGCCCAGGTCGCCCGCGCGCGTCGCCCGCCCGATCTCGACCAGCCGGGTGTCCCGCAGGAGGCCGGGGTCGAGGGTCAGCGCCAGCCGCGTGCCGTACAGCCCGCAGGAGCGTTCGTTCCAGTGGCTGTCGGTCCGCCAGTACGCCGACGTGCCGGACTGTCGTTGCAGCTGCTCCAGGGGACCTCGCAGGTCCATGTATCCCGGCGGGCGCGCCGCCTCCAGCGCGGTCCAGAACTGCCGCTTGCGTTCGTTCAGGCAGGCCTGCCCCAGGAAGCGCCCGGGCAGCGCGCCGGGGGAGATCGTGGTCTTGTCCGGTGCCACGGTGAGCACGAAGCGCCTGCCGGACCCGCGCACGATCTCGGCCAGGCGGCGCGTCCGGTCCAGGGTTTCGGCGATGCTCCAGCGTGGCCGGCACGCCTCGGTCACGTCGTCTCCGAAGTACAGCCAGCCGTCACGCCCCTCGATCACCCGGGGATAGGAGGGCTTGCCCTTGGTGCCGTAGGACGGCGGCTGGCCGAACAGCCCCTCGGACAGGGCGACGTTGCCGCGGACGGCGTACTGCCGCAGCGGCAGGTGGGCCACGGCCCAGGCCTCGGCCTCGGGGATGAAGTCCCAGCCACGTGACAGCGACGGGAAGTCCGGCAGCTTGCGGTTCTCGATCGACACGGCCCGCTCCCCGGCGGCGAAGGCCAGCGCGGGGGCGAAGAAGAACAGTCCCGCGGCCAGCAGCATCGGCAGCCGCCGTCCGCGCGGGCGGGGGAGACGGGTCCCGGGAGTCGTCGGCTCTGTCTCGACGGCGGTCATCGGCGGCCTCACTCAGAACTGGTAGTACAGGAAGGGGCTGAAGGTGCCCGCGGCGACCAGCACCGCGGCGTAGGGGGCGGCCACCCACGTCATCGCGGCCCGCACCACCCCCGCCATCCGGCCCCGGCCGGACTCGATCAGCGGGCCGAGGGTCAGTGAGGCCGGCAGCAGCACCACGGTCAGCGCCAGCGCGAAGGTGAGCGTCCGCTGGTGGTCGAGCGCGAACGAGGCGAACTCGTCCAGCTCGCCCGGCTGCCAGCTGAACATCGCCTGGAGCACGCCGAGCGCCTCCGTCATGGTCTCGGCGCGGAAGAACACCCAGCCGACCACGACCAGCAGGAAGGTCGCCGCGCGCCGCAGCACCGTGGCCGGCACGCCCGCGGGCGGGCGGTCCCAGCCCAGCAGCCGTTCGGCGACCAGGAGGCCGCCGTGGTAGAGGCCCCACACCAGGAAGGTCCAGTTGGCGCCGTGCCAGAAGCCGCAGAGCACGAAGATGATCAGCAGGTTGCGGTAGGTGTTCAACGTGCCGCCGCGGTTGCCGCCGAGCGGGATGTAGACGTAGTCGCGGAACCAGCGCGACAGCGACATGTGCCAGCGCCGCCAGAAGTCGGTCACCGAGTAGGCCGAGTACGGCCGGTTGAAGTTCTCCGGAAGCCGGAAGCCGAGCATCGTGCCCAGGCCGATGGCCATGTCGGAGTAGCCGGAGAAGTCGAAGTAGATCTGGACGGTGTAGGCCAGCGCCGCCAGCCAGGCGGTCGGTGTGTTGATCTGGCCGCCCGCGTGGGCGAACGCGGCGTCGGCGACCGGGGCGATCGTGTCGGCGACGATCACCTTCTTGGCCAGGCCCAGGGCGAAGCGGGGAAACCCGGCGGCGAAGTCGCCGAACCTGTCGCGGCCGGTGGTGGCGAGCTGGTCGGAGATCTCGTGGTATCGGACGATGGGCCCGGCGATGAGCTGGGGGAACATCGCGATGTAGGTGACGAAGCCGACCAGGCTCCGCTGTGCGGGCCTGCTGTCGCGGTAGACGTCCACCACGTAGGACAGGTGGTGGAAGGTGAAGAACGAGATCCCGATCGGCAGGGCCAGGCTCACGATCGGGCTGTGGCCCAGGCCCAGCGCGCTGGACAGGGCGTCGATCTGCCGGCTGGCGAACCCGCCGTACTTCCACACGCCCAGGATCGCCAGGTCCCATCCGACCGTCGCGATCAGCATGCCCCTGCGGGCCCGGGGGCGTTGCCGCAGCCGTACGGAGTCCACCGCCAGACCGGCGGCGTAGTTGACCGCGATCGCCGACAGCAGCAGCACGGTGTACGGCCCGGCGCCCCAGGTGTAGAAGAGCAGGCTGACCACGGCGACGAGCCCGTTGCGCCAGCGCGCGGGAAGCACCCAGGAGGCCACCAGCGTGACCGGCATGAAAAACCACAGAAACAACGGGGAGGAAAACGACATCGGTCTCCCGAATCGAAAGGGAGGAAACAGCCCGGCGGGGCCTCATGGGCAGGAAAGAGCGCACGACCGGACAGAAGCCGGTCATATCGGGTGTCCCGAAAGACCCTCGGGGTGACGCGCCGCCGTACGCCGCGGGAACGGGCAGGCGTCGCGGGGGCCGGGATCCGCGGGCTTCACCCGCCTTCACGGCACGCGATCGGCCGTCGCCCGGTCATCGCCCCAGGAAGGCGGAACCTATCGCGCCGAAATGCCGGTCAGGTGCTTCCAACGGTATTTCAGCCCCATCACGCCCCCACTTTCGGTCATCCGGAAATCACACGACATGAGAAATCCCCACGGTACCGAAAGCGACGGCGTTCGAGGGATATTCGACCGGCCAGGCGAGAATAACAAGAAGAATTCACCACCCGGCAATCCGCGCGGGCGTGGCCCGCGGGACGGGCATTCCCGTTCCTCCCCGAACGGTCTTCTTCAGGTCGTCCCGGACACAGGTCATCGCCGTCCCGGACACAGGTCATTCCGGATGCAGGTCATTCCGGGCACAGGTCATTCCGGACGCGGGTCATCCCGAACCCATACCCCGGCCCCGCACCGCCCAGGACTCACGCCGCCCAGGACCGCCGGGGCCGGGCGATCACGCCCTGCGCCGCCGCAGGAGCCGCCATCCGGCGGTGAGGAGACCGAGGACGACCACGGCCCCGCCCGCGTACCCCCAGGGAGAGATCGTCGTGGCGTGGGAGGCCGAGGGAGCGGTGGTGCCCGCCGGGGAGGCCGAGGGGGTGGTGGCCGGGGGGCGGGTGGCCGTACCCAGTGCCGCCAGGAGCGTGTCGGGCAGCGGCTCCCCGCTCGGGGTACCGTCCTCCGCCCGCAACGGGCCGTCGCCGGGACGGACCAGGCTGTTACCGTCGCACAGGGCCGTGTGCAGCGCGACGCCCGGGTCGACGGCGAGCAGGCCGGACTTCTCGTCGGAGGCGAACACCAGATACCGGGAGCCGACGACGAAGTTGTAGCCGCAGGCGGCGCTGTCGGCGTTGGTGGCCACCTGGTACTCGGCCGCCGCCGCCCCCTTGTAGACCTGGTCGGCGCGCAGGGTGTAGACGATCGGCGGCCGGGGACCGGAGGGGTCGCCCTTGACCGGGTCTGCGGCCACCACCGTCCCGGTGAACACCGCCGCCGCCCTCTTGACCTGGTCCGCCGGTTGGAGCGGCGCGCAGGAGCAGGCGCACGCCGTACCGGGGGTGATCACGATGACGGCGGCCAGCAGCAGGAGAACGGCGAGAATCCGATGCCTCATGCCCTCATCACGTATCCCGCGTGACAACGGTTCGCCCCGGGGCCGGGTCAGAGGTCACCTGTGGGAGTTGAGCACGGAGTAGATAAACCAGAAGGCGAGGAGCACCATCAGGAGCAGGGCGGCGACGAAGACCCCGAGCATGATTCCGAAGAGTCTGCCGCCCCGGCCCGAAAACCTCGTGAAGGTTCCGGCGAGCGCCCCGAGCGGGGGCAGCCCGACCAGGACGAGCACCGGAACGAGCAGGTCCCACAGGCCGGAGTCGACGACCTCGATCACGACACGGCGGGCCGGCATGATCATGAGGGTCGCGCTCATCAGGGTGAGGACGAAGTTGAAGGGCCGATAGTCGATCTCGCCCGTGTCCGCCGGGTCGGCTGCCATGGGCGCATGGTGGCACCGCGGCGGAACGGCGTCAAGATCGACCACGGGGTGATCCCGGGGATCCCGTACCCGGGTGCGGGTGGGGCCGTGGCGACCCCGAACCGAGATCGCGACCACACCTCGACCGCCAGGTGACGGCCCCGGATAAAGGTCACACCGTAGACCGGAAGTGCCACGTAGGGACGGCGTCAAATCTTGCCGCGATGCCGTATGGAAGGCGTCAAGAAGCGCCATAAGTGCGAAAGTTCGCGTTTTCCTTACTTACGTGCCGCTCATCTAGGCGGCGGGAACATTTCCGGATTCGAGGAGTGGGGATGGCGGACGTCATCTTCGTCGCCCTGACGATCGCGGTCTTCGCGGTCCTCGGGCTTGTCGTCAAGGCGGTGGAGCGGCTGTGAGTGCCGTGAACGCCACCGGTCTCATCGTGGTCGTCGGTTTGGTGATCTTCATGGTCGCCGCCCTGCTTTTCCCGGAGCGCTTCTGATGTCACCGGCTCTCGCGGGGATCCTGTTCATCGGGTCCCTCATCGTCGCCCTGGTGGTCACCCACCGTCCCCTGGGCGACTACATGTACCGGGTCTACACCGGGACCAGGCACTCCGCCGTCGAGCGGACGATCTACCGGCTCATCGGCGTCCAGCCGGACGCCGAGCAACGCTGGAGTATCTACGCCCGCAGCGTGCTGGCCTTCTCGGCGATCTCCATCCTCGTCCTGTACGGCCTGCAGCGCCTGCAGGACAAGCTGTTCCTGAGCCTGGGCATGGCCCCGGTGCCCGGCCACATCGCGTGGAACACCGCGGTCAGCTTCGTCACCAACACCAACTGGCAGGCCTACTCCGGTGAGTCCACCATGGGGCACCTGGTGCAGATGGCCGGTCTGGCGGTGCAGAACTTCGTCTCGGCCGCGGTCGGCATGGCGGTGGCGATCGCGCTGGTGCGCGGCTTCGCCCGCAGGCAGGCCGACGAGCTGGGCAACTTCTGGGTCGACCTGGTGCGCGGCTCGATCCGCGTGCTGCTGCCGATCGCCTTCGTCGGCGCGCTGGTGCTCGTCGCGGGCGGCCTGGTGCAGAACTTCGCCGCGCCGCACGAGGTGGCCACCCTGACCGGCGGCACGCAGGCCATCACCGGCGGCCCGGTGGCCAGTCAGGAGATCATCAAGGAGCTGGGCACCAACGGCGGCGGCTTCTACAACGCCAACTCCGCCCACCCGTTCGAGAACGCCACGAGCTGGACCAACTGGGTGGAGATCTTCGCGATCCTGCTGATCCCGTTCGCGCTGCCGCGCACGTTCGGCCGCATCGTGGGCGACAACCGGCAGGGATACGCGATCGTCGCGATCATGGGTGTGCTGGCCGTGGCCAGCGTCTCGATCCTGACCGCGCTGGAGATGGCGCACAACGGCACGGTGCCGCAGGCCGTCGGCGCCGCGCTGGAGGGCAAGGAGATGCGCTTCGGCGTCCCCAACTCCGCCACCTTCGGCGCCGCCACCACGCTGACCAGCACCGGCGCCGTCAACTCCTTCCACGACTCCTACACCGCGCTCGGCGGCATGATCACGATGTTCAACATGATGCTGGGCGAGGTCGCGCCGGGCGGCGTCGGATCGGGCCTGTACGGCATGCTGGTGCTCGCGGTGATCACGGTGTTCGTCGCCGGGCTGATGGTCGGCCGCACCCCGGAGTACCTGGGCAAGAAGATCGGCTCCCGCGAGATCAAGCTCGCCTCGCTGTACTTCCTGGTCACCCCGGTCCTCGTGCTCACCGGCACGGCCCTCGCCATGGGCTCGGCCGAACAGCGGGCGAGCATGCTCAACACCGGCCCGCACGGCCTGTCCGAGGTGCTGTACGCCTTCACCAGCGCCTCCAACAACAACGGCTCGGCGTTCGGCGGCCTCACCGTCAACACCCCGTGGTACGACACGGCGCTCGGCCTGTGCATGGCCCTCGGCCGGTTCCTGCCGATCGTGTTCGTGCTGGCGCTGGCGGGTTCGCTGGCCAGGCAGGCGCCGGTCCCGGCGTCGGCGGGCACGCTGCCCACCCACCGGCCGCAGTTCGTCGGCATGGTCGTCGGCGTGACGATCATCCTGGTCGCGCTGACCTTCCTCCCAGCCCTGGCGCTCGGGCCGCTCGCAGAAGGAATCCAGTGAACATGTCCCCCCAGACGCTCCAGGCGCCCGGCCGTCCCCCAGCCCAGCAGAAGAACGGCAAGGTGGGCGGCGGCCTGCTCGACCCCAAACAGCTGATCGTCTCGCTCCCGGACGCGTTCAGGAAGCTCAACCCGGCCACGCTGTGGCGCAACCCGGTCATGTTCATCGTGGAGATCGGCGCGGTCTTCACCACGGTGCTCGCGATCACCGGCCCGTCGTTCTTCGCCTGGGCCATCGTGGTCTGGCTCTGGCTCACCGTGATCTTCGCCAACCTGGCCGAGGCGGTGGCGGAGGGCCGGGGCAAGGCGCAGGCCGCCACCCTGCGCGCCGCCAAACGCGACACCACCGCCCGCCGGATCAAGGACTGGAGGCCGGGGGCCGCGGTGTCCGGATGGGACACCGTCGGCGCGCCCGAACTCCACCTGGGCGACCACGTGATCGTCGAGGCCGGAGAGATCATCCCCGGCGACGGCGACGTCGTCGAGGGCATCGCCAGCGTGGACGAGTCGGCCATCACCGGCGAGTCCGCGCCCGTCATCCGCGAGTCCGGCGGCGACCGCTCCGCCGTGACCGGCGGCACGAAGGTGCTGTCCGACCGGATCATCGTGCGGATCACCCAGAGGCCCGGCGAGAGCTTCATCGACCGGATGATCGCCCTGGTCGAGGGCGCCAACCGGCAGAAGACCCCCAACGAGGTCGCGCTCAACATCCTGCTGGCCGCCCTGACGATCATCTTCCTGGTCGCGACCGCGACGATGCAGCCACTGGCGATCTTCTCGAAGGCGCAGAACCCCGGGGTCCCCGACTCCCTGGCGCTGACCGCCGACGGCGTCACCGGAATCGTGCTGGTCTCGCTGCTGGTCTGCCTGATCCCGACCACGATCGGCGCCCTGCTGTCCGCGATCGGCATCGCGGGCATGGACCGGCTGGTGCAGCGCAACGTGCTGGCGATGAGCGGCCGGGCGGTCGAGGCCGCGGGCGACGTCTCCACGCTGCTGCTGGACAAGACCGGCACCATCACGCTGGGCAACCGGCAGGCCTCGGAGTTCGTGCCGGTTCCCGGGGTCCCGGCCGAGGAGCTGGCGGCCGCCGCCCAGCTGTCCAGTCTCGCCGACGAGACGCCCGAGGGACGCTCGATCGTGGTGTTCGCCAAACAGGCCTACGGCCTGCGCGAACGGCAGCCGGGCGAGCTGGCCCACGCCGAGTGGGTACCCTTCACCGCCCAGACCCGGATGTCCGGGGTCGGCGTGGACGGCCGCCAGGTCCGCAAGGGCGCGGCGACCGCGGTGATGAAGTGGGTCCGCGACCACGGCGGTCACCCCACCGACGAGGTCGGCGCGATCGTGGACGCGATCTCCGCCTCGGGCGGCACCCCGCTGGTCGTCGGCGAGGTCGTCGGCGCGGTCCCCGGCCAGGGCGGCGGCCCCGACGGCCCCGACGGAGCCACCGGAGCCACCGGAAGCGCCGGGACCGCCGGGACCGCCGGGACCGCCGGGGGCAGGGCGCGGGTGCTCGGGGTGATCCACCTCAAGGACGTGGTCAAGCAGGGCATGCGGGAGCGGTTCGACGAGATGCGCCGGATGGGCATCCGCACCGTCATGATCACCGGCGACAACCCGCTGACCGCCAAGGCCATCGCCGACGAGGCGGGCGTCGACGACTTCCTGGCCGAGGCCACCCCCGAGGACAAGCTGGCGCTGATCCGCAAGGAACAGCAGGGCGGGCGGCTGGTCGCCATGACCGGCGACGGCACCAACGACGCGCCCGCGCTCGCCCAGGCCGACGTCGGGGTGGCGATGAACACCGGCACCTCGGCCGCCAAAGAGGCCGGCAACATGGTGGACCTCGACTCCAACCCCACCAAGCTCATCGAGATCGTGGAGATCGGCAAGCAGCTGCTCATCACCCGCGGCGCGCTGACCACGTTCTCGATCGCCAACGACATCGCCAAGTACTTCGCGATCATCCCGGCGATGTTCGCCGCGGTCTACCCGGGCCTGGACACGCTGAACATCATGCGCCTGTCCAGCCCGCAGTCGGCGATCCTGTCTGCGGTCGTCTTCAACGCGATCATCATCGTCGCGCTCATCCCGCTGGCCCTGCGCGGGGTGCGCTACCGCCCCTCCAGCGCATCCAAACTGCTCAGCCGCAACCTCTACCTGTACGGCCTGGGCGGCATCGTCGTCCCGTTCGCCGGCATCAAACTCATCGACCTCCTGATCCAGTTCCTTCCGGGGATGTCTTAAATGGAACGCCTGCCCAGCTGGCTCCGCCAGCATCTCGCCGCGCTCCGCGCGCTGCTCGTGCTGACCCTGATCCTCGGCGCGGCCTACCCGCTGGTCGTCACCGGCATCGCCCAGGCGGTGTTCAACGGCCGGGCCAACGGCTCGCTCGTCCAGAAGGACGGCAAGGACGTCGGCAGCGCCGTCATCGGCCAGAACTTCACCGGCAAGGACGGCGCTCCGGTCGGGAAGTACTTCCAGAGCCGCCCCTCGGCGGCCGGTGACGGCTACGACCCGCTGTCCACCGGCGCGAGCAACCTCGGCCCCGAGAGCGTCCTGGACGTCCTGCCCGTACCGGGCGCCAAGGACGCCGAGGGCAATCCCGACACCGGGAAGCAGTCCCTGCTGACCCAAGTGTGCGCCCGCAGCAAAGCCGTGGGCGAGCGGGAGGGCGTCAGCGGGGCCAGGCCGTACTGCACGGCGGACGGCGTGGGAGCGGTGCTGAAGGTCTTTCCCGCGGTCGGCACCCCGGCCCGGGTGGTCAGCGCCAACCAGGCCTGCCCCGCCACCCCCTTCGTCGCCGAGTACCGGGGAGTGAAGGTGGAGTGCGCCAAGCCCGGCGAGGACCTCTCCGCCGGCCGTACCGTCCCGGTCCGCGGCGACGTGACCGCGGTGAAGGTGCCCGCCGACGCGGTCACCGCCAGCGGTTCCGGCCTGGACCCGCACATCTCCCTCGCCTACGCCGAGCTGCAGGCCCCCCGGGTGGCCAGGGAGCGCGGCATCGACGTGGCGAAGGTCAGGACCCTGATCGGGGAGAACACCACCGGCCGGGCGCTCGGCTTCATGGGCGAGCCCGCGGTGAACGTCCTTGAGCTCAACCTGGCACTCGACAGGGGATGACCGCCACCGGGAGCGGGCCGTGAAGACCGTACGGCCCGCTCTCCCGACGAGGAGCGACCGCCATGAGCACAGCGAGCACGACGGGCAGGGGCCGCGGGCGGCTGCGCGTATACCTGGGCGCGGCCCCGGGCGTCGGCAAGACCTACGCGATGCTCGGCGAGGGGCGGCGGCGCCTCGAACGCGGCACGGACGTGGTCGTCGGATTCGTGGAGACCCACGGCCGGCCCCGCACCGCCGCGCTGCTGGCGGACCTGGAGATCGTCCCCCGCAAGGCGATGATCCACCGGGAGAGCACCTTCACCGAGCTCGACACCGACGCGATCATCGCCCGCCGCCCCAGGGTGGCGCTGATCGACGAGCTGGCGCACACCAACGTGCCCGGCTCGCGCAACGCCAAGCGATGGCAGGACATCGAGGAGATCCTCGACGCCGGGATCGACGTCGTCTCCACCGTCAACGTCCAGCACCTGGAGTCGCTCAACGACGTCGTCCACGAGATCACCGGCGTCCCGCAGCGCGAGACCGTGCCCGACGAGGTGGTACGGCGTGCCGACCAGGTCGAGCTGGTCGACATGGCTCCGGAGGCGCTGCGCAGGAGGATGGCCCACGGCAACGTCTACCCCCCGGAGAAGGTGGACGCGGCGCTGTCGAACTACTTCCGGGTGGGCAACCTGACCGCCCTGCGCGAGCTGGCGCTGCTGTGGGTGGCGGGCAAGGTCGACGACCAGCTCGACCGCTACCGCGCCGAACACGGCATCGCCGGCACCTGGGAGGCGCGCGAGCGCGTGGTGGTCGCGCTGACCGGCGGCCCCGAGGGGGACACCCTGGTACGGCGGGCCGCCCGGATCGCCGCCCGGAGCAAGGGCGCCGACCTGCTGGCCCTGCACGTGACCCGCTCCGACGGTCTGACCGGGGCGGACCCGGCCAGCCTCGCCAGGCAGCGCGCCCTGGTGGAGGACATGGGCGGCACCTACCACCAGGTGGTGGGGGACGACGTGCCGCGCGCGCTGCTCGACTTCGCACGCGGGGTCAACGCCACCCAGCTGGTGCTCGGCGCGTCCCGGCGCGGCCGGTTCGCCCAGATCTTCTCCCGGGGCGTCGGGGTGACCACCACCGCGCTGTCCGGTTCGATCGACGTCCACATGATCACCCATGACGAGGCGAGGAAGGGTCGCGGCCACACGACGCCGCGGGCCGCGCTGACCCGCGCCCGCCGCGTCACCGGCTGGATCATCGCGGCGCTGGGGCTGCCCCTGCTGACGACGGCCCTCCACCTCGTCCGCGACGACGTCAACCTCCCGGTGGACATCCTGCTGTTCCTGCTGCTGGTGGTCGGGGTCGCCCTGGCCGGCGGAATGTGGCCCGCCGTCACAGCGGCCGTGGCCGGGTTCCTGCTGCTCAACTACTACTTCACCCCGCCGGTCGACCGGTTCACCATCGCCGACCCGGAGAACCTGTTCGCGCTGGCGGTCTACGTGCTGGTCGCCGTCATGGTGAGCGCGGTGGTCGACCTGGCCGCCCGCCGTACCCGGGAGGCCGCGCGGGCCCGGGCCGACGCCGAGGTGCTGTCCACGCTGGCCGGGCACGTGCTGCGCGGGGAGCACGCGCTGGCGTCCCTGCTGGGGCGGCTGCGGGAGACCTTCGGGCTGGGCTCGGTCACCCTGCTCGAACGGACCGGCGAGCCGGGTCCCGACGACCAGTCGGACCCGCAGTGCTGGCGGATCATCGCCACGGCGGGCGACACGCCCTGTACCTGCCCCGCGACGGCCGACACCGACGTGGTGATCGACGAGCGGCTGGTGCTCGCCGTACGGGGCAGGCTGCTGGAGGCGTCCGACCGCCGGGTGCTGGAGGCCTTCGCCGCCGAGGCCGCCGTCGCCCTGCGGCAGAACCGGCTGGAGGAGGAGGCCGGGCAGGCCAGGCCGCTGGCCGAGGCCGACAAGATGCGCACCGCGCTGCTCGCCGCCGTCAGCCACGACCTGCGCACCCCGCTCGCCTCGGCCAAGGCCGCGGTGGACAGCCTGCGCAACACCGACATCGACTGGTCCCCGGAGGACCGCGGCGAACTGCTGGCCACCGCCGACGAGTCCCTGACCAAGCTGGACCGCCTCGTCGCCAACCTGCTCGACATGAGCCGGCTGCAGGCGGGCGTTCTCGGCCTGGCCCTGCAGCCGACCGCGCTGGAGGAGGTCGTACCGCGGGCCGTCGACGACCTCGGGCCGCTGCGCGACCAGGTCGAGGGGGACGTCTCCGTCGAGCTGCCGGAGATCGTCGCCGATCCGGCCCTGCTGGAACGGATCCTGGTCAATCTCATCTCCAACGCCGTCCGCTACAGCCCGCCCGGCCGGAAGGTCCTCGTCACCGCCAGCCGGCACGGGGCCCACGTGGAGATCCGGGTCGTCGACCGGGGACCCGGCATCCCGTCCGAGGCGCACGACCGGGTCTTCCTGCCCTTCCAACGCCTCGGCGACCGCGACAACCACACCGGTGTCGGCCTCGGCCTCGCGCTCTCACGGGGACTCGCGGAGGCGATGGGCGGCACCCTGTCACCGGAAGAGACACCCGGGGGAGGTCTCACGATGATCCTGACACTGCCCGTCTCCACACGGCCTCAGGCCGTCTCCACCACCGCGCCCACCGTCGCGTCCACTGATGTGTCCACCACGGCACCCACCACCGCGTCCACCGCCGCGCCCACCACCGCGCCCGGCACCGTGAACGCCGTGGGGAACCCCGCGGGGAGCACCTTGGAGAGCGCCGTGGAGGAGGCATGACGCGCGTCCTCGTCGTCGACGACGAGCCCCAGATCCTGCGCGCGCTCAGGATCAACCTCCTCGCCCGGCGCTACGAGGTCGCGGTGGCCCCCGACGGGGCCGCGGCGCTGCGCCAGGCGGCGGACTGGCGTCCGGACCTGGTCGTCCTCGACCTCGGCCTGCCCGACATCGACGGGATCGACGTCATCCACGGGCTGCGCGGCTGGACCTCGATCCCCATCGTCGTGCTCTCGGGCCGCGCGAGCGGCGCGGACAAGGTGAACGCGCTCGACGCGGGCGCCGACGACTACGTCACCAAGCCCTTCGGCATCGACGAGCTGCTCGCCCGGATCCGCGCGGTGACCCGGCGAACGGCGTTCCACGCCGCCGAGCTCGCCCGGATCCGGATCGGCGACCACGTGATCGACCTGACCCGCAAGACCGTCTCCGGCGGAGTACGGCTCACGCCGACCGAATGGCAGCTGGTGGAGATCCTGCTGCGCAACCCCGGCAAGCTGATCAGCCAACGCCGGCTGCTGACCGAGATCTGGGGCACCGGATACGTCAAGGAGAGCCACTATCTGCGCCAGTACATGGCCCAGCTGCGCAAGAAGCTGGAGCGGGACCCCGCCCGCCCCGTTCACCTGCTGACCGAACCGGGCATGGGCTACCGCTTCCAGCCGCGAGAGAACGCGCCGGGGACCGATCGGTGGGCGGCGGCGTATGAGAAGGGTCAGGATTCGTAGGAGTGACATAGAAACTACGTATACAAATGATGAAAAATGCACTTTAAGGAGTTATATGGAGGAATAGAATTCTTTATCCGAAGGGGCGACTGCGATGCTCCACTCCGAACCGGTAGGTTTCCCGCTCTCCGACGGCTTCCTCGTCACCGTCGCCGCGACGGTGGTCGCCTCACTGCTCTTCGCTCCCGGTGATACGACCGCCCGCGTGGCCGTCATGATGATCGCCGTGTGCGTCCACGTCCTCCGCGAGCCCCGCCGCTCCGTCGCCCTGGCGACGGCCGTCATGGCCTGGCTGTTCACCACCGGCTTCCTGGTGAACACCTCGGCGGAGCTCACCTTCGGCGGGCACGACCTGACGCGCCTGGGCCTGCTGCTCCTCGTGGCGGCACTGGCCTGCGGCGTCCGGCGCCTCGGCCTCCTCCCCTCCGCCCCGTACCCCGTCCTGCGTTCCGTACCGTCTCCCCGCGACAGCGCGTCCCCCGTCCACCAGGAGCCGGCCGGCCTCACCCCTCCTCACCCCCGGCTCGGATGAACCGGTCGGCGTTTCCCGAAGCCGGGGCAAATAGCCGTAAACCATATTTATCGACCGAATACCACGTATAGGGCAATTGCAGCGGCATAAATCGTCATGGCGTGACAGGCGGTGACCAAGACGTGGACACACCGGTGCACGGCCCGAGCCCGGAGAGCGACGGGAGATCACAAGGAGAGATCACAAGGAGAGATCACAGGGGGAGGTCACAGGGGAGGTCACGGGGGGAGTCGCTATCGGTGGGTGACGAGAGCGGCGTGGTGGTCGACGCCCGCCGGGCCGTCGGGGTCGGCGTGCACGGTGGCGGCCCGCAGACGGGGCAGGTCGTGGATGAGCCGGTGCTCGGCCTCGACCGCGACGGCGTGCGCCTCGACGAGCGACAGTTCGTGGCTCACCGCGATGTCCACCTCCGCGCGCAGGGCGTGGCCGATCCAGCGCAGCCGTACCGATCCGACGCGCCGGACACCGGGAACCGACCGCAGGATGTGCTCGGCCCGCTCCACCAGGGCCGGGTCGACGGCGTCCATCAGCCGGTGGTAGATCTCCCGGGCGGCGTCGCGCAGCACGGAGCAGATCGCGACCGTGATCAGCAGGCCGACGATCGGATCGGCGATCGGAAAACCCAGCGCGGTGCCCCCGGCTCCGATCAGGACGGCCAGTGAGGTGAAACCGTCGGTACGGGCGTGCAGGCCGTCGGCCACCAGCGCCGCCGAGCCGATCTCGCGGCCCACCCTGATGCGGTAGCGGGCCACCCACTCGTTGCCGAGGAATCCCACCATGCCCGCGACCGCCACCCAGCCGAGCGCGTGGACGTCCTGGGGACTGATCAGCCGCCTGACGGCCTCGTAACCGGCCAGGGCGGCCGACCCGGCGATGATCACCACGATGGCGATCCCGGCGAGGTCTTCGGCGCGGCCGTAGCCGTAGGTGAAGCGGCGCGTGGCCACCCGGCGGCCGACCCAGAAGGCGATGGCCAGCGGTACGGCGGTCAGGGCGTCGGCGACGTTGTGCAGCGTGTCGCCCAGGAGCGCCACCGACCCGGAGAGGGCCGCGATCACCGCCTGCGCGGCGGCGGTGAACGCCAGCACGGCGAAGGAGACGGCCAGCACGCGCATGCCACGGCTGCTGGACTCCAGCGCCGCGTCGGTCTTGTCGGCGCTGTCGTGGCTGTGGGGGGTCAGCAGATGGCCCATCCGTACCGCGAACGCCCTGAACCGGCCACCGCCGCCCGGCTCGTGTCCGTGGCCATGCCCGTGGCCGTGTCCGTGTCCGTGATCATGGTCGTGGTCGTGGTCGTGGTCGCGCGGGGAGGGGACCCGGTGAGCCGAGGTCTCCGGATGAGGGTGGTCGGCCATGGCTTCCTCACTTGCGAACGATGACCTGTTCACGCAGTATATGTAGCCATGTACGCACGCGACAACGTATCAGGTGCGCATCAGACGCAGGAGCAACCGACCACCGCTCAGGTGGAGGCGGCGGTGGAGGCCTTCCGCATGCTCAGCGACGCCACCCGGCTGCGCCTGATGTGGTTGCTCGCCTCCGGTGAGTACGACGTCTCGTCACTCGCCGAGGCGATCGGAACCGCCCGCCCCTCGGTCTCGCAGCACCTGGCCAAGCTCCGCCTGGCCGGGCTGGTCCGTACCCGCAGGGACGGCCGCCGGGTCCTGTACCGGGCCCGGGACGCCCACGTCCGCGGGCTCATCGCCGAGGCCCTTTTCCACGCCGGCCACGAGGTGTCCGGCGCCCCCCGTCACGACGACTGACCCGGCGCGGCGGTGTTCCGCGCCCCGGCGGCGGCAGACGCGCGGGCCGGCACCCGCGCGAAACACCGGACGGGACGGCACGGTTTCGAGCGGTACACACTCCGGACACCGGATGCGTCGGGCAGAGTATGAAGGGGGCCGCGGTCGAGAGAGAGGACATTGTGGTTCTGCCTGGCGGGGGGCGTCTCCGACGGGGGCGAAACCGTTCTTCCGCTGTCGTGTTGTGGGTCCTGATGACGCTTCTCAACGTCTACGAGTTGCTGATGACCTTCTAAAGGTGCCGCCCCTTCTCGAAGGGGCGGCGCCACCGACCGGCCGCGGGTCCTAGGCGGGGACGAGCAGCGTGGTCAGCAGGTCGTCCAGGAAGACGACTCCCGCCAGGGCGCCGTCCGCGGTGTGGACGGTGGCCAGCTGGCTGTGGGCGGCGCGCAACGCGGAGACGGCGTCGGTGATCGAGGTGTCCGGGGACAGGCGGGGCATCCGGTGGGCCAGATCCCCTGCGGGCGTGTCCAGGCCGCGCCGACGGGCCAGATAGGCGTCACGGACGTGCAGGACCCCCACGGGGCGCTCGCCGTCCCACACCACCAGGCGGGTGCGCTTCGTGCGGGTGACGACGTCGATCACCCGCTGCGGCGAGGCCGTGGCGGGAACGCCGACGATGTCGGAGGGCGGGACGACGAGCGGGGTGATCTCGGCGTCCGGGGCGTGCAGCGCCTGGCTGAGGAGGGCGTGGTCGTCGGGTTCGATCAGGCCGAGCCTGCGGGATTCCTCCACCAGGTGCTGGAGCTGGGCGGGGGTGCGCGGGGCGGACGTCTCCTCGCGCGGCCGTACCCGCACCAGGCGCAGCAGCAGGTTGCTGACACCGTTGAGCACGGTCAGGAGCGGCCGGACGGCCATGGTGAAACCCCGGAACGGCAGGGCCAGGGCGGTGGCCGATCTCTCGGGGTGAGCGATCGCCCACGACTTCGGCGCCATCTCACCGACGACCATGTGCAGGAACGTCACGATGCCCAGCGCGATGACGAAGGCGACGACGTGCGCGACGGCCTGGGGCACCCCGACGGTGTGGAAGATCGGGGCCAGGGTGCCGACGATCAGCGGCTCGGAGACCACGCCCAGCCCGAGGGAGCACAGGGTGATGCCCAGCTGGGCACCGGCGAGCATGAGCGACAGCTCCCGGATGCCCTTGACGGCCGCGGCGGCTGCCCGGCTGCCATGGGCCGCGGCCTTCTCCAGCCGGTGGCGCTTGGCTGCGACCAGGGCGAACTCGGAGGCGACGAAGAAGCCGTTGCCGATCAGCAACAGGACGGTGAGCAGCAGGCCGAGGGACGGGTTCACGACGGACGCTCCTCGCTGTGTCCGCCGCTGTGCCCGGCGGCGCGGACGGGACTCAGCCGGACCCGTTCGGGGACGTGCCGGTCGAGGGCGAGTACCTCGATCTCGGCGTGGGCGGGAACGCTCTCGTCCGTGAGGGAGGCCATGGAGGGCACCAGATCGACGGTGACGGTGTCGCCGATCTCGGGGAAACGGCCCAGGCGGTGCAGCACCAGGCCGCCGACGGTGTCGTAGTCGTCCTCGTCCGGCAGCTCCAGGCCGGTGGCCAGGGCGATCTCGTCGACGCGCAGGCCCGCGTCGATCTCCCAGCCGTCACCGGCGCGCACGACGGCCGGAACGTCCAGGTCGTTCTCGTCGGCGATCTCGCCCACCAGTTCCTCTGCGACGTCCTCCCAGGTGACCAGCCCGGCCAGCCCGCCGTACTCGTCGAGGACGCAGGCCACCTCCTCACCGCAACCGTGCATCTGCGCCACCAGATCGGGCAGGACGGTCGAGAAGGGCACCACCAGCACCTGCCGCGCGACGTCGGCCGCCGTGGTGACGGCCGCCTCTCCGGCGGGGACGAGCACCAGCTCGCGCAGGCCGACGACGCCGATCACGTCGTCCAGGCCCTCGCCGAGCACCGGATAGTGCGTGTGGCCGTACCGGGCGATGATCTCGTCGATCTCCTCCACGGTGGCCGAGCCGCCGACGGCGACGACGTCGGCGCGCGGGACCATGACCTCCTCGGCGGTGTGGTCGGAGAAGGCCAGTGCCCGCTCCAGCAGGTCCGCCTGGTCGCCGGGCAGGTGCCCGTGGGCCTCGGACTCGCCGATGATGTGCCCGAGCTCCTCCAGGGTGGCGCCGTGGTGCAGCTCCTCGACCGGTTCGATGCCCACCGCGCGCACCAGCCGGTTGGCCGCGCCGTCGAACAGCCGGATGACGGGTCCGGCGATCGTCATGTAGACGAGGGTGGAGGAGGCCAGCGCCCGGGCCAGTGGCTCGGGCCTGGCCAGGGCGAGGTTCTTGGGGACCAGCTCGCCCAGCACCATCTGGATGACGGTGGCCAGGGCGAAGCCGAGCGCCAGGGCGAGGACGCCGACCACGCCACCGGCCAGTCCGGCCGCGCGCAGTGCCGGGGCGATCAGTTCAGCCAGGGCGGGCTTGGCGATGAAGCCGACGACCAGTGCGGTGACGGTGATGCCGAGCTGCGCACCCGAGAGCATGAACGACAGCCGCTCCATGACCCTGATCGCGCGGACGGCCTTCCTGTCGCCGTCGGCGGCCTGCTGCGACAGGGCGAGCCGGTCGGCGGTGACGTAGGCGAACTCCTGGGCGACGAAGTAGCCGGTGGCCAACGTCAGCACCAGTACGGCCAGCAGGCCGAGAGCGACGCTCACCTCGGTGCTCCGTCCTGTTGTCGGCGATTCCTCCCACGGCCCACCCTATGGCGGGAATCGGGGAACTCGCCCCGCTTGTCGCCCCAGGTCGGGAACCGCGACGGCCGGGCGTTCGTTGGACACGATGATCAGGTTCGCCGCCTCCCGCCTGTCCGGCCGGAGGCCACCTCGCAGGGGCGTGCGCCATGGCAGTAACCGGCATCATCTCCGCGCTCATCGTCGGCATCGTGATCGGAGCGCTCGGACGGCTCGTCATTCCGGGCCGCCAGAACATCCCGATCTGGCTCACCATCGTGATCGGCGTCGTCGCCGCGCTGATCGGCACGGCGATCGCGACCGTGCTGGGCGTCGCCAACACCGGCGGAATCGACTGGATCGAGCTGATCATCCAGATCGCCCTGGCGGCCGGAGGCGTCGCCCTGGTCACCGACCGGTACGGCAAGCGCCGCCGGTAGGGCGATTCCGACGCGGTCCTCGCTCCCCTCTCTCCGGGGCGAGGACCGCGTCATGTTCAGCCCCGTCCGGCGGGCCCGTACAACGACGGGACCGCCGGGACCGGGACACGGCAGAGGCACCGGGCGACGGGGGCGCCCGGGACGGGACCGGCGCTACCAGTCCCCGTCGCCCGCGCTCTCCTCGTCGTCGTCGAAGATCTCGTCGGCGATCTCGGCGGCGACGAAGCCGCCGACCAGACCGGCCGCACCGGCCGCGGCCACCCCGCCCCAGCCCGGGCCGCGCTGCTCGTGGTGACCACCGTGGCCGTAGGGGTCGTGGTGACCACCGTGGTGACCGCTGTGGTGACCGCCCTGGTGGCCGTAGGGGTCGTGGTGACCGCCGTGGGCGGCGTACGGGTCGTGACCGCCCCCGTGGAAACCGCCGTACCCCTGCTGGGCCAGGCCGGACAGCCACCCGTTGATCTCGGCGGCCCAGTCGCGGCGCAGCGCCTCGTGGTGGTCGGTCTGCCAGTGGCCGTAGACGTCCCCACCGGAGCTGTAGCCGCCGGAGCGCTTGTCGGCCTCCAGGATGATGTCCAGCCCGCCGGGGTTGGCGATGAAGGTCAGCTCGACCTCGTTGATCCGCCCGGAGTAGGCGGGCGGCGGATAGAACTCGATCTCCTGATAGAACGGCAGCTGCTGGTGAACGCCCCGGATGTGGCCCGTCTCCAGGTCGGCGCCCTTGAAGTGGAACCCGAGCTGGGAGAACGCCCGCAGTACGGCCTCCTGGGAGGCCAGCGGCTCGATCTCGACCGGGTCCATGTCGCCCTTGTCGACCGCCGCGGCGATGGCCAGCTCGGTGCGCACCCCCATGGCCATGCCGTGCAGGCGCTGACCGGCGACCTCGGTGACCGGCGCCTCCCACGGAACGGGGATCTGGAAGGGGATGACCCGGTCCTCGCCGCTGCGCAGCCGGAACGGCCCCGACACCGCGGCGTGGTGGAACTCCACCAGCCCGGCGTGCTCGCCGCCGCCGTGCTCGACCTCGGCCCGGGTGACCAGTCCCAGCGCGACGTGCTCGATGTCGGCGTCGAAGTCGCCGCCCTTGATGCGTACCTCACCGCGCAGTACCCCGCCCGGTTGCACACGTGGGGTGGCCAGAACCGTGTCCACCGAAGGACCTCCGACACCGAAGGCTCCCAGCATCCTTTTGAAGATCACGACTTCCTCTCCTGCCGACCGACGCCTGTGGGATGTGATCATCTGGCAAACGGCCGCGCGTCCGCCGAAGTTCCCGCCGCCCGTACCGAACCGGCAGGTGGAAGGCCCCACCCGCCAGGCCGGGCGGACTTCTCCGTCAGGGCCCCGGGGCCCGTCAGCGAAGATCGGTTTCGACCGCGCCGGGCAGGACGGCGTCGGTGATGACCAACTCGTCCCCCAGATTGAGGACAGGCAGATTGAGGACAGGTCGCCGCGGGATGTCAACGGCGGAGATCATGCCGGTGAGGGCCGCTCAGTGATCCGCCGGGGGCGGATCGTTCCGCAGTCTGCTGTACATCCAGCCGTCGCACCACTGACCGGCGCGGAACTCCATCGCGCGCAGGACGCCCTCCAGCGTGAAGCCGGCCTTCTCCAGCGACTTCTGTTCCGCGATGTTCTCCGGGTGGGTGGCCGCCTGGATGCGCTCGGCCGGGGTGTGGGTGAACAGGTAGTCGCACAGCATCGCCTGGGCACGCCAGCCGATGCCGCGCCCGCGCTGGTCCGGAAGCAGGACGATCCCTATCTCCCAGTATCGGGAGACCCCGAACCCTCGCGCCGACCAGGTCACGAAGCCCGCGGCCGTGCCGTCGACCTCGACGATGACCCTGCTGTCGTCTTCGCCAAGGTAGCCGTCGGCGGCGTAGCGCCGCGCCGGGGCCTGCGCATCGCGGAACCCCGTCCAGTCCAGCCCGATCAGTCCTGGCTCCGTGCTGAAACGCCGGAACATGATGAGATCGTCCTCTGTGACCGGTCTCAGCCGTACGTCAAGCGCGCTCATCGCGCCGCCTTCCTCGTGATGCGTTCGCCCGCCAAGATCGCTTCACCGGCCTGGACCCTACCTCACCGAATCTTGGCGTGGGGCACCGATCACCACCCGCACGAGGAGACCGCCGAGGAGGGCCGAGAGAGTGGTTTCCACGTGCCGCGGGTGGGGACCGGGGAGCGCGGTTCAGCGTGGCCGGTGGTGAATGTACAGTTCCCGCCGGTCGGCCGGCTGAAGGGCTCGCCGGTCGGGCACCGGCAGCTCATAGCGGACCTCGCGGAGGTGATCTCCGTACTGCCGGTCGGCGTTGTAGACCGAGTGGAACCTCCAGATCGCCCGGGCGAAATTGGTCTGCCCGCGCAGCAGGTGCCGGCCGATGATCCCCGCCGTCTTGGCCGCGGCCGCCACTCCGAGGTGCTTGCGGTTCATCACCGCCTGGGTCTTCACCAGTTCCCGGTAGAACTCCCGCAGCGGGAGCGTGGTGGGGACCACGGCGTGCTGGATGTCGAACAGGCGGTAGTCACGCGAGGTGAGTTTGCGTGATTCGGTGTGCCAGATCTCGGTCCCGGGATAAGGAGTCATGACGGTGAGATTGACGATCTCGGGCACCGAGAGCGCCCACTGGCGTACGAGCTGGAACCGCTTGGCGTCCCAGGCCGGGTCGACGATGAGGTTGATCGCGACGGTGAGCCCCATCTTGCGGGCGAGTTCGAGGGCTTTGATGTTCTGGTCGGGGTTGGTCCGCTTGCGGTACAGGTCCAGCCCCTCCTCGTCCAGTGCCTCCATGCCCAGGAACATGTAGTTCAGGCCAAGCCGCCGCCAGCGCCGGAACACCTCCGGGTGACGCAGCAGTACGTCGGCACGCGTCTCCAGGTAGTACTCCTTCTCCACCTTCCTCTTCTCCAGCTCCGCGGCGATCGCGTCACCGTGCTCGGGCCGGATGAAGGCGACGTCGTCGACGATGAACACCCCGGGCTCCCGGAGCGAGGCCACCTCCTCCGCCGCCGCCTCGGCGGACACCTTCCGATAGCTTCGGCCGTAGAAGGTCCAGGCACTGCAGAACGAGCAGTCCCACGGACATCCACGGGTGAACTCCACCGAAGCCGCGGGGTCGAGCATCCCGATGAAGTACTTGTCGCGGCGCCGGGTCAGGTCTCGTGCCGGGCGCGGCTCGTCCAGGTCGTCGAGCAGCAACGGCGGCTTGCGGCAGAAGCCGTCGGAGGTGACGACCCCCGGAACCTCGGTGAGCCCTCCGTCACGTACGGCGGCCAGCATCATCGGTGCCGCGACCTCACCCTCCCCGCGCAGGATCGCGTCGAGGGCACCTTCGGACTGCGCGACGACATGCGGCGCGATGAACGAGACACTGTGCCCACCGGCGAACACGAAACACCGCGGCAGCGAACGTTTGACGCACCTGGCCAGGTCCAGCACCTCCGGCACGTTCGGCAGGTAGTTCAGGCCGAACCCGACGGCTTCGGGCTCGAAGTCGAGAAGCTCCCGGCGCAGGTCACGATGCGAGAAGATCTGCAGGTCGAGCAGGCGCACCCGATGCCCCGCCGCACGCAGCGCACCCGCCACCCGCTCCAGGCCCAAAGGTTCCAGCCGAAGAAAGATCTCCGAGTACATCAACCCGCTGGGATGAACCAAAAGGACGCGCATCACACCTCCCGCTCGGCCGGACCCGGACCCAAGCCCCGCTACACAACACTCAGTTATCTACCCAATTCATTGTGTAATCGACGCTCGTCCCAGGAGGGCCCGCGCGCAGACGGCGAGGCCCGCGAGACGACCGGATGCACCAGGGCGACGGTTCCGCGTACACCGCGCAGCCGCTGTTCGAAGGAGTGGGTGGCGGCGTTCGGGAGGCGGAGCACGACGGCGCTCCCGCAGCCCCGAATCCTCCGTTATCTCCCGTGAGCAGCTATCTCCCGTGAGCAGCGCCGGGTGTGACGGTCTTCAGGGCGGGGGCCGGGACGGCAGGGTAGACGGGACGGCGGTCGATGCGCAAAAGGACCTCCTCCGATCCGAAGCGGCGGTCGATGCGCCGGGTCGCCTCGGCCCAGTCGGTCATCGACCGGACCGACGACAGAGCCTCGGCCACGAACGGGTCGCTCCAGCGCGCGACGGCGCGCCGCCACAGCACGGCGGGCTCCTCCGTCAGGAGGTTGCCCACGGTCCCCTCGTAGATGGGCATCGCGCGCACCTCCCCGTCGGGCTCGACCTGCATCAGGGGAGCCACAAAACCCTGCTCGACGAGGGCCGGACGCATCTGGAGGATGAAGTTGTCGGAGGTCGTCACCCGCACCGACGGCGGCGCCGCCGACACCAGGCGCTCGACGTGCTCGACATCGGTCAGCGCGCGGACCTGGTCGTTCGTGAGCAGCTCGCGCTCGGCGAACTCGGCCCGGCTGGCCAGCCCGGACGGTACGGCGGCGCTGAAGTTCAGGAACCGGACGTGCGGGAAACGGGGGAGGACGGCCGTGCAGAACTCCTCCGTCTGGTGGAGGTTGCTACGCACGACCGCGCAGTCGATCCCGAACTCCACGGGGTCGGCGCCCACTGCGGTACGCCGGCCGGAGATGTCGTCAAGGAGGGCCAGGGCGTTCATCGCCCGGTCGAAGGAGCCCGCCCGCCCCCGGATCCGGTCGTGGACGGCGGCGTCGGCCCCGTCGACGCTCACGGTGATCCGGGAGAACACCCGGGTGGCCTGCTCGGCCGTCCGCGCGGTGAGCGTCCACCCGCCGGTGTAGAGGTTCACCTGGATCCCCGCCCGCCCGATGTGCTCGGCGACGTCGAAGATCCCCCTGACCAGCAGCGGTTCACCACCGGCGAACTCCACCGCCTCCGGACGCAGGGAGACGATCGCGTCGGCGACCCGGAGCATCTCATCGTGGTTCAGCTGCCGGGCCGGGCGCCTGCCCGACTCCGAGTAGCAGTGCGTGCACCGCAGGGGGCAGGCGTAGGTGACGTCCCAGATGACGTCGGTGGGTCCGGAGAGAATGTTCATGTCAGGTTCCTTTCGTCGTTTTGGGCACGGCTCCGCCCGCCCCGGCGCCGCCGTCGGCGGCAGGGCGGAGCCGAAGGTCAGCGGGAGTCCTCCGGCGGCCGGTGCCCCGACGGGTCGCCGCCGCGCCAATGGCCGACCAGGTCGGCGTAGAGGGGCGATCGGGCCGTCAGCTCCCGATGCGATCCGGTGAGCGCGGCGGTGCCGTCCATCAGCAGGACCCGCCCGGCCCGGCCCGCGGAGCTCATGCGGTGCGCGATCACGATGAGTGTGCCCTCGCGGGCGGCGAACGCCGCCTCGGCGCGCAGCTCGGCGGCCGGATCGAGATGGCAGGTGGCCTCGTCCAGGACGACGATCCTGGCCGGGGAGGCATGGACGCGGGCCAGGGCGATGAGCTGCCTCTCTCCGGCGGAGAGCGCTGCGGGCTCCTCGATCGTGGCCCGGAGCCCGCCGAGCCGTTCGACGAGCGCGCGGGCGCCCACGGCCTCGGCCGCCGCCTCCAGCCTCTCGTCGGCGACCCACGTGCCCTCGGGGCAGAGGTAGGCGAGGTTCTCCGCCACGGTGCCGGTGAAGACATACGCCTCCTGCGGCACCAGCGCCATCAACGACCGCAGCCGGTGTTCGGGGACCGCCTCGATCGGCAGGCCGCCGAGCAGGACCCGGCCCTCGGTGGGACGGCGGAGCCCGGTCAGCAGCATGGACAGGGTGGATTTGCCGATGCCGCTGGGGCCGACGACGGCCAGATGCTCGCCTTCGGCGATCGTGAGGTCCAGATCGCGCACCACAGGTGTGGCCTGGGGCGCGTAGGCGAAGCCCAGGTGGTCCAGGCGCAGTCCGTGGCCGACCGGCTCCGCGGCCGCGACGGTCGCGGGGGCGCCGTACGGGGGAGGCGGGACGGTCGCGGGGGCGGACGGTCCGGGCGGTGTGACGGTCTCGCCGAGTCTGCGCAGGGTGACGGCGAGGGCCACGCCCCAGCCGCCGACGACACCGGTGAGGGCGCGCAGCGCCGGGTCGAGGCCGGTGGCCAGGTAGGTCGCCGCTCCGACGACCTCTCCCGCGCTCAGGTGACCGTTCCCGATCAGGGGCCGGGCGGCGATCAGCAGGGCGAGCAGCGGCAGGTGCGCGCCGAGCGCGATGACGAGGCGGCGGCTCAGGCCGGCCCAGGCCAGGGCGTGGGTGGCCGTCACCTGGGCGTCGACGGCCGCCCGCACGGTCGCGTGGGCCTGCCGGCGCGCTCCGCAGGCGGCGACGTCGCGCAGGCCCGCCAGGATCGGGGTGGCCTGGCCGGTGAGCTCCTCGTCGGCGAGGATGAGCGCGCGCTGGCGGGCCACGAGCACACGAAGCAGCCGGGCGAAGACGGCCAGCGCCACGGCGACGGGCACGGCGACGACGGCGGCGAGCGGGGGCGACAGGAGCAGCAGGCCGCCCAGTGCGGCGACGAGCGAGACACCCAGCGCACGCGTGCTCCGCAGCAGCGCGGAGACCAGGTTGCGCACCGTCTCGACCTGCTCGGTGAGGCGGGTCACGGCGGCGGTGTCCGGTGGTTGCGCGCCCTCGGCGGCGCGGGTGACGGTGGCTGTGACGACGGCGGTGACCAGGTCGTCGCGGAGCGGCTCGACCACCGCCGCCAGGGCGGGGAACATCATCCGAACGGCCGCCGCCTGGACGAGCATCGTGAGCCCGAGAAGGCCGAGCCAGGCCAGACCGGTCCCCGGACTCCCGGCCAGGAAGCCGCGGTCGACGGCGGTGGCGATGAGGAGGCCGGACAGCAGCGTCGGCAGCGCCTCGACGACGGACCATAGCCCGGCCACCGCCAGGGGACGCAGACGGGGACGGAGCAGCGACGTCAGCAGCCGGAGTCCGCCGCCGCCCGTGAAACGGCCGTCGTACGGCAGGGCCTTCACGGGGACGGTTCCGGACGGTGAGGCATCCCGCTCGGGCCGCGGGCGGGTCAGGGACGGGCCGGGCACGGTTCCTCCTCGTGGAGCGGGTCGCCGCCGATCGGCTCCCGGCCGGCCCCGGCCGAGGCAGTACCGGACGCCGGGGCGGCGGCGGTGAACAGGGCGCGGTAGGCCGGGTCCCGCCACAGCTCCCGGTGGGGGCCGCGGGCCCGCACCCGTCCGTCGTCCAGCCACACGACCAGGTCGGCGCGGGCGGCGGTCGTGGCGCGATGGGCGACGACCAGCCGGGTACGCCCGCGCATCTCCTCCGTCAGGGTCCGGATCACCTGGGCCTCGGTGGCCGTGTCGAGACTGGAGGTCGCGTCGTCGAGGACGGTAAGGCGGGCTCGCCGGACCAGCGCGCGGGCCAGCCCCAGCCGCTGGAGCTCACCGCCGGACAGCGGGGCCGTGTCTGCGGGCGTGCCGTATCCCCGGGGAAGGCGGCGGACGACGCCGTCGACGTGCGCCGCACGCGCCGCCTCGCGGACGTCGAAGGCGCCGGTGTCCCGGCCGGTGGCGGGCAGGCCGTAGGCGACGGCCGACAGGAGGTCGCCGCCCAGGAGCACGGGGCGTTCGAAGGCGTAGGCGACGGCGTTCCTGAGCGCGTCGGGGTCGATCTCCGTGAGAGGCAGGCCGTCGAGCAGCACCTGGCCGCGGTCGGGGTCCATCAGCCGTCCCGCCAGCAGGGCGAGGGTGCTCTTGCCCGCGCCGGAACGCCCGACGACGGCGGTCAGCGCCCCGGCGGGGATCTCCAGGTCGACGCCGTCCAGGAGCGGCACGCCGTCACCGGCCACGGTGACGGCGCGGAACGAGAGCGCCCCGGCGCCCTCGGGCAGAGAGCGGGAGCCGGGAACCTGGGCGGGCAGGGCGAGCACCTCCCAGACCCGCCGGGCCGCGGAACGGGCGTGGGCGAGATCCATCAACGAGTCGATCCTCTCGACGAGGGCCAGGGCCAGCGCGGTGTAGCCGGCCGCGGCCAGCAGCCGGCCCGGCTCCAGGCGCCCGTCGGCGATGCCGAGCCCGGTCACCGCGAGCACGAGCACCTCGACGAGCAGCAGGAACAGCGAGAGCTGCCACACACTGCGGGCCTGGGCGCGCCACAGGGCGTGCCCGGCGGCGGACAGCTCCGCCAGCGGGGCGAGCACCCGGGTGACCTCGCGGTCGGCGGTACCCGAGGCCCGCACGGTACGGATGCCCGCCAGGGCGTCGGTGAGGCGCGCGGCCAGGCGGCCCTGCGCGTCCTGGTAGCGGTCGTACAGCCCCGACACCCGGGCGACGAACACGCGGACGACGACGATCGCCACGGGCACACCGGCCAGGAAGGTCAGCCCCACCCGCCAGTCGATCAGGAACAGGGCGACGGCGCCGCCGAGGGAGGTGAGAAGCCCGGTGACCGTGTACAGCAGCGTCATCGGGACGTATCCGGAGGTCGCGGCGTTGCTCACCAGGCGGTTGGCCAGTTCCCCGGTGGGGAACCGGCGCGCCTGGACGGAGTCGAGCCCCAGGACGTGGGCGGTGAAACGGGAGCGCAGGGCCGACGTGGCGGACGCGGTGGCCGTCACCCCGGCCAGCGCGCCCGTGACCTCGGCGCCCGTGGCGACGGCGATGACGACGGCGAGCCATGTCACGGCGTCTCCCGTTCCCCGTCCGGTCAGGACCGCGTCGACCGCGGCGGCGAGTACGGCGGGCAGGGCCAGCGCGGCGGCGGACGAGGTGAGGACGGACACCGCGGCCACCGTCAGCGGCACCCACGCGCCATGCGCCAGAGACCAGAGCAGCCGGTCGCCGTGCTTGTACGTCACTCGCTCTTCCGGCGCGTCCGGCGCATGGTCTGACATCGTTGTCCTCTCTCGGTTCTCCGGCGCGGATCCGGCGGCGTCGCGATCACGCCCGCCCTGGGGGGTGCCGCCTCCGGCGGGGCACGCGGCCGCGCCGGAGGGGCTATCGGGCGCCTGGCCGGTCACCGCCCGGCGCGGACGGAACGCCGTCTACCTCCACGTGGTGGTGCATTCGGCGAGGATGGTGCTGATGGTGCAGGTGCACTCGCACGGGTAGAGCCGGGACTCCTCCGGGGAGGGGAGCATGTCCAGGGCGGTGATGTCGAGTTCCAACGGTCCTGCCTTCCTGTCGGTCCTTCCGGAGACGGCCTGCTCTGCCGGGTCCTTCCGGAGACGGTCGGCCTCGCCGGCTCCCTCCGGAGACGGCCGACCCCGTCGGGTCCCTCCGGAGACGGCCGGCCTCGTCGGGTCCCTCCGGAGACGGTCGGCCTCGTCGGGTCTCTCCGGAGACGGTCGGCCTCGTCGGGTCTCTCCGGAGACGGTCGGCCTCGTCGGGTCTCTCCGGAGACGGCCTGCGAGGAGGGGCGCTTCTCCGGTGACGTCGCGCGGGGGTGCCGTCCGGCCGGAAGGGCCGCGCCCGGGTCGGTGACCGGGCGCGGCGCCGTCATGGCCGTCTTCCCGAGGAGACACCGGACTCCGGCGCCTCCCGCTGGGCGGACGTGCTCAGGTGGTGGTGATGCTGCAGGTGGAGCCCTTGCAGGTGATACCGCAGGTGGGGCCGCTGCACTGCTGCAGCTGGGATTCCTCCGCGGCGGCGGGGAGCAGGTCCAGGGCGATGATGTCGAGTTCCATGCTTTCTTCCTTTCGATGGTTGGAATCGCCGCGGGCGTGGGCCGCTTCGCGGGCGGTGCTCAGGTGTGCTTTCTCCGGGGCGTACGGGCCTCCGAAGGCGGTTCGGGCCGCCGTGTTCGTGACGGCCTCCCGCCTCGGGAGGAGCCGCCGTCTCCCGTGACCCTCCCGACGTGGGGAGACCGTCAGGGGCTGTTGGTCCAGTCGCAGGTGGGGCCGGTGCAGGTGTGCTGACAGGACTTGCCGCCACAGGTGACCTGGCACGGGTACAGGAGGGCCTCCTCCTCGGCGGGGAGCCGGTCCAGGGCGGCGATGTCGAGTTCCATGCTTTCTTCCTTTCGATGGTTGGAATCGCCGCGGGCGTGGGCCGCTTCGCGGTCGGCGCCCGCGACGTTCTCCTGGGATGTACGGGCTCCGGGAATGGTCCGGGCGTCACGTCCGTCGCGTCCGTGACGCCTTTCCGTCTCGGAGACCCGCGACCTCCTCTCGCCCCTCCCGGGGGCGGGGAGACATCAGTAGGTGGTGGTCTCGCAGCTGTACTGGCAGTGGGCGGTGTGATCACAGGAGTAGTGGCACGGGTACAGCCGGGACTCCTCCCTCGCGGGGAGCATGTCCAGGGCTGTGACGTCGAGGTCCATCGTCTTCTCCTCCTTTCTCGCCGGTCGTCGTCAAGGCCGTCCCGTCCTTCGCGGCGGCCTTCGGTCTCGGCGGAGCCCGCCTCTTTCCCGCCCTCTCAGGGCGAGGAGAGCCGTCAGACGCTGGTGACCTGGCAGGTGCCGCCGAGGCGGCAGGTCCTGGCGCAGGTCACCGTGCACGGGTAGAGCAGGGACTCCTCGGCGGGGAGCAGGTCCAGGGCGGTGATGTCGAGTTCCATGGCTTCTGCCTTTCTTGTCGGTTTCTGAGAGATGGTCGGTTCTGGGAGATGGTCGGCGAGAAGGCGCGCCTTCTCCGGTGGCGTCGCGTGAACGCCACCGCGCCGGGAGGGGCCGCGCCCGGGCCGGTGCCCGGGCGCGGCGCCGTCAGGGCCGTCCTCCGCGGGATGAGCCGGATGCCCGGCGGCCGCGCGAGAGCGGACGGTCTCAGGCGGAGGTGATGAAGCAGGTGTAGCCGTGGCAGGTTTTGCTGCAGGTGACCTGGCACGGGTAGAGCTGGGACTCCTCGGCGGGGAGCAGGTCCAGGGCGGTGATGTCGAGTTCCACGGTTGTGCCTTTCTACTGATTCGGTGGTTCCGGTACCGATGAGTGCGAGAGAGACGTCACCAGTCGGTGAGCTCGCAGGTGTAGGTGGCGCAGGTGCGCGGAACGCAGGTGATCTTGCACGGGTAGAGCCGGGACTCCTCGGCGGGGAGCAGGTCCAGAGCCGTGATGTCGAGTTCCACGGTTGTGCCTTTCTGCTGATTCGGTGCTTCCGGTACCGATTAGCGCAAGCGAGACGTCACCAGTCGGTGAGCTGGCAGGTGAGGCCGGCGCAGGTGCGCGGAACGCAGGTGATCTTGCACGGGTAGAGCTGGGACTCCTCCTCGGCGGGAAGCATGTCCAGAGCCGTGATGTCGAGGTCCATCGTTTTCTCCTCCTTTCTCGCTGGTCGTCGTCAAGGCCGTCCGCCCTCGGTGGCGGCGGCCCTCCGTACCGGCCGGTCCCGGGCTCTTCCACCGGGCGAGCCCGAGCCGGCCGGGTCTGTGGTCCCGTCCACGCCGGTTAGGCGGACGGGGGCGACCCGGTGCGCAGGAAGCCGACGAGGCCGTCGCGGACGACTTTCCCGTCGCTCTCGGACAGCGGGTCGTGGCCGGCGCCGGGGATCTCCAGATAGGCCGAACCCGCGCCGTGGTGGCGACCTCGGAGCAGCCGGTCGTGCAGGCGCCGGGAGTGGGAGACGGGGATGATCGGGTCCCGTTCGCCGTGGACGATGAGCGTGGGCGCCCGCAGGCGATCGGCCAGCCGCAGCAGGTCACGGGGCCCGAGGTCGTCGTGGATCTCCTCTCGGCCGCCGAGCCGGTCGAGCATCGTGCGTACCGTGGCGGGTCCGTCCTCGTACAGCTCCCGCCCGGACAGGAACGGGGCGACGACCGCGGCGCGGGCCCACAGGTCCGGCTGCGCGGCGGCGGCCAGCAGCGCCAGGTAGGCGCCGTAGCTGGCGCCGTACAGTGCCGGCCGTTCCAGGAGCGGCCCTCGGGCGGCGCCCAGGGCGCGTCCCAGGTGGAGGATGTCGGCCAGGTCGGGGCCGCCCCAGGCGCCCTGGATCGCATCGCGGTGGGCGGCGCCGTATCCGGTGCTGCCGCGCTGGTTGGGGGCGACCACCGCGATGCCTTCGGCGGCCAGACGCTGGAACAGCGGGTCGAAGCCGAGCTGCCAGGCCGCCTCGGGGCCACCGTGCAGGGCGAGCACGACCTGCGCGCCGGTGACCGGCTCGCCGTACACGACGGCCTCGATGGCTCCGGCGGGCCCGTCATAGGTGTGGACGCGGGCGCCGGCCCAGCGGGTCCGGGACGGTTCGGGGGCGGACGGGATCCGCTGTGCCGGCCCGGACACGGTGATCGGGCCGGGAGGCCGGTCGGACGTGGTGTGGATCAGGCGCAGGTGGGCGCCGCTCCAGTCCGCCAGGGGGAACAGCGTCCCGCCCGGCAGGTCGCTCTCCTCCGTGATGTCCTCGACCAGGTCGTGCAGCAGGAGGTGGGAGCGGGCGCGGCGGGTGACCGCCAGGGCCAGCCGTCGCCCGTCGGGGGCCAGGGCGAGCGGTGTCACGCTGCCCTCGATCGCGTTCAGCCGGTCGGGGAAGACAGTGGGCCCGTCGTCGTGCAGGAGACGTACGCCGAGCCGGTACGCGCCGTCGCGCCGGGCGGCGGTGAGCAGCACACCCGCGCGGGGCGCGGCCAGCAGCAGGTGCTCGTCGTCGGCCGGTCCGGTCAGGGGTTCGAGGGCGCCGCCCGCCAGGTCCAGGACCGCCGTGCCCGCTCCCGTCCTGGAACGGACGGCCAGGCGTGTGCCGTTCTCGTCGAGCCAGATCCCTCCGCCGACCAGGGTCGGCAGTACGGTGACCAGCTCGGGCGGTTCGGGCCTGCCGGACAGGCGCAGCACCCTGCTCTGTTCGACGCCGGTCGCGAAGGCCACGGCCGCCGTTCCCCCGCCTCGCCCCGCGACGAGCCCGAGGCCGTTGCCGAGGACGGTGCCCAGCTCGTGCTCCTCGGGCCGCCCGTCGTCCCGGGAGGGGACGGCGAGGACGATGCGGTGCACGCCCTCGGTGCCGACGTGGCAGAGCAGGAGGTGCCCGTCGTCGGTGGCGATCGGCACCGTCATCGGAGTCTGCTCGCCGCGGGTGCGCAACACCCGGGGTTCCGGCCGGGCGTCGGCCAGGTCCCACAGCTCGGGGGCGAGGCGGCCGTGGCCGTGGTCGGCCAGGCAGGCGAGATACCGGCCGCGCCCGGAGAAGCGGAAGTTGATCCGACGGACGTCGGAAAGGCGGTCGGCGCCGGTCACGGTACCGCTCACGAGGCCGGCCGCGGTACCGCTCGTGAGGCCGGCCGCCGCATCGCTCGCGAGGCCGGCCGCCGTACGGCCCGCGCCTGCCATGCCGGGTGTCATCACGCCCGGCCGGTGGCCGGAGCGGACGCCGGAGCGCCGTTCGGCTCGTCCGCCATCCAGGGACGTGGCCCGCCGTGGCGCAATCTCAGCAGGAAGTCCAGGACGCCCGCCATGCCGGTGTTCCAGCCGAGGCTCACCTCGTGCCCGGTCTCGTCGGCCACGACCAGCAGCCCGTCGCGGAGCATGGCTCTCGCCCACAGAGACGCGGCCAGGTCCTCGGCCCGCTCTCGGTAGGCGGGCTCGTCGAGCAGGTCGGCCATGTCCAGGAGGAACTGCCCGTCACCGGCCAGCCCGTGGCAGGCGGCCGTACCCGCGTGCAGGCGGTAGGAGTGCACGGCCACCGCGGCGGCCTCGGCCGCGTCACGGAAGCGCGGTTCGCCGGTGGCCGCGTGCAGCCGGATGAGGAACGTTCCCACCCCGGAGGAGCCGCTGCACCAGTGGGGTTTGCGGGTCGCGCTGCCGGGCCCCTCCGTCCACCAGGCGGCGTCGTCCTCGCGGACGGCCGCGGCCAGCAGGGTCTCTCCCGCCGCCACGGCGGTCTCCAGGCAGTCGTCCCGGCCGAGCGCGGTTCCCGCCGCCAGCAGGAAGGCGCCGATCCCGGCCACCCCGTGGCCGAAGCCGTAGTGCCGCACCCCCGCCAGCGCGGAGTCGAAGTCCGCGGGAATGGGCCACAGCACGGTTTCCGGGGTGCGCTGGGCCGCCTTCAGCAGGGCGTCGGCGCACCTGTCCGCCTTGTCGCGGAATTCGGTGTCACCGGTGGAACGCCAGAAGTGCAGCAGGGCCAGTCCCGTTCCGGCGAGGCCGTGGCAGATGTCCGGGTTCGGCCAGTCATCCGGCAGGCCCCGGGCCATGTCGAGCCCCTGGGCTCGCAGGGAGGCGTCGTCGAGCGCGCGGCCGGCCTCGTACAGGCTCCACGCGATGCCCGCCCGGCCGAAGTACAGCCCCGGCGAGGGCCGCGGCTCGCCGGCCAGGCGGCGTACGGTCCAGTCCGCCGCCTGCCGCAGCCCCGCCGACAGGTCACCGTGCGAGCCCGACAGGAGGTCGCCGCCTGTGCCCGGGAGGTCGCCGCGCGTGCCCGGCCGGGCGGGCACCGCCGTCGCCGGTCCGGAGGACGGCGGAAGCGCGTGCTCCACCGCGGCGGCGAGCAGGGTGAGCACCCCGGCCGAGCCGTACTGCAGGGCGCACGGGTCGGCGAGCGCGCCGAAACCGGTGACGTGCCACAGGGAACCGCGCCGTGCCGCGCCGCCCGCGGGCCCGGACGGCGATATCGTCCGCAGGACGTGGGCGAGCCCGTCCCCGAGCAGGCGATCCTGTTCGGCCGCGCCCAGACGGTAGGCGCCCTCCGCGGCGGGAAACGGCCCGGTCCCGTCGGCCATCCCGTCCAGGAACGCCCGCACCCGGGTCAGGTCCCAGCGCAGGGAGGGCTCCTCCCTCATCAGTCCCAGGATCACCGGCGCCAGCGCGGTCGCCGTCGCGTCACCGGCGGTCACCACGCTCAGCAGCGTGCGCAGCCGGGACTCCCACGGCCTGACCTCGTGGGACAGGTCCTCCGGAACCACCGGCTGGCAGCCGGTGGCCAGGAAGAACAGGGTCGCTCCCAGCGCGAACAGGTCGACCGTGGCGTCGGGCGCGGCCCCATAGCGGGCGGCCCCCACCTGCTCTGGCGGGGCGTAACCGGGTGTGTAGGCCCGGCCGACCGGCGTGCCGGGCACAGCGGCCATCTCCAGGTCGATCAGCAGGCACTCGTCGTCGGGGGAGACCATGATGTTGTTCGGCGTCAGGTCGCGCAGCACGTATCCCTGCCCGTGGACCGTCGAGACCAGAGCCGTAATCCCCCGCGCCAGGCCGACCACCGCCTCGCGCCACTTCGCGTCAGGCCGGGAAGGGCGCCGCTCGCCGACCCAGACGCTGAGCGGGGTCCCGGCGAGGTGCTCCTGCGCGAGGAACACGTTGCCGCCGGTCTCGAACAGCGCCGCCTTGCGTGCGGTGACTCCCAGCGGCCCGAACAGCTCCAGCATGCGGGCCTCGTGACGCAGCAGATCGCGTTCGTCGCGTCCGTCGAGCGAGGCACCGAGGTGCGGGCGGGCCTGCTTGATCACGACCTTGCCGCCGTCGGCCCGGTCCTCCGCCAGGAACACCCCGCCCTTGGCGCTGTGCCGGAGGGCCTGGCGCACCACGAACCGGTCCGCCAGCAGGACCGCCTCGGGCGCGGTGGTCCTGACCGCCACCTGTCCCGACTCGAAGGGACAGGGCGCCCATGCGGGCGGGGAGTACCAGGCGTTGCGTTCGTCGGTCACCTGGGTGCCGTCGGGGGCGGTCAACCGGGAGGCGTAGGTGCCGTCGTTGTCGAGCTCGCTGGGGGCGGAGAACACCCCGTAGCGGTAGTGCACCAGGCTGCCGGGCCGGTAGGCGCGGTCGGACAGGATCGGCGGGCCCGGCAGGCCGTACGTGGCGGTGTGCAGTTCCTCGGCGATCACCACGGCGGCCTCGTCGTCGGGCGGATAGACCGTGACGAACTTGCCCATCGACCCGCGGTTCTGGTCGCGGGAGACGAGTCCGCCCAGTTCCATGAGCGTGGCGGCGAACTTGAACGAGCAGCGGTGGCGGGCCAGCACCTCCACCACCCGCGCCAGCACCAGCGGCGCCGACAGCGGCGTCGCCGAGACGTGGAGTTTCCAGCCCTGCGGGCGGGTGTCCGCGCCCTCCGGTGTCACGTAGGTCCAGGGCGCGCCCTGCTGGATCTCCCAGCCGGGGACGACCCCTCCCTCCGCGGCCCGTGGTCCCGCGCCGCCGGTGTGCGCCGCGCCGCCGGTGTGCGCCGTGTCGCCCGGCCCGCTCGTGGCCCTTGCCAGCGCCGCCGTGGCGACGTCTCGCAGAACGTGACGATCCTCATCGGAACGGTTTTCCGCGTTGACAGCCTGCACGTCCACGTTCCCCCATCGTCTTCACTCGATCTCGATCCGCACCGCCCACGACGGGCGCGAATCGCTCACTGTCCGGGCTCGGCTCCGTGTGAACGGCGTCGGCACCGACCCGCTCACCGGCCCGTGAGATCACCGCCGGAGCAGGCCGGTCCCCGGCCGAGGCCGTCGCGGGCTCCGTCGGCACCACCCCTGCCGACCGGGCCCCCGGGCACCGAACTTGACATCGACAAGATACGACGCCGATTCAATCTTGGCAACGGAAAGATTGGGGTGAATCGTTCCGGGGCCGGTGTCCGCCGAGATTCGCCCGCCCCCGAGCCCGTACGGCGGGCCGTCCTGCGCGGCGGGCCGCCCAGCCTCCGAGGGGAGCCGGACGGGACCCGGCGAAGCCGCGATCCCGGGGACGACCGGCGCCGCGGTGCTCCCGCGGGAACCGGGAGCCCGGGGGCGGCCGCCCCTCCGATTGAGCAGGTCCGCAGCCTGAGGGGGGCATTACGGCGTCGGGGCGGCCCCGGTAGGCTGATCGCCGTGAGCAAGCAGTCCTATCACCACGGGGACCTACGGCGGGCTCTGCTGGACGCCGCGCTGGAAGCCGTCGCGAAGGACGGGCCGGTCGCGCTGAGCCTGCGCGAGATCGCTCGCCGGGCGGACGTCTCCCACGCCGCCCCCACTCACCATTTCCGCAACAAGACCGGCCTGCTCACCGCGATGGCGGTCGAGGGCTACCACCTGCTGGCCGACGAGCTGGAACGGGTCCGGGGCACCGGCGGACTCGTCGAGCAGGGCGTCGCCTACGTCCTCTTCGCCACCGCCCACCCCGCTCACTTCGCGGTCATGCGCGTGCCCGACCTGCTCAACAGCCGTGACCCCGACTTCGTGGCCGCCCGCGACCGGGCCTGGCACCAGTTGCTGAGGGGCACCACCATGCCGGACGGCTCGACCGACTGGACCGCCGCGATCGCCACGTGGGCGATGATGCACGGCCTGGCCAGCCTGCTCGTCGAGGGAAACGTACAGCCCGAGCCCGGCGGCGACGTCGAGACGCTGGCCCGTGCCGTCGGCCGCCACCTCGCCCCCCTGGCACCGCAGGCACCGCACCACGACTGAGCGAGATCCGGCGCCCGGACCGGCGGCGTCCCGAAGTGCCAGCGGGTTCCAAGTGACTCACAAGAATGCTCGGTGAGCCTGGCGGTATCGGAACAACGCAGGTTTCCCCTCCGAACCGAGCCGCTCGAAGGAGAGCGCCGGCACGCTTCGCGTTTCGCCCCGGCCACATGACGTTTCCCCGCCACCCGGCGGATCCGGCGAACACGTCCCGAGGCGGCCGGCGAGAAGTCCGGACCGGCGGCGTCACCGATCGTCCTGAGCGATTCTCCGAGATGGATGACCAACTGCAGATGAGACAGCAGAAGCAACAGATGCTCTGCCGGACTCGGCCTTTTCCGATCCGTCGCCCGCGGCGGCGGTCACCATCCCCACGCGGGGGCATCCACCGGCGGACGTGTGAGGCCTCCCGCGGACGGACGTGTAAGGCCCTCCGCGGACGGACGTGTAAGGCCCTCCGCGGACGGAGAACGCCCGGAAAGGTGGGCCGCGCCGCCGAACATCCCGGTCCCGCCGTCGGCGGGCCCTCGGACGCGTCACCCCGTCCCGTCCACACAACCTTCGCGCGTACCCCGGAGACAAGCAGATGAGCGGCACGCCCCTGCCCCCCTTCGAGGGCATCCTCACCTCCGAGCACGAGACTCTCATCGCCGGCATCCGTGATCAGTGGATGCGCGACGGCCTGTCCACCTGCCCCGTCGACAGAGGCGAGGCGGAGCGGGCCGTGTGCGAGATGTACGCGCTGGTCGGCCTGGAGCCGCCTCGCCTCAGGGTGTGGGTGGACTCGCCTTCCGGCTGTTTCCCGATGGTCTCCGCTCTCGGACGCCCCGTCGTCCACTATGGACACTTCGAGGACCAGCTCAAGGAGTGCCTGGAGCGCCGGCTCAGGGACCGGCTCGGGCAGCGGCTCTGGGACCGGCTCCGATGCCAGCTCCGCACCCGGCTCTGGGAGCAGCTGTGGGGGCAGCTCCGCGCCCAGTTGCGGGGGCAGCTCCTGGGCCACTTCGGCGACCGGGCCGGGTCCGAGCCGTCCAGGTACGTGTGGGGAGCCCAGGACATCTGGCGGGACGCCTACTGGATCGCGTTCTATACCTCCGCCCTGCGCGTGGCCGGGGCGGAACCCGATGAACGCCTGGACGCGCTGGCGGAGGTGACCCGCGGGCTCGGCTGGTGGATCCCCCTGGCCGGTGCGGTCGTCATGTCCGGACGTCCCGCCGCGATCCGGCGTGACGGCGACCTGCGGCTCCACTGCGAGAGCGGGCCCGCGCTCGCCTGGCCCGACGGGCACGCGCTCTACGCCTGGCACGGCACCCGCGTTCCGAGGTGGGTGATCACGGCCCCGAGCTGCGAGGCCATCGCGGCGGAGAAGGACGTCGAGGTCCGCAGGTGCGCCATCGAGTCCCTCGGCTGGGACCGCTACGTCGCCGAGACCGGACTGCCGCTGGTCGCCTCGGCGGAGGATCCCCGCGACCCGGCCCTGACCCTCGCCCTGTACGAGGTGCCCGAGAAGGTTCTGGGGGAGCCCGCCCGGGTCCTGCTGCGCGTCGGCGGTCCCGCGAGCCCCGGCGGGTCGCGCGGGAAGGCCGGGCTGGTCGTCCCCGTGGAGACGGCCACACCGCTGGAGGCCTCCGAGTGGGATCACCCCGGCCGTTCGGAGGGTCAAAGATGACGAGCGGTGTGACGAAGGCCTGAACGAACGGCGACATGGCGTGCCCCAGAGGATGAGGCCAGAGGATGAGGTAGGTGGACTCGGTTCCTTCGGGGGCGCAGAGCACGGTCCAGCGCGGCCATGGCGCCAGCGGCCATGGCGCCACGACGTACTCCTGCCTGTTCACGCCCGCGCCAACCGCCTCGCCGCTCGCGTTAGTCCCCGGGCCGCACGGCCGAGGCGACGAAGATCGGCAGTGCCAGGAACATGCGCCCGGCCTCAGCCCGTCGTCGCTGCTCGTCCGCCCACCCGGCTTCCTCCTCGGCGGTGATGGCCCTGGCCGCCCGAGCACTCTCGGCAATGCCGGTGAGCAGGGGCAACATCGTCGCGTCGGTGAAGACGCCGGTGTGGATCTCCAGGGCGACGTGCTCGAACCCTGCGTCCAGCAGCAGGTTGCGGTAGCGGCGGGCGGCCCGGGGATTGGTCACCTGGTCGGCGCGGGCGTGCACGATGGTACGGGTGAGCCGCGGATCGTCGGAGTCGATGAGGAAGGCGTCCCAGTCCTGGCCGATCAGCACGATGCGGCCGCCAGGGGCGAGCACGCGCCGGGCCTCCTCCAGTGCCTTGCCGGGGTCGGCGAGCTCGTGGAAGACCTTGTCCGCCCGATAGCCGGCCACTTCGCCGTCCGCGAGCGGCACGTGATGGGCGTCGCCGAGCCTGAAGTCCGCGTCCGGCCGGCGGCGGCGGGCCACGCTGATCATCTCCTCGCTGGGGTCCACGCCGATCGCCTGCACGCCTTGCTCGTTCAACTCGTCGACCGCTCGCCCGGCGCCGCAGCCGACGTCCACCACGGTGGCGCCGCCGGGGAGATCGAGCAGGTCGTATGAGCGGGCCCGCAGCGTGACGGCGGCCGGGAGGGAGTCGGCCATGTCGAGCATGCGGATGAGAGGTTCCATGGATTCGGTTGTCTTGGACATAGCGCTAAGCATGCGACTTAATGTCAACATGAAGTCAAATGCGATGATGAGCATCGGCGAGATCGCGGAGCGGTTCGGCCTGGCCACGCACGTCCTTCGGCATTGGGAGACCATGGGCCTGCTCGCACCGGTCCGCGTGGGCGGGGAACGCCGCCGCTACGGCCCGGACGATCTCTACCGGGTGGCCGTGATCCTGCGGGCCAAGGAGGCCGGATTCAGCCTGGACGACATCCACGAGATGATGAACACCTCCGACCCTCGGAAGCGGCATGCGATCCTGGTGCGCCACCGTACCGAGCTGGCCCGGCGCATCGCCGAGGCACAGGCCTCGCTGGAGCTCATCGACTGCGCACTGGAATGCGACCACGAGGACCTGCCCGCCTGCCCGCACTTCCAGGCCGCCATGGCCGAGCGAGTCCCGTTGGAGGCCCCCACGCACTGACGTCTCCTACAGCGCCGGGGTCGTCGTAGTACTCGATGCGAGCCACTCTCACTCATCCTCGCGGGGAAGCCGGGACTGTTCCCATGCTCGATGGCGCAGCGGTCTGCATGTGCCTTCGCCGTCCGTCAGCCGTACGTCGGTCCGGCAGCACGGGCAGGTGATGACACACTGAGCGACGATCTCCGACCATCGCACCCACATGATGTACCGGCATGCCGGACAGGGATGTCCAGGTCGCCGCGGAGGAACCGGGTGGCAAGCGCCTAGCCCATCCGAACATCATCCCGCTGACACGATCGATGGGCGCCGAGTAGTCAGAATGAGCATGAATAGGCCGCTGAGAAGCGTGCCTGGGGTGTTCGACTTCCCTGCAGACAAGGAATCGCCCGACAATCGCTCGCTGTCGATGTGGACTGATCCCTGTTACCCGGTCGGAGACGATCCCGCCGGCAAACGGCCGACAAACGATTGAGAGATTAGATCCAAAATCCTGAGATCTAGCCTCTGAGCTGGGATGATTGTACGGGACTATCGGAAACTGAATGTCCGGCGGGAGGCTTCCACGGTCACCGATCGGCGCGGGTCATCGTTCGTTGAGGTAGCGCATCAGCAGGTCCCGCACGGACCGGCATTCCCGCCCGTAGGGGGTCTACAAGCACCTCGGTCAGCGGCCGGCCTTCTCCGCCTCGGCCGCCTCCGGTCATGTCGCAGCATGGTGATGAACAGGTGCGCGGCGGTGAGGAAGGGGAGGTCTATCGCCGTTGGTGGGTCACCGCCGTTCGCGGGCTACCGCAGCAGCCACTCACCGGTGAGTTTCATGACGTCGGCGCGGCTGCGGCCGGGGTGGTCGGCGCCGACGACATAAGCGCCGATCCGCACCGAGAACGTGAGCATGCACCGGACCTCGACGTCGTCCGGGTCCGGGCAGAAGGTGGCGAACAGCGAGCGTAGATAGTCCATCCGCCGGTTGTCGACGCGCCGCAGCCGCTCGGCCACGGCCTCGTCGCGCCGGGCCCAGTCACGGATCGCGAGGTCGACCAGCGGGCTTCGCACCGACTCGCCGGACGCGCCGACGATCGTGAACAGCCGGCCGAGCCTGGCCCGGCCGTCGCCGCCGTCCCGCTCGACCTGCTCGATCACGGCCTCGGCGACCTCGCGCTCCCACACATCGAGCATCTCGGTAAGCAGCACGTCGCGGTTGGCGAAGTAGCCGTAGAAGCCGCCCTTGGTCACGCCGAGCGCCTGGGCCAGCACCTCGATCCGCACGGCCTCTGGGCCGCCCGCGGCGAGCGCGCGCAGCCCTTCCTCGATCCACTTCCCACGGGAGGTGCGGGCCAGGGCCATGTGGGTCTCCTCATGTGCACCCCAACTATACGGTGACGTACAGATGGATTAGTCTCTAATCTATACGCCAGTGTATAGATCGGGGTTGCACTATGAGACTCGCTACCACCGCGCACGCCTCCCGCCCCTGGCGGATCCACGAGATCGCCGGTGACTTCACCGTCGAAGACGTCTGGGCCCTGCCGACGCCGGGCGGCCCCGACGACCTCCGCGCCTGGCCGCACGGGCCCGACCTGCGCGCGGCCCCGTTCACCGCGATCTACCAGACCCACGACGAGTGGGCCGCCGAGCCGGCCAACCGCACCGTCCACACAGTGATGCACCTGGGCTGGGTCCCGGACCCCGCCGGCGGGCACCGTGGCCAGACGGCCGTCCCGGTCAAGCCCAACGGGAGGTTCGGCGCCGTCTACCCGGCCGGCGTCAAACCCTTCCGATACCTCGGGGTCCACCCCGCCCTGCTGCGTATGATCGGGCGCGGATGGCGGGCCGGCGATGCCTGACGCCACCTCGGCCTTCCGGGCCGGAGCCTGGGCCTGGGTACTCACCGGCGCCGGTCACCTGACGATCGCGGCGGTGCTGGCGCTGCGCCCCGCGAACCCGGCGACGGCTCCCGCGGTCGCGGCGACGGCTCCCGCGGTCGCGGCGATGCGGAACTCGGACTTCGGGTTCGCCGGGCCCCGGCGCAGCCTCTACGACCTGAACACCGGCATGTCGCTCGTCATGGGCGTCGCACTGGTCCTCGCCGGTCTGGTGTGCGTACTGGTGGCGCGCGAGGCTCCCGGCCTGATCGAACGGTTGCGGTCGCTGAGCGGGCTGGCGCTGGCCGCGTCGGTGGTGGCGTTCGGGCTGTCGGTATGGCTGCTGCCGCTGCCACCGATCGTGCTGTTCGGCGTGGCGACCGTGGCGTTCGGGTGGGCGACGACGCGCCGGCGGCTTACCTGAAGACCTCGTCCGAGTCGCAGTTCATGATCATCTCAGGGCCCCTACCGCTCGGCGTCCACGGTCATCACGACGTCGTGACCGGTCGGTGATGCCTTGCCCCGCCAAGCGCACGTCGCGGCGAGGCAAGGCGATCGCGCGTGGTCCTTCAGCAGCAGCCGGCGCTCGTCCCTGCGGTGACCGGAAGGCCCCGCCCCGCGGCCTGCTCGGCGGCTTGCTCAGCGGCGGGGCCGCAGACGCACGGCGTGGCCGGATCCTGAGTGGTGGCTGACGCGCCGAGGGTGTCGGCGTCGGCCTTGACGACGTAGACCTCCCACAGCTCGGCACCGGGGCCACGGACCCATACCTTGTCCTGCAGGGCGTAGCAGCAGGAGGTGTCGTTCTCGGTGAACGTCGCCAGACCGGCCTGCTTCAGCCGGTCGGTGGCCGCGGTGACGTCCTCAGTGGTCTCAACCTCGACGCCGAGGTGGTCCAGGCGGGTCTCGGCGCCGCTCTCGCCCTCGATGAGCACGAGCTTGAGCGGAGGCTCGGCGATGGCGAAGTTGGCATATCCGGGGCGGCGCTTGGCTGGCTCGACGCCGAACAGTTTGGCGTAGAAGGCGATCGAGCCTTCCAGGTCGGCCACGCGCAGGGCGAGCTGAACACGGGACATGGCATTCCTCCTCGGTTGGCCGCAAGCGGTGATGGCCACCGCCCGCACCCCTGATTAGATGAGTGTCTAATTAGAGGCTCGCCGCCAGCTTGAACACTGATTAGAAATCTGTCAAGTTAGAAGCATGTCGAAACAAGGGTTGCCGGTGATCCAGCCCCTCACGGGCCAGGCCGGTGACGTGGCCTGCTGCGCGCCGCTGGCTTGTGAGCCCCTTGGCCAGGCCGAAGCCGAAGAACTCGCCCCGCTGCTCAAGGCCGTCGCCGACCCGGTGCGACTGCGACTGCTGTCGCTGATCGCCTGCCATGAGGGCGGCGAGGCGTGCGTGTGCGACCTGACCGGCGCCTTCGACCTGACCGGCCCCACCATCAGCCATCACCTGAAGGTTCTGCGACAGGCCGGTCTCATCGACTGCGAGCGGCGCGGCACCTGGGTCTACTACTGGATCGTCCCGGCCGCCATCGCCCGCCTCGGAACACTGTTTTCCCCACTGGCCGAGCCCGTGAGCATGTGACGCGCGATCCCGCGTGACCCGCCTGGCTCACCAGGCACCATCAACCGTCAACGGCTGTTGGCGGCCAGTTGGCGGTCCGCCCGTATTCGCCTCAGGCGTGCGCGCCGATGGCGCCCTCCTGTGGATCTGCCGGTTTTCCGCAAGGCCGCAGACACAATCCTCCGAAACGGTCTCCTGCGCCGCGTTCGTTCCGCCGCGCCTGCGGCCAGCGGCCCTTTCAGGGGCGTGAACGGCCACGATTAATGGTGATGGGCTCGTGATGCGCGAGGTCGTTGACGATCATCGAGGCGCTGTGCACCATGGAGCGTGCATAGAAGACGATCTATAAAGACACTCATCTATGCGCTGCCACTTTGTGTCGCGCACGGCACACGCACGGTCTTTGCACGTCTCGTACAACGCCTGGCCCCGATCGGGTGCCGGGTGCTCTAACGCAGTTGCACGTGGACGGGAGCACGCCTTGTCGACCTCGAACGCCTCCGCACCGGACAACCCATCCCATCCAGCCCAGCCGTCGCGGCGTTCCCTGCTGGGCGGCGCGCTGTGGGGAGGTGCTGGGCTGGCCACCGGAGCGCTGCCCGCCTCACTGCCCACCCTGTTGCCCCGCCCCGCCCACGCCGCGGCGTCCTTCACCCCGGAAGATGACGCGGGCGGCCCGACGTCGCCGGACTTCTCCCGCGGCTCGGCCGCGCTCACCCCGGACAAGACCGTCACCAGTGCCTGCCAGTTCTGCAACTGCGACTGCTCGCTCACGGTGCAGCTGAAAGCCGGGCGGGTGATCGGCGTTACCGGCCAGCAGGCAGATCCGGTCCAAGACGGCAACTTATGCGTCAAGGGACCGATGATGACCGAGCTGCTGTACAACCCGCTGCGGCTGACCACCCCGCTGCGGCGCGTCAGCGGAGCCAAGGGCGACCCCGACTCCCGGTTCGAGCCCATCTCCTGGGATGAGGCGCTCGAGACGATCGCCGACCGCCTCTTGCGCCTGCGCGATCAGGGAGAGGCCCGTGCCATCGCCAACCGCACCACCGGCCGCCTGCCCCGCGGCACCGGATCCCTGGTCCACCGGCTGTTCACCCTGCTGGGCAGCCCCAACGACACCGACGTCGGCCCGGTCTGCAACGACGCCGGCGGCAACGCCCTGGCTGCCACGTTCGGCCTGGGCAACTTCACCAACGGCTACGGCGTCGACGGCGCCACCGGCAAGGAGGATCTCGGCGCGGCCCGCTACCTGCTGCTGCTGGGCACCAACCAGGCCGAGACCCACCCGGTGACCTACGCCTACCTGCTGCGCGAGCGCCGCCGCACCGGTGCCCGCCTGGTGGTGGTGGACCCACGCCAGACCCCGACCAGCGCTTTCGCCGACGAATGGGTGGCCCCCAAACCGCACACCGACTTCGCCCTCATCCTGGGCATGCTGTACGAGATCATCACCAGGAATCTGCATGACAAGGCGTTCGTCGCCCGCTGGGTGCTGGGGTTCGACGAACTGCGCGAGCACCTGATCGCCAAGAAGTACACCCCTGAGTGGGCCGCCAAGGTCACCGGCGTGCCGGCCGCCACGATCAGCCGTCTGGCGGTCGAGTACGCCACCCGCAAACCGGCCGCGATCTTCTGCAACGCCGGGATCTCCCACCAGCTCGGCGCCTTCGACACCTACCGGGCCATCGCCATGCTCGCCGCGGTGACCGGCAACATCGGCGTCCCCGGCGCAGGCTGCAACTTCATGCACAACACCTGGCCCGGCGGCCTGGAGTTGCCCCCGCTCACCGTGGAGGTGCCCAAGGTCGGGCCCGCCCTGCCGGTCGGGCCGGACACCTTCGCCGAGGCCATCCTCACCGGCCGCCCCTACCGGCTGCGCGCGCTGATCACCGAGGGCAACCCGCTGCTGTCGTCGGCCAACACCGCCAAGGTCCGCCGCGCCTTCGCCGAACTCGACTTCTACGTCTACACCGGCCTGTTCATGGAGGAGGCGGCCTACTACGCCGATGTGATCCTGCCCGTGTGCAGCGGCCTGGAGTTCGAGGGCGTCTACATGCGCCGCGACGACCGTGCCATCCGCTGGCAGGACGCGGCCGCGCCCAGGGTGGGCCAATCCCGGCCCGACACCGAGGTGTGGATCGGCCTGGCGCACGCCCTGGCCCGCCGCGACCGCGTCAAACCGGCGTCGTACTGGCGAGATGCCTTCCCCGAGGCGTGGCTGGACTACAAGAACCTGTGGGCGACCTTCGTCGCCCATACCCCCGGCGCCGCGGGTATGACCCGGGAGCGGATGCGCGAGCGCGCCGAGCCGCTGCGCTGGCCGTGCCCGAGCACCAGCCACCCGGGGGTGAGCACGCTCTACCTGGACCATCCCTCGTGGTACCAGGCCGCCGTCGCACTGGATCCGGCCAACGCGAACAAGCGCTTTTTGACCCCCAGCGGCAAGGTGGAGATCTTCACCCCGGCCCTGCAGGCGCGGCTGGCACCCAGCGGGCACGGGGCGCTGCCGGTGTTCTTCACCCACCCCGAGGTCACCGGAGCCAACCCGACCATCGCCTATGAGGACACCTTCGTCACCAACCCGATCAACCCCCAGGCGCTCACTCACCCGGTGCGCATCGGCGTGCCCGGCAACGGTGAGGTGCACGAGCGCTTTCCGCTCATGGGCATGACCGGCCGCCCCAGCGTGGCGCACTTCGCCAGCATCACCCACTGGACCTTCACCGGTAAACGGCTCAACGGAATCCGCCTGGCGCAGATCCATCCCGACACCGCCCGCCGCTACGGCATCGCCAACGGCGACGCCATCATGGTGGAAAGCCCCCGCGGCGCGGTGCGGGCGACCGCGCTGCTGGAGCGCGGGATCCGCATCGACACGATCTTCCTGCCCAACACCTTCGGGCCCGCGCAAAAGGTCGGCGACGTCTTCGACGATCCGCGCTATGAGGCGGCCAACACCCTCGTCGACGACCGCTTCTACGACAACCTGTCCGGCCAGCAGGCCTACAAGTGCTTCGCCTGCCGCATCCGCAAGGCGACCTGAACCGCCACCCGAGCCGTTGTCTGAGCCCGCCGGCTGGGCCACTACCTGGGACCGTCGCCTGAGCGCCCGCCGCAACGGGCGCCGGGCTCCTCAGCGGTGAGCCGCCCCCTCCGGGGAGGGGGCGGCGAACAGGCGGCGGCCGGCCAGGCTCACATAGACCAGGGCCACCAGGACGGGCACCTCGATGAGCGGGCCGACCACCCCGGCCAGGGCCTGACCGGAGGTGACGCCGAACACCCCGACGGCCACCGCGATGGCCAGCTCGAAGTTGTTACCGGCCGCGGTGAAGGCCAGGGTGGCGGTGCGGTCGTACGGCAGGCCGATCGTCCTGCCCAGCACGAAGGAGCCGCCCCACATCAGGGCGAAGTAGGCCAGCAGCGGCAGCGCGATGCGCGCCACGTCGCCCGGCCGGGAGACGATGACCTCGCCTTGCAGGGCGAACAGCACGACGATGGTGAACAGCAACCCGTACAGCGCGACCGGGCCGACGCGCGGCAGGAACCGGGTTTCGTACCACGTGCGGCCTCGGGAGCGTTCGCCGAGCCGGCGGGAGGCGTATCCGGCCGCCAGGGGAACCCCGAGGAAGACCAGCACGCTGTAGGCGATGTCGACGGCGGAGACCTCCAGCACGCTTCCTTCGCCCAGGCCCAGCCAGCCCGGCAGGAGGTGCAGGTAGAACCAGCCCAGCGCGGCGAAGGCGACCACCTGGAAAACAGAGTTGATCGCGACCAGGACGGCGGCGGCCTCCCGGTCACCGCAGGCCAGGTCGTTCCAGATGAGCACCATGGCGATGCAGCGGGCCAGCCCGACGATGATCAGCCCGGTGCGATAGGCGGGCAGGTCGGGCAGGAAGATCCAGGCCAGGGCGAACATCAGCGCCGGGCCGACGACCCAGTTCAGCACCAGGGAAGCGGCCAGCAGGCGCCGGTCGCCGGTGACGGCGCCGAGCCGGTCGTAGCGAACCTTGGCCAGCACCGGGTACATCATCAGCAGCAACCCCAGCGCGATCGGCAGCGAGATCCCCCCGACCTTGACCGCGTCCAGGGCGGAGTTCAGGCCGGGCACCGCCCGCCCGAGCAGCAGCCCGGCCACCATCGCGGCACCGATCCACACCGGCAGGAACCGATCCAGCGCCGACAGGGCACCGATCACCTCCGCCCGCTTCGCCGTAGCGGAATGCGGTGCACCGGCGGACGACGGCGACGGTGGGGGCAAAGCGGGCATGGGGGTTCCTCCGGAGCCGGTCAGGCGGGGGCGGGGACGGTGATCAGGCCGGACAGCTCGGCCAGCGTCTCGGGCACCAGGCGGTAGTACACCCACGAGGCGCGCCGTTCCGAGACCAGCAGGCCGACTTCTTTGAGGACTTTCAGGTGGTGGCTGATGGTGGGCTGGGAGACGTCGAAGGCGCCGGTGATGTCGCACACGCACGCCTCGCCGCCGGCGTGGCTGGCCACGATCGACAGGATCCGCAGCCGCACCGGATCACCCAGTGCCTTGAACACCCGGGCCACGGCAGCCGCCTGATCGGCGTTCAGTGGCTCGCGCGTCAGCGGCGAACTGCACTCCAAAAGCTCCAGCGGCTCCCGCAGCTCCAGCGGCTTCATCGTCTCCCCTTTCGGCCACCCCGACCGGTAACGGTTTCCAACTTTATCTATATTGGCACCCGTCTATAAGTAAGCGGTGTGAGCGGCCGGGTGACAGTCGGGTGACGGGGAGAAGCGGGCGGCCAAGTCAGTGGCGAAGGCCGGGCGCAGGGGGCGGCGCAAAGTCCGGCGCGAGGTCGGGCGCCGAGCCGGGTACGGGTACGCCGAGGTCGGCCAGCAGGGTGCGCACCCGGTGCTCGATCTCATCGCGGATGGGGCGCACCCACTCCGGATCCTTGCCCATCGGGTCGTCGAGCTTCCAGTCCTCATAGCGCTTGCCGGGGAAGATCGGGCAGGCGTCCCCACAGCCCATGGTGACCACGACGTCGGCGGCCCGGACGATCTCCTCGGTCCACGGCTTGGGGAACCCCTTGGAGATGTCGATGCCGACCTCGGCCATGACGGCGATCGCGGCGGGGTTGACCTCGGAGGCGAACTCCGAACCGCCCGACCAGGCCACGGCGTGCTCACCGGCCAGGTGCTCGAAGAAGCCCAGCGCCATCTGGCTGCGGCCGGCGTTGTGCACGCACAGGAACAACACGATCGGCCGCCCGTCGGAGCGGCCCTCGACCCGGGCCAGGGCGTACAGGCGCTGACGGGCGAAGCGCTCGGCCAGCAGCGGCAGGAAGTTGGCCACCGCGGCCTTGCCGGCGAACTGGTCGTAGCTGGTGTGCAGGAACCGCTCGATCGTCTCGGTACCGAAAAGGCCGGTGAACTCCTCGCCCAGCCGGCGGGCCGCGGTGGCCAGAGCCAGGTGCTGGTCGATGGTCAGATCGTCGCGCTTGTAGGTGCCGGTCATGGCAACGCTCCCCGAACGCCCTCATGGAATCGATAAATATCGAATTCGACTTCTGTCGATATTGACACTCGTCGATTCTAATCGGGCAAACGGCACATGAACAGCCACAGGCACATAACTGCCATACCTCACATCTCGACATCCGCGGCCTGCGAAACGCGCCTGACACACCCGACATCGCATATGCCGGGCGTAGGGGGCAGTCATGCCGGACGGCGCGCCTGGACACTGCCGCCAAGCAGCCACGCGTTCAGGGCTTGCCGCTCGCCGAGGAGATGTGCGCCAGGTTGTCGCCGATCGCTTTCGACCACATCAACTTCCTGGGCCGCGATGCCTTCATCCTCGCCGACATCACCTCCGGCCTGCGGCCCTTCCACGACCTGGACACCCTCGGCCTGCCCCCGCCCAGACGGGTTGACATCCCTACCGGAAAATAGGGCGACGCCCCAGGTGGAGGAGAGCATGGTGGGTGTGACCGAAGACGACAGCACGGCGCAGGGGCGCGCGATGCGGTCACCATCTTTGGCTTTCGCCGCCGGGGTCGCGGTCGGCGTTCTGGGCGGGATGATCGGCCTGGGTGGCGCGGAGTTCCGGCTGCCGCTGCTGATCGGCCTGTTCGGGTTCGCCGCGCTGTCGGCGGTCATCGTGAACAAGGCGATCAGCCTGGTCGTGGTGCTCACCGCGCTGCCTGCCCGCCTGGCCGCCGTCTCCTTCGTCGACCTGGGCACGCACTGGGCGGTCGCGGCCAACCTGCTGGCCGGAAGCCTGCTGGGCGCATGGGCCGGAGCGTCCTGGGCGGTGCGGATGCGTACCACCACCCTGTACACGGTGCTGGCGGTCCTGATGACGCTCATGGCCGCTGCCCTGCTGTTCACCCATTTCACCGCCCTGGGTTCGCCGGTCCTGCCCGGCCCGGTGCGGACGGTCGCCGGGGTCGCGGCCGGGTTCGGTATCGGCGTGGTGGCCGCCATCATGGGCGTGGCCGGCGGGGAACTGCTGATCCCTGCGATCGTGCTGCTGTACGCCATCGACATCAAGACCGCCGGGAGCCTGTCGCTGCTGGTGTCCCTGCCCACCATGCTGGTGGCCTTCGCCCGCTACAGCCGAGACGGCAGCTTCGCCGTCCTGAGCGCCAACCGGCGATTCGCCGTCGTCATGGCCGCCGGGTCGATCACCGGCGCCCTGCTGGGCGGCCTGTTGCTCGGCGTGATCCCCGATCTGGTCCTCATCCCCATCTTGGCCGCCATTCTGCTGATCTCAGCGATCAAGATGGCTCGTCACGCCTCCGCGAGCGAGTGAACGCCGCCCCTGGGACGTCATCTGCGACCGGCAGAGGTGACATCCTCGCAGGAGCACTCCTATCGTCCAGCGACAGCGCTGCGCCGCTCCAGCATGACCACATCCCGCCAGACGCCGCGGTGACAACCGAAACGTTCGCGGGTGCCGACACGCGGAAACCGAGCTTGTCGTGCAGGGCGAGACTGGCGGCGTTGCCGGGGAAGATCCCGGCCTGGATCGTCCAGATCCCGGCATCCTCGTCGGCGGCGATGAACGCCTCCAGCAACGCCCGGCCGATCCCGCGCGCCTGGCGGCCCGGATGGGCGTAGACGCTGTGCTCGACCACCCCGGCATACACAGACCGGACAGAGACCGGCGAGGCGGCCACCCGGCCGACGACCTGGCCGGTCGCGGTGTCGACGGCCACATACCGCGGGTGCGCCAGCTTGCCCGCGGCGAACCCCTCCCAGCTGGGTGCCGTCGTCTCGAAGCCGGCCTGGCCGTCGTCCAGGCCCGCCTGGTAGATGGCCAGCACCTGATCAGCGTCGCTGTGACGCATCGGCCGGATCTCCAGCCCCGGCCCGGCGGTGGGCTTGGTGGCCTGGACGATGGCCGAGTGCACGCCATCGCCGTGAGAGGAAGTGGTCGATCAGCGCCGTGAGTCCGATCGGGTAGACCACCTGGTCGGCGGCACGTAGGTCCGCCAGCGTCCACCATTCCCAGGCCAGGATGCCGTCCGTCTGGGTGGCGCGGGCGAGGTCGACGCGATCGGCAGGGATCCGGACGACGAAGTAGCGCTCGACCTGGCGGACGGTTTCTCCCTGGATCAGGTGCTCCTTGGTGCGAGTGGCGATCTGCGGGCCGAGCTCCACGTCCGTGACGCCGAGTTCCTCACTGAGTTCCCGGCGAACGGCGGCCCGGTGGTCCTCGCCCGGGTCGAGGGCTCCTCCGGGAGTGGCCCAGAAGACCCCGTCGCCCTCGTCGTAGCGGAGCAGCAGGACGCGGTCGTCCTCGTCCAGGACGATGGCGCGGGCCGCCTCTCGGATCCTCGGGGTGCTCATCTCCCTATCGTCTCAGCACGCCCACCTCATCAGATCTTCTCCACCAGGTAGTCGCCCAGGCACAGCGCGTCCAGGTCACCGGCTTGGAACGTCGCGAGCGCGTCGGCCGGGCTCTCCACGATCGGTTCGCGGTCGTTGAAGCTGGTGTTGAGCACGACGGGCACGCCGGTGAGGGCCCTGAAGTGCTCAATGAGCACGGCGAAGCGCGGGGAGGCCGCCGGGTGACGGTCTGGACACGGGCGGTTCCGTCGACGTGGACCACTCCAGGGGTCCGCTCCTTGGCACCGTCGTGGACGGCGGGCGCGAGCAGCATGAACGGGGACGGGCCGTCCAGGCCGAACCAGCGGGAGGCGTGAGCGTCGAGTACGGCGGGGGCGAACGGCCGGAAGGGCTCGCGGTGCTTGATCCGGTCGTTCAACGCGTCCCGGCCGGCGGTGCTGCGCGGGTCGGCCAGGATCGAGCGGTTGCCCAGTGCCCGGGGGCCGAGCTTGCTGCCGCCCTGGAACCAGCCGATCAGGCGGCCGTCGGTGAGCATTTGTGCGGCGCAGGCGGCGATGTCGCTCTCCCGCCGCCAGGTGAAGAGGGCGAAGCGGCGCTCGACCAGGCCCGAGCGGGGATCGCGGTTCAGGGCCAGTTCGATCTCCTCGTCGGTGTAGGAGCGGCCGAAGGAGTCTGTGGTCAGGGGGCGGCGCGGCAGTTCGCCGGTGAGGCGGTGCAGGCCGTACAGGGCGTTGCCAAGGGCCTGGCCGCGGTCGGAGGCCGGGGGCGGGACGAACAGGCCGCTCACCTCGGGCAGGCGTCGGATCCTGTCGTTGGCGACGCAGTTGAGCGCGACCCCACCGGCCATGCACACCTGGCTCACCCCGGTGACCGAGACGACCACCCGGACCAGCGCGCACAGCACCTGCTCCACCTGGTCCTGGAGGTAAGCCGCGGCGTCGATGCCACGCGGGTGGTCGCCCCGGCTGCCCGGCGGGCCGAAGTCGAAGCCGGTCACCGCAGCGAGGGCTGCGACGCCGCGGGCGTGGGTGGTCTCCAGCCGCCCGTAGACGCGGGTGTCGTGGATGTCGAACAACGGTGCGAGGTAGGCGGTCGGATCTCCGTAGGAAGCCAGGGCCATCGTCTTGCCCGCCTCCTGCGGGTGCCAGCCGAAGTGTTCGGTGAAGGCCTCGTAAGTGGCGCCGATCCCGCCGTGACGGCCCCGGTTGGGGTCGTTGCCGCCGAGCCGTTCGATGCCGCCGGGGCCGGCCAGGTAGAAGGTCTCGGTGTCGGCGTGGTTGCCCGCGCCGTCGGCGACCAGCACGGTGGCCACGTCGCAGGGGCCAAGAGAGAAACGGCCAGCGAGTCCCACAGGGCTCGCTGGCCGTCTGGCCGAACAACGGGTAGCTCGATTGCTCAGTTCTTAGCCTTCTGCCAAGGCGCCTTGGGATCGGCCAGTGTGTCCAGAACAAGCTGGCACCACGTGAAGGCGGCGTTGACGGCCAAATGCGCGTGCCGAGCCCCAAGCCCCACCGGCACGCTCGCTGGACCGTGTCCGGTGCCGTAACCACGATTACGCAGTTCGGCCAGACCGATCGCTATGGACGACACGGCGCCAAGGATCTTCTTGACCGCGTCGCTGCCGTCAGGTCCGGGGATAGCTGATGACGGGTGAAGGCCGAGGGCCTGTTGTGCATCTCGTACCAGGGCTGGCAGGTCGGCCTTGTCGTCCACGGGCAGGCCTCGCTCCTTCAGGACGACCTTGGCCGTGCTTTCGATGAGCTCTTTGGCGCTGCCAACGGCCAGTGCCGGATCGTCGATGATGGCACGCTGAATACGTCCGAGCTGCTGACGGATCGCCGAGGCATCGGAGAGGTTCTTCAGTGAGTCCAGGGAGAACCGTGGACCAACTGGCGTGATGTGTCCGCTCTCTTCATCGAGAAGGTAGCCGTCGCGCTTCAGCGATTGGAAGAACTTGCTGCTGTACTGCGGCTCAAAGCCATGAGTCAGCCGCTCGAAAACGCGCAGAACTCTGTTGACGTGGTTGGCGTCGCTCCAGTCGACGGCTTCGAGATACTCCTGCGTGCGTGATCGCCTCACGCTGGTGTCTTGGTAGGTGCTCGTCGTGCTGGGCGCGAAGAGCTCGTCTTGGAAGGCCGCCTCGATCTCTCCAACGGTGACACCGGTCATGAGATCACGGAACAGTCCACGAGTGGTCCTGCTGATCAGTTCACTCACATCACGTCACCACCTCAGATCGGTCAAGTAATCACCAGCATGCCGGATACGGCCGACAGTTGGCCTCCCGATATCGGCTCAAAGCAAGGCGTCAGGTAAACCGCTGCCGGAGATACGGCGAGTCAGGCTTCGGCGAATAGGGGCGAAGGTCTGCCTGAGTCCATCCGTGGCTGGTGATCAATCGGCATCAGGATTAACAAGATCGTCTCGCGTGATGACACTCGGGCTAGCCTTCCCCAGCTTGCTCGCGGTGGCCTGGGGTGGGTAGGCACGAATCACAATGAAGTAGACACGAACACCGAACATCTCCACGAAGGGCGGCCATGCCTTGTCGATGCCTTCGGACGGGAACTCAAGGACTCGATCGGTGACGTTGAACACGACCAGGTAGGCGACGTTCTTCTAGTGGTCTTGGGCATACTGGACGATCTGGTTGAAGCCCTTGGCAAGGTAGCTCTTTCCCCGTCCGCTTCCATCGAAGATCTTCCCGTCACAGATCAAGGGATCGTGAGTCTCCAGCCCACCGATCAGGTCAGCCTCACCTGAAGCGGATCGTGGCTTGGCATGGGTGATGTAGTTTCCGTCCAGAAAGAGAAACCGCTGGAGATCAAGGTTGTAGATCTCCTCACCGGTTCGACTGTGCTCCTTGAAGCGCGCGTGAAGTTTCTCGCGGTCGAACCACTCCACCTGACGCACATAACGTTCGAGCACGTAGAGGACACTGCTCGCCACACCAACCCGCTCGGACAGAAACTCAAACAGCGGAGCCAGGACTCGCTCAGCGAATTCTCGCCAGTTGTCATTGAGATCTCTACGGCTGCTGAGCGTGCTCGCGTAGCTGATAATGGTTTGCCGGGATCCCTCACCCTTCCGGTCTTCATCCGCCACCTGCTGCATGAGTTTCCAGATGAGCGCTGCCTGACCTTCCTCGGTCCGGCTCGACCATGTGAATACCCGTTCGAATGACTTGATGAACTCATCCAGATCCAGATCTGGTTCCGCCCGCTGTGCCTCCGCAAGGATCGCAACCAGTGGAGGTTGTGTGGCGATCCAATCGACGATCAGTCGGACCTGATGCCCCGCCGTCATAAAGTGCTCGGTCATGACACGACGCAGCCGATCACGAAGGGCGACTTGCAGGTCCTGCTGGTACCTCATCCGAACAGGCCTTTCAGGGCTTGGTTGATCTGCTGCTCGATGGCGCTACCAGCGGTCTGCATGCCGCCTTCGCCGTCGGTCAGCCGTACGTCGATCCGGCAGCACGGACAGGTGATGACGCACTGAGCGACGATCTCCGACCAGCGCACCCACATGATGTACCGGCACGCCGGGCAGGGGATGTCCAGGTCGCTGTGGAGGAACTGGGTGGCAAGCGACTGGCCCATCAGAGCATCATCCCGCTGAAGCGATCGAAGGGTGCCAGGTAGTCGGAATGAGCATGAATAGGCTGCCGAGAAACGCGCCCGAGATGTTCACCACCCCGGGGACAAGGGGTTACCCGACATCCGCCTGCTGTCGATGTGGACTGATCTCTGTCACCTGGTCGGGGGCGATCCCGCTAACAAACGGCTAACAAACGATCAAGAGGCCAGATCCACGATCTTGGGATCTAGCCTCTGAGCTGGGATTACTATGTGGGGCTACCAGGACTTGAACCTGGGACCTCTTCCTTATCAGGGAAGCGCTCTAACCGTCTGAGCTATAGCCCCTTGTCACGTGCGAGAACGGTATCGCATTCACCCCGCTGAGGCGAATCCGTTTGATTCCGTCCGCTCGAACAGGGAAAAGCTTACCCTGTTCCGGCACCCGCTTGCGCCATGTCCCCGGTCCGCAGGCCGGGGACATGGCGGCGGACGCCTACTCGGCCTCGCTGAAGGTGACCTCGACGCCGCCGACCAGGTCGGAGGCGATGTTGTAGATCACCGAGCCGAGGGTGGCCAGGGCCGTGATCAGCACGACGTTCACGGCGCCGATCAGGGCGGTGTAGCCGAGGATGCGGACCGGCTCGAACCAGGAGGCGATGTCGAAGCCGCTGGCCGAGGGCTTGCCGTCCGAGACGGTGAACTGGTTGACCGTCTGGATGATGTTGTCGAACACGCCCAGGCCGTTCAGCACCATGTAGAGCACCGCGACCGCGACGAACAGCACCACGAAGCAGACCAGTGAGACCACGAAGCTGAACTTCATGGCCGACCACGGCTCCACCCTGCGCAGCACCAGGTGGGCCTTGCGAGGCGCTCTCGGGGAGGTGTCGGACGTCTTCTTGCTGTCCGGCCTGTCCGGTGCCGGAGGCGGCCCCGACAGCCCTCCCGGTGTCCAGGCGGCGTTTCCGGACTCCGGAGCCGCCGGGCGTATGCGTGTTGTGTTGTCGCTTGTCTTGCCGTCCTCGATGGCGGTCACACTCTGCCTGCCCTTGAAATCGTCGGTTACCGAATTATCGGTCTCCGGCGTGGGCTTACCACCGTCTGCCGGCGACTCGACCACCTCCGCGGGGTCCGGTCCGGTGGCCTTGTCCATCTTCGCGGTCACCTGATCGCGTGTCGACGAGGATGCAGGACGTGGTCCAGGCCTGGACTGAGAGCTCACGGGCTACTCACCTTCCCCGTTTTCCTCAGTCTCCAACGCCTCGGCGTTGCGGGCGAGAGCCACGACGCTGTCGCCCTCCACCAGATTCATCAGACGCACCCCCATGGTCTGGCGACCAGACTGTTTGATCTCCCCTGCGCTGGTCCGGATAACCCCGCCGGCGGACGTGATCGCGAAGACCTCGTCCTCCGAACTGACCATGACAGCCCCAACCAGCTTGCCACGAGCGCTAACGATCTTGGCGGTCAGGACACCCTTGCCGCCTCTTCCCTGCACAGGGTACTGATCGGCGGGTGTGCGCTTGGCATACCCACCCTCGGTCGCGATCAACACATCATCGCCGTCCGCGATCCGGTTCATCGCCAGAAGTTCGTCACCTTCGAGGAAACGCATGCCGATCACACCGCTGGTCGCCCGGCCCATCGGCCGCAGGGCCTCGTCGGAGGCGGTGAAGCGGATGGACTGCGCGCCGCGGGAGACCAGCAGGAGGTCGTCGTCCTCGGAGACCAGTCTGGCGGCGATCACCTCGTCATCTTCCCGTAGATTGATGGCGATGAGGCCACCCGAGCGCGGCGAGTCGTATTCCGACAGCCGGGTCTTCTTCACCAGACCGCTCCGCGTGGCCAGCACGAGGTACGGCGCGACCTCGTAGTCACGCAGGTCCAGCACCTCCATGACGACCTCGTCCGGCTGCATGGCCAGCAGGTTGGCCAGGTGCTGGCCGCGGGCGTCCCTGCCCGAGTCGGGAAGCTCATACGCCTTGACCCGGTAGACGCGGCCCTTGTTGGTGAAGAACAGCAGCCAGTGGTGGGTCGTGGTGACGAAGAAGTGGTCGACGATGTCGTCCTGGCGCAGCTGCGCGCCGCGCACGCCCTTGCCGCCGCGCTTCTGCGCGCGGTAGAGGTCGGTGTTGGTGCGCTTGGCGTAGCCGCCGCGGGTGATCGTGACGACCATGTCCTCCTCGGCGAGGAGGTCCTCGATCGACATGTCGCCCTCGTAGGCGATGATGTCCGTCTTGCGGTCGTCGCCGTACTTGGAGGTGATCTCCGAGAGCTCGTCGAAGACGATCGTCCGCTGCCGCTCCGGCGAGGCCAGGATCTCCTGGTAGTCGATGATGTGGACCATCAGCGCGTCGTACTCGTCGGTGATCTGCTGCCGCTCCAGGGCGGCCAGCTTGCGCAGCTGCATGTCGAGGATGGCCTGCGCCTGGACCTCGTCGATCTCCAGGAGCGTGATGAGGGCGCCCTGGGCGGCGGCGGCCGACGGCGAGCGCCGGATCAGCGCGATGACCTCGTCCATCCGGTCGAGCGCCTTGAGCAGCGCGCGCAGGATGTGGGCCCGCTCCTCGGCCTTGCGCAGGAGGTAGCGCGTCCTGCGGACCACGACCTCGATCTGGTGGGTGATGTAGTGGCGGACGAACTGGTCCAGGCGCAGGGTCCGCGGCACGCCGTCGACCAGCGCCAGCATGTTGGCGCCGAAGGTGGTCTGCAGCTGGGTGTGCTTGTAGAGGTTGTTCAGCACGACCTTGGCGACCGCGTCGCGCTTGAGCACGATGACCAGGCGCTGGCCGACCCGGGAGGAGCTCTCGTCGCGGACGTCGGCGATGCCGCTGATCCGGCCGTCCTTGACCGACTCGGCGATCGACAGCGCGAGGTTGTCCGGGTTGACCATGTAGGGCAGTTCGGTGACGACCAGGCACTGGCGGCCCTTGGCGTCCTCCTCGACCTCGACGATCGCCCGCATGGTGATCGAGCCGCGGCCGGTGCGGTAGGCGTCGTCGATGCCCCGGCGGCCGACGATCAGGGCGCCGGTCGGGAAGTCGGGCCCCTTGATCCGGGCGATCAGAGCCTCGAGGAGCTCGTCGTCGTCGGCCTCGGGGTTCTGCAGGGCCCACTTGACGCCGTCGGACACCTCGCGCAGGTTGTGCGGCGGGATGTTCGTCGCCATGCCGACCGCGATGCCGGTCGATCCGTTGACCAGGAGGTTCGGGAACCTCGACGGCAGGACCAGCGGCTCCTGGGAACGGCCGTCGTAGTTGGGCTGGAAGTCGACGGTGTCCTTGTCGATGTCACGGATCATCTCCATGGCGATCGGCGCGAGCTTGCACTCGGTGTATCGCATGGCGGCGGGCATGTCGTTGCCCGGCGACCCGAAGTTGCCCTGGCCGTCGACCAGGGTGTAGCGCAGCGCCCAGGGCTGGGCGAGCCGTACGACGGTGCCGTAGATCGAGGAGTCGCCGTGCGGGTGGTAGGAGCCCATCACGTCGCCGACGACGCGCGAGCACTTGAAGTAACCGCGGTCGGGACGGTAGCCGCCGTCGTACATGGCGTAGAGCACGCGGCGGTGCACCGGCTTGAGCCCGTCGCGGACGTCGGGCAGCGCGCGGGACACGATGACGGACATCGCGTAGTCCATGTAGCTGCGCTGCATCTCCGACTGGATGTCGACCGGTTCGATGCGCTGCTCTGTGGGCGGAGTGTTCACTTCCGTCACGGGTGAGAGTCCTTTTCGAAAGAGAGGTCTGTACGGCTGCCGCTACACATCGAGGAAACGGACGTCTCGCGCGTTCCTGATGATGAAGGAGCGGCGAGCCTCGACGTCCTCACCCATGAGAACGCTGAACAGCTCGTCGGCCTGGGCGGCGTCGTCGAGGGTGACCTGGAGGAGCACGCGGGTGTCGGGGTTCATCGTGGTGTCCCAGAGCTGGCCGGCGTTCATCTCGCCCAGACCCTTGAACCGCTGGATGCCGTCGTGCAGGCGCGGGTCGCGCTTGCCCCGCTGGATGCCGTCGTCGATGATCGCGTCGCGTTCGCGGTCGGAGTAGGCGTAGGAGGCGTCCTCGCCGCGACGGTCCCACTTGATCTTGTAGAGCGGCGGCTGGGACAGGTAGACGTGCCCGGCCTCGATCAGCGGGCGCATGAAACGGAACAGCAGCGTCAGCAGCAGCGTGTTGATGTGCTGGCCGTCGACGTCGGCGTCCGCCATCAGGATGAGCTTGTGGTAGCGGAGCTTGGCGATGTCGAACTCGTCGTGAACGCCGGCGCCCATGGCGGTGATCAGCGCCTGGACCTCGGCGTTCTTCAGCACCTTGTCGATGCGGGCCTTCTCCACGTTCAGGATCTTGCCGCGGATGGGCAGGATGGCCTGGTACTTGGAGTCGCGGCCGCCCTTGGCCGAGCCGCCGGCCGAGTCGCCCTCGACAATGAACAGCTCGCACTTCTCCGGATCGCTCCACTGGCAGTCGGCCAGCTTGCCCGGCAGGCCCGAGCCCGACTCGAGCAGCGACTTGCGCCGGGTGAGGTCGCGGGCCTGGCGGGCCGCGATGCGGGCGCGGGAGGCCTGCAGGGACTTGTTGATGACGTCCTTGGCCTCGCCGGGGTTGCGCTCGAACCAGTCGCGCAGGTGGTCGTTGCAGGCCTTCTGCACGAACGACTTGGCCTCGGTGTTGCCCAGCTTGGTCTTGGTCTGGCCCTCGAACTGCGGGTCGGCCAGCTTCACCGAGATGATCGCGGTGAGACCCTCGCGGATGTCCTCACCGGTGAGGTTGTCGTCCTTGCCCTCCTTGAGGAACTTCTGCTCGCGCGCGTAGCGGTTGACGATCGACGTCAGCGCCGCGCGGAAGCCCTCCTCGTGGGTGCCGCCCTCCGCGGTGTTGATGGTGTTGGCGAAGGTGTAGACCGACTCGCTGTAGGAGTTGTTCCACTGCATGGCGATCTCGACGGAGATGCCCTCGCCGTGCTCCTCGAAGTCGATCACCGAGACGTGCGCGGCTTCCTTCTTGGAGTTCAGGTGCTGGACGAAGTCGGAAAGACCGCCCTCGTAGTGGTAGATCGCCTCGGCGGGCTCGCCGTTGACGACGTGGTCGGGCCGCTCGTCACGCAGTGAGATCGTCAGGCCCTTGTTCAGGAAGGCCATCTCCTGGAAGCGGCGCGAGAGCGTCTCGAAACTCCACGTGGTGGTCTCGAAGATGGTGTCGTCGGCCCAGAAGGTGATCGAGGTGCCGGTCTCCTCGGTCGGTTCCCCCTTCGCCAGGGGGGCGGTCGGCTTGGAGTGGGAGTAGCTCTGCCGCCAGTGATGGCCGTCGGTGCGGATCTCCACCTCCAGCGCCGTGGACAGGGCGTTCACCACCGAGACGCCGACGCCGTGCAGACCGCCGGAGACGGCGTACGACTTGCTGTCGAACTTGCCGCCCGCGTGCAACACGGTCAGGACGACCTCGACGGCGGGACGGCCCTCCGCCTCGACGATGCCGACGGGAATGCCTCGGCCGTTGTCGACGACCCGCACGCCGTTGTCCGCGAGGAGGGTCACCTCGATCCTGTCGGCGTGCCCGGCCAGGGCCTCGTCGACGGAGTTGTCCACGACCTCGTAGACGAGGTGGTGCAGACCACGTTCACCGGTCGAGCCGATGTACATGCCTGGGCGCTTACGGACCGCCTCGAGTCCTTCGAGTACGGTGATTGAGCTAGCGTCGTAGGACAAGTGCGAAATCCTCCTGCCGCGGACACGCGGCGAGAGAGCCTGTCAGCCCCGCCGTGCCCGTCACCGTCGTGAATGCCCCGATGCGTTCACCCAGGGGAGTCGACCGGAGGCCGGGGTGATCACGCAAGTGGACGTGTCCGGAATTCGATTTCATTCTAGCGGCTCGGAACGGGTCGTGTGGCATTGACGGGCTCTGGAAGCCTCTGTCGCGCGTCCACCCTCCGCTTGAACATCCCCCTACAGGGAGGGGGCTCATCGCGCCAGAAAGGCCGCTGATCCGTTTTCCGGGTTGCGGGTCACCCGTAGGTGTCGCCCGGACCGCGGCTGCCGGTGACGCGCAGGCCACCGCTGGGTCGCGGCCCGTTCACCGGGCCCCGCACCTTCACCCGCTGCACGGTCCCGTCGCCCAGTTCCTCATTCAACCGCCTGACCAGCGTCCTCGCCAGCAGCCTGACCTGCGTGGCCCAGGCGGTCGAGTCCGCCGCCACCAGGACCTCTCCGTCGGCGAAGGTCTCCGGCGTGGTGTGCGCGGCCAGATCGGGGCCGACGATCTCCTTCCAGCGGCCGAACACCCCGCCGACCGCGACGGACTGCTCCCAGCCCCGGTCGGCGAGCAGGTCGGAGATGGCCCTGCCGAAGAGCTGGGGGTCGCCGTGGTCCCTGCGCGGCCCCTGCGCCCTGCGCCGTGGCTCGCGCCGGGGCAGCTGCCCGCGCTTGGCGGCGTCGGCCCTGGCCTGGGCCAGCTTCTCCCTCGCCAGCGCGGCGCCCTTGGCCGCCGCGCTCCTGGCCGATCCGGGCTCCGCCGCCTCCCACCCGGGTGACGCCGCCGACGACGGGGACAGTGACGGAGACAGTGACGGGGACGGGGACGGGGACGGTACGGCGCCGGGCGCGCCGGGCCTGTCATCGGACACGGTTCACCTTCCCCTCGGCGACGTCGAAACGGGCGCCGGTCAGCTCGCCGGGCACGTCGGCGGCGACCGCGGCGGTGATCAGCACCTGCTCCGCGGGGGCCACGATCTCGGCCAGGCGGCGGCGGCGCTGACTGTCCAGCTCGGCGAAGACGTCGTCGAGGATCAGCACGGGATCGCCGCCGTCGGCCCTGAGCAGGTCGTAGGCGGCCAGCCTGAGCGCCAGCGCGAACGACCACGACTCGCCGTGGCTGGCGTAGCCCCGCGCGGGCAGCTCTCCCAGCCCCAGGAACAGGTCGTCGCGGTGCGGGCCGACGAGCGTGACGCCGCGCTCCAGCTCGGAGCCGCGGACCTCGAGCAGGGCGGCCCGCAGCCGCTTCTCCAGGTCCTCCCGCCCCGTCTCCGTCACCACCGGCTCCGCCCCCACCGGCTCCGTCACGGGCAGGGTGCCCCGGTAGTCGAGGCACGCCGGCGCCGAACCGGGCGCGAGCGCGGCGTACGAGGCCGCGACCCGCGGCCGCAGCTCCTCGATCAGGTCGAGCCTGGCGGCGAGCAGTTCGGCGCCGTGCCTGGCCAGGTGCGCGTCCCAGACGTCCAGGGTGCTCAGCGGGTCTCCTGCCCCCGCGGCGGCGAACGCCGAGTCGTTCTCGGCCCGCCGCCCGCTCCGGCCGCTCCGGCCGCCCCGCCGTGACTGCGCCGCCGTGCGCAGCAGGGCGCCACGCTGCTTGAGCACCCGGTCGTAGTCGGCGCGGACCCCCGCGAAACGGGGCGTCCTGGCCACCAGCAGATCGTCGAGATAGCGGCGCCGTTCGGAGGGGTCGCCCTTGACCATGGCGAGGTCCTCGGGAGCGAACAGGACCGTGCGCAGCATGCCGATGACGTCACGCGGGCGGGACACGGGCGCGCGGTTCAGCCTGGCCCGGTTCGCCCGCCCGGGATTGATCTCCAGCTCGATCAGGGCCCGCCGGTCCTCGCGCACGACCACGGACCGCACGACCGCGCGCGCGGCGCCGTGACGCACCAGCGGCCCGTCGTTGGCGACCCGGTGGCTGGACTGCGTGGCGACGTAGCCCAGCGCCTCGACCAGGTTGGTCTTGCCCTGCCCGTTCGGCCCGACGAACGCCGTGACGCCCGGCTCCAGGCCGAGCTCCACGGTGTCGTAGGACCGGAAGTCGGTCAGCGAGAGGTGGGCGACATGCACCTCAGGAAGACTAGCCGTCCGGACCCGCCGCCGGGGCCCCACCGTGCCCGTACGGCCGCCGCCCGCGCGAACAGGTGGAAAGCCCGCACCCGCCTGTGGAGAACCCGGAGGAACCGGAAAACCCGGGGAGACCTCGGGAGAACCCGCGCGCGACGGGGAGTCCCGGGAGCCCGCAACCGGAAACCCCGGAAACGGGCCGCCCCGAAACCCGGATCGCTACCTGTCGGCCTCGACCGGCGGGGTGACGTCGGCGCCGGGGGCGTCCGCGCCCCTGCCGGTCTCCCCCTCCTTGGAGGTGACCGCGTGGCCGCCGAACTGGTTGCGCAGGGCCGCGATCACCTTCATGGCCGGCGGGTCCTCCTGCCGGGAGGCGAACCTGGCGTACAGCGCGGCGGTGATGACCGGCAGCGGGACCGCGTGGTCGACGGCCGCCTGGACCGTCCACCTGCCCTCGCCGGAGTCCTCGGCGTAGCCCCTGAGGTCGGCCAGCTCCGGGTCCTGGTCGAGCGCGCGGACCATGAGGTCCAGCAGCCAGGAGCGGATGACGGTGCCGTGCCGCCAGCTGCTGAACGCGCCCGGCACGTCGGTCACGACGTCGGAGGCCTCCAGCAGCTCCCAGCCCTCGGCGAAGGCCTGCATCATGCCGTACTCGATGCCGTTGTGGACCATCTTCGCGAAGTGGCCGGCGCCGACGGCTCCCGCGTGGACGAAGCCGCCCTCCGCGGGCCGGAGGGTGTCGAAGACCGGCCTCAGCCGCTCGATGTCGGCGTCGCCTCCGCCGACCATCAGGGCATAACCGTTCTCCAGGCCCCAGACGCCGCCGCTCACCCCGCAGTCGACGAAGCCGATCCCCTTGGCGCCGAGGTCGGCGGCGTGCTTCTGGTCGTCGAGGTAGTGCGAGTTGCCGCCGTCGACCACGACGTCCCCGGGCGACAGCAGGGTGCCGAGCTCCTCGACCGTCGCCTGGGTCGGCGCGCCCGCGGGCACCATGACCCACACGGCGCGCGGCTCCTGAAGCCGGTCGACCAGCTCCTTCAGGCTGGAGACGTCACTGGCCGCCGGGTCCCGGTCGTAGCCGACGACGTCGTGGCCGCCGCGGCGCAGCCGCTCGGCCATGTTGCCGCCCATCTTGCCCAGCCCGATCATGCCGATCTGCATACGAGCACCCCCTTCAGGGTTCCATCATCCACCTACACCAGGCGCGCCAGCGCGAGTCGTACCAGGTCGGCGTTTCCGCCGACCGGCTCGCCCACAGGGCTGTGGAGAACGTCTTCCAGACCGATGCGCGTGGCCAGTCCCAACTGCCCGGCCTCGTCGACAAGTATCCAGGCGGGTTCCCCTTCTCCGTGGAGAAGCCGCGGGCCGGCGACGGCCAGTTCGTCGAGCCGGCGCAGCACGGCGTGCGCCCGGGACACGGCCGTGTCCGGGGCGCCCCCGATGATCTCGACGAGCACCCGCACGCACTCCAGCCCGGTCGCGGCGAGCGCCTCGGCGTCGCCGGTCGACCAGACGCCGGCCTCGACGTCCACGCCGAGCCGCCGAAGATCATGCCACAGGCCGGTGAAGCCGGGCTCGGAAAGGTTCACCGAGGCGAAATCGGGCCGTTCCCCGCCGGGCAGCGCCGCCCACCCCCTGACGGCCTCGCCCCGCGCGCCGGCGTCCCCGCCCGTCATCCACAGGCCCGTGCTCACCCCGACGGGCAGACCGGGACAGGCCCGCCGTACGGCGCGCACGGCCGCGCCGACGCAGGCGGCGCTGAGAGACTCCCTGCCCGCCTCGTCGCGCGGGTGCATGTGAACAGCCGCCGCACCCGCCTCACGAGCCTCACGGGCCGCCTCAGCGAGTTGCAGGGGGGTCAGGGGGAGTGCCGGGTGGTCACCGGGCTTCCTGCTCCCGTTGAGGCACGCCTTCACCATGATCGAGGTCATCGCCCGTTCCTACCCGGCCCGGTCCGCCGCTCACCCGCCTCGGGCGAGGGCCCGGGGACCCGTCAGCTGGACAGGCGGATGGGCATGATCAGGTAGCGGTAGTCGGGAACGCCCCCGTCGTCCACGGGCTTTCCACCGGTGAGGATGGCCGGCTTGGTCGAGGTGGTCATCTGCAGCCTGGCCACGTCGGAGTCGATCGCGCCCAGCCCCTCCAGCAGGAACTGGTGGTTGAAGGCGATGTTGATGTCGTCGCCCTCGAAGTCGACCGGCAGCACCTCGACCGCCTGCGCCTCGTCGCCGCTGCCCGCCTCCAGGACGACCTCGCCGTCCCGGAAGGCCAGCCGCACCGGGGTGTTGCGCTCGGCGACCAGGGCCACGCGCTTGACGGCCTCGACGAAGGTGCCCGTGGACAGCTCGGCCTTGGCGGAGAACTCCGTCGGCAGCAGCGAGCGGTACTTGGGGAACTCCGGGTCGAGCAGGCGGGTGGTCGTGCGGCGACCGGCGCTGGAGAAACCGATCATGCCCTCGCCGGTGCCACCGACGGAGCTCATCGCGATCTCGACCTCGGCGCCGGTGCTCCCCAGCGCCTTGGCCGCGTCGGCGAGCGTCTTGCCGGGGATCATGGCGACCGCGGAGAAGTCGGGCTGGCCCGGCTGCCACTTCAGCTCGCGGACGGCGAGGCGGTAGCGGTCGGTCGCGGCGAGGGTGACGGTGTCGCCCTCGATCTCCATGCGCACGCCGGTCAGCATCGGCAGCGTGTCGTCCTTGCCCGCGGCGACGGCGACCTGGCCGACCGCGGAGGCGAACACGTCGCTGCCGACCCGTCCGGCGGCCGGGGGCATGGTCGGCAGGGAGGGATAGTCCTCCACAGGCATGGTGAGAAGTGTGAACCGGGCGCTGCCGCAGGTGACGACCGCCTTGGCGCCCTCGACGACGAAGTCGACGGGCTGGGCGGGCAGCGCCCTGGTGATCTCGGCGAGGAGCCTGCCCGAGACGAGCACCACGCCCGCCTCGCCGGTCTGCGGTTCGAGGGTCACCTCGGCGGACACCTCGTAGTCGAAACCGGAGAGCTTGAGCTGCCCCTTGTCCGTCACCTCAAGACGCATGCCGGCGAGCACCGGCACGGAAGGGCGCGCCGGCAGGCTGCGTGCCGTCCATGCGACCGCCTCAGCGAGCACGTCTCGCTCGATCCGGAACATCACGTGGATCTGCCTCCTGTGTGTCGAGCGCTGTCCGCTCGGTGCCTTGGGTTCAAGTGTTCACCGTCCCGCACGCTTGCTCCCCGGGAACCCTTGCTATGGGTCTTGGATTTCTTAGTTAGAGATACAAGGGGTCATCGCATTAGGGGCGGTGGAAACTGTGGACAGCCTATGTTTCCGCAGCTCAGCTGTCGTCTTTTCATCCACCGGCGGTGTGGGTGGAGGGTGTGGAGAACTCGGCGGGCTGGGGAGAACCGAGCTGTGCACACAGGCCGTCCCCAGATCGGGGGCCGTTCGTCCACCGGTTATCCACGAGGTTTCCCCAGGTTCTCCACGGGGTATGAGGTCGTTTTGTCCCTGGGGAAAACTCTCTTCACAGGGCGTCCCCAGGATGTCCACGAGTTCTCCCCAGGTTCTCCCCAGGTTCTCCCCAGAGTTGTCCCCAGGCCGCCGAGACGTGACGAACCGGTCAAATCGTGAACGATCATGACGGAACATCCACCCTCCGTCATCCACCGAGGCCGTACCGCTGATCCACAAGGTTTTCCACAGCCTGTGCATCACGGTGGGGGAAGTCTCATCCATTGCGCGACTGCTGCTTGATCCTCGTGGTCAGCTCGTTGACCTGGTTGTAGATCGATCGACGCTCGGCCATGAGAGAACGGATCTTCCGGTCGGCGTGCATGACCGTGGTGTGGTCGCGGCCGCCGAACTGCTGGCCGATCTTCGGCAGCGACATGTCGGTCAGCTCCCTGCACAGATACATGGCGATCTGCCGGGCGGTGACCAGGACGCGCGAGCGCGACCCGCCGCACAGGTCGTCGATCGACAGGCCGAAGTACGCCGCGGTCGAGGCCATGATCGTGGCGATCGTTATCTCCGACCCGGCGTCCTCGGTGATCAGGTCCTTGAGCACGACCTCGGTGAGCTGCAGGTCGACCGACTGCCGGTTGAGGCTGGCGAACGCGGTGACCCTGATCAGGGCGCCCTCGAGTTCGCGGATGTTGGTGGAGATGCGGCTGGCGATGTACTCCAGCACCTCGGGCGGCGCGGCCAGCCCCTCCTGGATCGCCTTCTTGCGCAGGATCGCGATGCGGGTCTCCAGCTCGGGCGGCTGGACGTCGGTGATCAGGCCCCACTCGAACCGGTTGCGCAGCCGGTCCTCCAGGGTGACCAGCTGCTTGGGGGCGCGGTCGCTGGAGATGACGATCTGCTTGTTGGCGTTGTGCAGGGTGTTGAAGGTGTGGAAGAACTCCTCCTGCGTCTGTTCCTTGCCCTCCAGGAACTGGATGTCGTCCACGAGCAGGATGTCCACGGCCCGGTAGCGGCCGCGGAAGTTGTCGGCCTTGTGGTCGCGGATGGAGTTGATGAAGTCGTTGGTGAACTCCTCCGAGCTGACGTATCTCACCCGGGCGCCGTCGTAGAGGCTCTGCGCGTAGTGGCCGATCGCGTGCAGCAGGTGGGTTTTGCCCAGGCCGGAGTCACCGTAGATGAACAGCGGGTTGTAGGCCTTGGCCGGCGCCTCGGCGACCGCGACCGCCGCGGCGTGGGCGAAGCGGTTGCTGGAGCCGATGACGAAGGTCTCGAAGGTGTACTTCGGGTTCAGGCGGGCGGGTTCTCCCTGCGTGCGGCCGCCCCTGCCGTCCCATCTGTTCTGCACGGGCCCCGCCGCCTGGGACGGGGTCGGGCGCTCGAAACCCTGCGAGGGCCGCTCGAAGCCGTCGGACTCCGGCCGGGGCGGCGACGGCTGCGGGGTGTAGCCGCCGCGGCCGTACCCGGTGTTCTGCTCGACCGGCGCCGACGCCGGGGGATCCGCCGGGAGGTACGGCTGCGCGGGCTCCTCACCCTGTTGATAAGGGTAGGAGAACGCCTGCCCCTGTGGCTGACGCTGTGGATAGTCGGTGGACGACGCGGGGGTGGGGCCCGCCCCCTGGTAGGGGTGCTGGACGCCGGAAACGCTGTGGTGCTGGGACGTCACCGGCTGTGTATAACTCTGCTGGGAACCCCCAGCCTGGGGATAACCCTGCGGCTGGCTCTGGGGATAAGTCTCCGGGCGCGGCACGCCGCCCGGCTCCGGGCCCGCCGCGCTCGGGTCGACCATGACCGCCACCCGCATCGGGCGGCCGAATTCCTGGGAGAGGGCGTGGCTGATCAGCGGACGAAGCTTGTTCTCCAGGACATCTCTGGCGAAATCGGTCGGGGCCGCGAGCACCACGGTGTCGTTCATGAGGCCGAAGGGCCGGGTCATACCGAGCCAGACGCGCTGCTGGGAGGGGACGCTTCCGTTGAGGGAGTTCTCCAACGCCCGCGCCCACACCTCGCCGAGGTCCATTCCGTCCATGCCCGGCCCATCCTCCTGTCGACGCGGCCCCCGCACGAGCTCACCGCGATCTGTTTATCCACACCGATGGCCGCCGGGCACACCGGATTCCCCCGTTGTCCACATGTCGGCGCCCCTGTTGCCCTCTCGGGGTCGCCGCCTGGAATCCACATCGAATCCACACGGTGTGCACAGCCCCGCACCCGCCGTCCAGCACGTCCGGGCAGCGGAGACTGGGGACTGGAAGGGCCGACAGTAGCCCTGTCCACAGCCTGTGTTCAAGACGTTGTCCACAGCCTAGTGGCAGTGTGGGGGAGGCTGAGTGCACATCCTGTGGACGGCGAGGCGCCGGTGGATAAAGGGGCTGTGGATTCGTGGATAACCTATAACCGCGTGTTCTCTGGTTTGACCTGGGGCACGCGTTCCCCGTAACGTACGACGGTCGGCTTGTCACGCGGCGGCTATTTCGCATGCCCCGCTTCCGGCAGGCCAGCCATTGTCGAGCGTCCCCATGTGCTGGGGACGCGCCTTGAGCCTGGAGCCCACTCGTGAGCAAGCGTACTTTCCAGCCGAACAACCGTCGTCGCGCCAAGACCCACGGCTTCCGGCTGCGCATGCGCACCCGCGCCGGTCGCGCCATCCTGGCCGCCCGCCGTCGCAAGGGCCGCGCAGAGCTCTCCGCCTGACGCATCCGTCGTGCCCGGCCAACCGGCCGGGCCGAGGCAGCAGCGAACCGTCGCCCGTCGGCCGCAAGCCGGCGGGCGATGGCCGTACCTGCCAGGGTCAACCAAGGTCCTCTGTGTTGCCGTCCGTGTCCCGCATGCGCCGGGGCGAGGAGTTCGCCGACGCGGTCAGAAAGGGAAGCCGAGCAGGCCGTCCCACCCTGGTCGCGCACTTGCGCATGCGTGCAGAAACAGACGAATCCCCCTTGGTGGGATTTGTGGTAAGCCGTGCGGTAGGCGGCTCGGTTACCCGAAATCGGGTCAAACGTCAGTTGAGACACCTCGTGCGAGACCGTCTCCACCGTCTTCCGCGAGGTAGCCTGCTGGTTGTACGCGCCAATCCACCGGCCGCGTCCGCGCGAAGCGAGCGCCTTGCCGCCGAACTCGACGTCGCGCTGGATCGTTTACTCAGGCGGCGAGAGCCTTCCAAGGCTCGCATGGATGGGCGATGATGACGGCGCAGCATATCGCCGGGATTTCCCCGGCCGCCAGGATCCTGATGGCTCCTATCCGGTTCTACCGGGCCTACGTGAGTCCTCTGCTGGGTCCACGTTGCCGCTTCCATCCTTCGTGCAGCGCCTACGGCCTCGAGGCCGTCGCCGTCCACGGCGCGTTGCGCGGCACGTGGCTGACGATTCGAAGAATCGGGCGTTGCCACCCATTCCATCCCGGAGGTTTTGACCCGGTGCCCCCGCGCCCGGGCCGGTCCGACGAAACGCAAGGGAGCTAGCTCGGTGGAGCTGTCCTGGCTGAACTGGCTGTATACAGCCGTCGCCCAAGTAATCACCTGGATTCACCAGGGTTATAGCAGCTTCCTCGACCCGAACAGCGGGCTGACCTGGGCGCTGACCATCATCACCCTGACGGTGCTGATGCGGCTGCTGATCTTCCCCCTCTTCCTCAAGCAGATGCGCTCGTCGAAGAAGATGCAGGAACTGGCGCCCAAGGTCCAGGAGATCCGTAAGCGCTACAAGAACGACAAGCAGCGCATGAACCAGGAGGTCATGGCGCTGTACCAGGGGCAGGGGGCCAACCCGCTCGGTGGCTGTCTGCCGGTCGTGGCCCAGTTCCCGATCTTCATCTCGATGTTCACCGTGCTGAACGCGATGGCCCACGGCCAGCTGAAGTTCGGCATGTCGCAGGAACTGGTCGACAGCGCCAGGGCGGCGCACATCTTCGGCGCCCCCCTGCCGGCGACCTTCTGGAGCAGCGCCGAGCAACTCGAGGCGCTCGGTGGCGCCAACCTGATCCAGACGAAGATCGTGCTCGGCATCTTCGTGGCGATCAGCTCGGCGACCACCTTCCTGACCGTCCGGCAGAGCGTGACCCGCTCGATGGCCCAGATGCCGGACAACCCGATGGCGCAGCAGCAGAAGATCCTGATGTACATCTCGCCGCTGTTCGCGATCTTCTCACTGAACTTCCCCCTCGGCCTGATCCTCTACTGGGTCACCACCAACCTCTGGACGCTGGGGCAGCAGCACTGGTTCTACAGCCGTCACCCCTCTCCCGTGGCCGACGCCAAGGGCAACATGGTGACGCCCGAGCCCAAGCCGAGCATCCTGAGCAAGGTCAGAAAGAGCGCGCCCGAGCCCGAGGCTCCTCCCGCTCCGCCGGAGGTCAAGGCGGTCCGCCAGCAACCCACCCGCCAGCCCCGCAGCAAGCGGACGGGTAGCAAGAAATCCTGACGATCAACCCCGACAGCACAAAGGAGTGGCCGGACGTGACCGAGGCCGAAGCCGAAAAGGAGACCGCGAAGGCGGCTCCGGATCTCGCTGCGCTGGAGCAGGAGGGCGAGATCGCGGCGGACTACGTCGAGGGTCTGCTCGACATCGCCGACATCGACGGTGACATCGACATGGACGTCGAAGGCGACCGCGCCGTGGTGTCGGTCGTGGACGTCAAGGGCGGTGACCTCGTCGGGCCCAACGGTGAGGTCCTGGAGGCGATCCAGGAGCTGACCCGCCTCGCCGTCCACCGTCAGACGGGCGAGCGGTCCAGGCTCATGCTGGACATCGGCGGCTACCGCGAGCGCCGCCGTACCGAGCTGACCGAGCTCGGCAGCAAGGTCGCCGCGGACGTCAAGCGCAACGGCGAGCCCAAGTCCCTGCAGCCGATGACCCCGTTCGAGCGCAAGATCGTGCACGACGCGGTCGCGGCGGCGGGCCTGCGGAGCGAGTCCGAGGGCGAGGAGCCCCGGCGTTTCGTGGTGGTCCTGCCCGCGTAACGACACAGACGATGAAAGGGCCGCCGCCCCTGGTCTTCAGGGGCGGCGGCCCTTTTTCGCGTCCTGCTCTCCGTCCTGCTCTCACGGCCTGCCCTTGTACGGCTGCGCGGAGCGGGCCGTTAGCCTTAGAACTCCCTGCCCAGAGAAGTTCCCGAGGAAGAGTGAGCGTCGAGTGAGCGACCAGATCCCCGAGCCGCCCGAGGTTGCGCGCGAGGTGTTCGCCGGCGATGCCTGGTCCAGGGCGGAGGCGTTCGCGGGACTGCTGGCCGGTCCCGGTGTGGTACGCGGGCTGCTCGGCCCTCGTGAGGTGCCCCGCATCTGGGACCGTCACCTGCTCAACTGCGCGGTGGTCGCCGAAGCCGTCCCGGAGGGCGTGCGACTGGTGGACATCGGATCCGGAGCCGGACTGCCCGGCCTGGTTCTGGCGATCGTGCGCCCGGACATCAGGGTCACCCTGATGGAGCCTCTCCTGCGCCGGACGGTTTTCCTGGAAGAGTGCGTGGAGGCCCTGCGGCTCGACAACGTCGAGGTGCTGCGCGGCCGGGCCGAGGAGTTCGTGGGCAAGCGCGAGTTCGACGTGGCCTCCGCGCGCGCGGTCGCACCGCTGGACCGGCTGCTGAAGTGGGCGCTGCCGCTGCTGCGTGAGGGCGGTGAGCTTCTGGCGCTGAAGGGAGAACGGGCGGCGGAGGAACTGGCGGACGCCGAGGCGCAATTGCGGTCCAGTGGGGTGCAAACCGCCGAGCTTGTATCGGTCGGGCACGGTAAGGTCGAGCCGCCTGCAACTCTCATTCGGGTGGTCGCCGGTCGGGCCTCCGGAGGAGTAGGGCAGAGCGCTCGCCGAAAGGATCGTGCCTCGCGGGCGAAGCGGACACGAGGCCAGTAGGACAGACCGAGCAAAGCGAGTACGAGGCCAGTGGATGACCGTGGAAGTGCGATTGTGAGCGCGGGAGGCGGTCTCGGCTGGCCCGAGGATCCCGTCACCCCGTCGGATGGACGCCCTTCTGGTCTGGGCTGGCCCGCGTCGGCGGCTCCCGTCGGCGCTGTCAGGCCGGTTGAAAGGACGACGACCGTGACCCAGACCCCCCTTAATCCCGGCGACTCGCCGTTGGTACGAGAGGCACTCAGCTCAGTGGTTTCACGTGAAACATCCGCTCAGACGACTACGGCCGCTTCCGGAGGCATCACTGGAGGACGGGGTGACGAGTGGCCCCGGCCGGCCAGGACCCGCATCTTCACCGTCGCCAACCAGAAGGGGGGCGTCGGGAAGACCACGACATCGGTGAACCTCGCGGCCGCGCTCTCCATGCACGGGCAGCGGGTGCTCGTGGTGGACCTCGACCCGCAGGGCAACGCCTCCACGGCGCTGTCCATCGAGCACCGGGGCGACGTGCCGGACATGTACAAGGTGCTCGTGGAGGACGTCCCCCTCGCGGATGTGGTGAAGGAGGTCCCGGGCATGCCCGGCCTCTACTGCGCCCCCGCCACGATCGACCTGGCCGGGGCGGAGATCGAACTGGTCTCGATGGTCGCCCGTGAGGCCCGCCTGCAGCGCGCGCTGAACGCCTACACCGCGGTCGAGTTCGACTACATCCTCATCGACTGTCCTCCCTCGCTCGGCCTGCTGACCGTCAACGCGCTGATGGCCGCGAACGAACTGCTGATCCCCATCCAGTGCGAGTACTACGCCCTGGAGGGTCTGGGCCAGCTGCTGCGGAACGTGGACCTGGTCCGCGCCCACCTGAACCCCACGCTCGACCTGTCCACCATCCTGATGACGATGTACGACGGCCGGACCAGGCTGGCCTCCCAGGTCGCCGAGGAGGTCCGTTCCCACTTCGGGGACACCGTGCTCAAGACGCTGATCCCCCGCAGCGTCCGGGTCTCCGAGGCCCCGAGCTACGGCCAGTCGGTCATGACCTACGACCCGGGCTCCAGCGGGGCCATGGCCTACATGGACGCCGCCCGTGAGATCGCCTACCGTGGCGCCGCCGTGTGAACGCGCGGACATCCACGAGCGTCACTGTGAAGGCCGCCGAGGGCGGGACCCTGAGCCGGGGGAGAGACTGTGGTAGGTAAGCAGCCGAGAGGTCTGGGCAAGGGGCTGGGCGCGCTCATCCCGACCGGCCCGGCCGTGGAGGCCCCGGCACCGGCGGCGATCGCGACGTTGGTCGCGCCGCAGCCCGAGGCCCCGCAGACCGTGCCTCTCAACCCGGTCGCGGGTGCCTACTTCCTTGAGATCCCCCTCAAGGACATCACGCCGAACCCGCGCCAGCCCCGGGACATCTTCGACAACGATGCCCTGGAGGATCTGGCCACCTCGATCCGAGAGGTGGGGCTCCTCCAGCCCGTCGTGGTGCGCTCGGTCGGAGAGGGACGTTACGAGCTGATCATGGGGGAGCGTCGCTGGCGCGCCTCGAAGCTCGCCGGGCTCTCCGAGATCCCCGCGATCGTACGGAGCACCGATGAGGACAAGCTCCTGCTGGACGCGCTCATCGAGAACCTCCAGCGCGAACAGCTCAACCCCCTGGAAGAGGCGGCGGCCTACCGGCAGCTCCTCGACGACTTCGGCGCGACCCACGAGCAGCTGGCCGTGCGCGTCGGCCGTTCCCGCTCCCACGTGACGAACACCCTGCGTCTGCTCAACCTGCCGCCCAAGGTCCAGCTCCGGGTGTCGGCGGGCACGATCACCGCCGGGCACGGCCGCGCCCTGCTGTCCCTGGACGACCCCGCGGCGCAGGAGCACCTCGCCACCCGGATCGTGGCCGAGCTGCTGTCGGTCCGTGAGGTCGAGGAGATCGTGGCGGTGGGCGACGCCAAGGCCGCCCCCGCCCCCAGCGTCAGAGCTCCCAGGGCACGGCCCGCCGAGGAACCGGCGCTCCGCCATCTGGCCGACCGTCTCTCCGACCGTTTCGAGACCCGGGTGAAGGTGGACTTCGGCCGGCGCAAGGGCCGCATCGTCGTGGAGTTCGCGACCATCGACGATTTGGAACGCATCATCGCGACGATGGCGCCGGGCTCCATGCAACAGATCGAGGAGTGATCTGATCCCCTCCACGGCCCTCGCGTTTCACGTGAAACACGAGGGCCGTTGTTTTCTGTTCGCGCTGCGGGGACGGGGAGCGGGTCTGTTCGCGTGGCGGGTGGGTTTGTTCGCGCTGCGGGGGGTGGGTGGTCCGGCCGGCCGTCGTTGGTGGCGGTCTGGTGTTTTCAGGCCTCTGGCCTGGCGGGCGCGGTGCTGTCTGTCTTTTTATACGCCGGCCGGACCACCCACCCCCCTCCGCGCACCCTCTGGCGGTCCGTACGGTGTGGCCCGCCGTAGTGGCTCTCTTTCCGGCTGCTCGGTGTTGTGGTGGAGGCTGAAGCAATCCGTGTGGGGGTTCGTCGGGGCTGGATCGCCGTAGCTGAAGCGATCAGTGCGGGAAGGAGCGCAGGGCTGAGGTAGAAGCTGCGCCCTCTTAAGCAAGCCCACCCGCCCGTGGGGCGGCAGCTTCGGTGAGGCACCTGATACCCACCCGCCCAACCCTCAGCCGAGTTCACTCCCCAACCAACCCTCAGCTGAGTTCACCCCCCAACAACCCTCAGCCGAGTTCCCTCAACCATCCCTCAACCAGACCCACGCCCCAACCAGGCCATGGTTCTTAACCAGGTCACAATTTCCGGCTGGGTAACGGGCTGTGTCCACTCGCCGGACCACCTATCCCACCCCATCTCAGTTGGCCGTCTCCTTCCCCGGCCAAACGATTCCCCCACCCGTGGGCCCGCCCTTCGGTGAGATGGCCGCCGCCTACCCAACGCGCCCACACCATCTGCCCCGTCCGCCCCTGACCATCTCCCAACGACCCCACCCCACCACTCCATGGCTCACCGTCCTAGGCCCACCGGCCTGCTGACCCGCCGGTGGGCCTACGGGCTGTGAACGGATACGAGGAACTGCTGGTGGACAGACATGGACATGCTGCTCCACAGACAGCGGTTCCCCCGGCATACGGCCATGTAGTCCTCAATCCTGCGGACATCGGAGAGGCCGTTCTTGTGGCAAGGGATGGAGCAGTTGGGGCTCACGATCGCCTGGGGGTGGCCGGCGTAGGGCGACGGCCGGGGGCGATCGATGCCGCAGGGTCTCCTTCGTCGGCCCCACGGCATCGGAGCACTTCTGTGACTCACTGAGATGCGAACGGTGCCGACGATTCGACGTCCAGGAGCACCCCCAGCAGGACTTCGTGCAGGCTTCCACTGAACAGGTCTGTGGTCCGTCCACAGGGATTTCCGATGTCCGCCAGTCGGCATCCCCATGTCCGCACAGTCCATAGAGGCGTCCGCCGACCACTGCTTCCTCATGTCCGCTTACACGGGCTGATGGAGATGTCGGTGGGCCTACGGGCTGATAGGGATGAGGTGGGGGTGTGGGGAGATGAGGCCGTGGAGTGGTGGGTTTGGTTCGGTGCTTTGACTGTTCGCCATATAGGTCGTCCTGGGGATGCGAGGGGTTCACCGACGCTCTCTCCGGAGAGGTCACCTCCAGAGGGCCACCTAAGGGATGTCTCCAGAAGGGCGGTAGGGGTACGGGCACCAGGATCGGGCGGGTGGGTATCAGGTGCCTCACCGAAGCTGCCGCCCCACGGGCGGGTGGGCTTGCTTAAGAGGGCGCAGCTTCTACCTCAGCCCTGCGCTCCTTCCCGCACTGATCGCTTCAGCTACGGCGATCCAGCCCCGACGAACCCCCGCACGGATTGCTTCAGCCTCCACCACAACACCGAGCGGCCGGAAAGGAAGCCGCTACGGCGGGCCACACGTACGGGCCGCCAGAGAGTGCGCGGAGGGGGGTGGGTGGTCCGGCCGGCGTATAAAAGGACAGACAGCACCGCGCCCGCCAGGCCAGAGGCCTGAAAACACCAGACCGCCACCAACGACGGCCGGCCGGACCACCCACCCCCCGCAGCGCGAACAAACCCGCTCCCCGACTCCAGCCATCCAACGCCCCAGCGATCCCACCCCACACCGATGAGAAGAGGCGGGGCGACAGGGGCAGAGGAGCAGGTGCGCGTTTCACGTGAAACACGGTTTGGAGCAAGGAGGTCGTCTGCGCTCCGTTTCACGTGAAACACCACTCTGGACGAGGGGATCACCCCCGCTTCGTTTCACGTGAAACACGGCTTGGAGTAAGGAGGTCGTCCGCGCTCCGTTTCACGTGAAACAGCCGCGCATCAGGCGCCGCTCTCCCCCTGTACGGCGAGCCGGATGTCGGCGATGAACCCGTCCACGTGCTCCGCGGTGGTGTCGAAGGCCGTCACCCAGCGCACCACGTTCGCGGACTCGTCCCAGACATGGAAGAGGTGGTGCTGCTGGAGTTCGGTGATCACCTTCTCCGGCAGCGCGGGGAAGACGGCGTTGGACTGGACGGGATAGCGCAGCGAAACGCCGGGGAGGTCGGCGATGCCGTCCGCCAGCCGGTGGGCCATGGCGTTGGCGTGAGAGGCGTTCCGGCGCCAGAGGTCGTCGGTGAGGAGCGCGGTCAACTGGGCGGAGACGAAGCGCATCTTGGAGGCGAGCTGCATGCCCTGCTTACGGAGGAACAGCGCCGGAGTGTCGAGCTCAGGTCGTAGGACGACGAGCGCTTCGGCCCCCATGGCGCCGTTCTTGGTGCCGCCGAAGCTGAGCAGGTCCACGCCGGCGTCGGTGGTGAGCGCGCGCAGCGAGCAGCCGAGCTCGGCCGCCGCGTTCGCCAGACGGGCGCCGTCCATGTGGATGAAGAGCCCGCGCGCGTGGGCGAACTCGGCGAGATCGGCGATCTCGTCGGGGGTGTAGCAGGTGCCGCACTCGGTCACCTGGGAGATGGAGATGACGCGAGGCTGGGAGTGGTGCTCGTCGCCCAGCACGGTGAGCCGGTCACGGATGTCCTCAACCCTGATCTTGCCGTCGTCCGTGGGCAGCGGGACGAGCTTGGCGCCGAGTGCGCGCTCCGCGGCACCGCACTCGTTGGTGTTGATGTGGGCGCTCTCCGGGCAGAGCACGGCGTCGTAGGGGCGCAGGACCAGACCCAGTCCCACGACGTTCGCGCCGGTGCCGTTGAACATGGCGTAGGCGGTGGCCTGTGCGCCGAACTCGACACGGAAGGCGTCTTCCATCGCTTGGGTCCACGGGTCTCCGCCATAGGCGGGAGCGTCCATGGCGTTGGCCTCGATGATGGCGGCGAGCACGGCCGGATGCACGCCCGCGTGGTTGTCGCTGGCGAAGCTCTTGGGGAAGGAAGAAGTGGAGGTCAGCACAGAATCCAGCCTAGGACGTGCTTTCGGTCCCTCTTCCTCCCTCCCACAGCGGAGTGCCCGGCCGGTGGACGGTTGCCCGGTGCCGTGGATGGTCCGGCACCGGGCACGGGAGGCGGAGGGATCAGGCGGTGTGGCGGGCCGCGGCCTGCTCCAGGAGGATCTGGCAGACGGTGCCGAGATCGTTGCCGGAGGCCTCCACCGCCATGGGCAGCAGGGAGGTCTCGGTCATCCCGGGAGCGACGTTGACTTCGAGGAAGTGGGGCAGTCCCGCCCGGTCGACGATGAGATCGGTACGGGAGACATCGCGCAGACCGAGTGCGGTGTGGGCCGTGACGGCCATCTCCGCGCAGGCAGCGGAGACTTCGGGAGACAGCCGAGCGGGGGCGAAGAACTCGGTGTGTCCGGCGGTGTAGCGGGCCGCATAGTCGTAGACGCCCGTGTCGGGCACGATCTCGACCGGCGGGAGGGCCGTCGGCCCCCCGCCGAGGTCGACCACGGAGACGGAGACCTCGACCCCCTCGACGTAGCGCTCGATCAGTGCGGTGTCGCCGTAGGCGAAGCAGCCGACCATGGCCGAGGGAAGCTCCTCGGCGGTGCGGACCATCGACGCGCCGAGCGCGGAGCCGCCCCGGGACGGCTTGACGAACAGCGGGAGGCCGAGACGCTCGATGATGCGGGCCAGCACCGCGGAGGCGCCGAGATCGTGGAAGGTCTCCTTGGGAAGCGTCACCGATTCGGGGGTGCGCAGGCCGACGGAGCGAACGACCGCCTTCGCGGTCGGCTTGTCGAAGGCGACCCGGCACGCGTCGGGGCCGGCGCCCACGTAGGGGACGGAGAGGAGTTCGAGCACCGAGCGGATGGCGCCGTCCTCACCGGCTCCGCCGTGCAGGGTGACGAAGACCGCGTCCGGCGGATCGGCGAGCACGTAGGGCACGAGTGAGGCGTCGGTGTCACGTGTCTCCACCGAGACCCCCACTCCGCGCAGCACCTCGCTCACGCGGCGGCCCGACCGGAGGGACACCTCTCGCTCGTAGGACAGTCCACCTGCCAGGACGAGCACGTGGCCCAGATCACTCATCCGAAAATACCTCTCTTCACGGCCTACGCCGAGCCTTCTTGGTCGCTCTCACCACGACCGGGACGATCGCCGTGCAACGGCGCCGGAAGTCACCGTACGACACGACATCGGAAGTCACCGTACGGCACGACGTTCCCGATGACGTCACGGCACGACGCCGGAGCATCGCTACGGCACGGGCAATATGGTGCGCGGTACGGTACGGGAGATGTCGGCGCGGTACGGCACGGCGGCGGAACGCGGACGGGGCACGCCGTGTGCAGGACGGTGGGACACCGTGTGCAGGACCTGTAGGACGTCGTGCGTAGACACGTAGGACGCCGTGCGTAGGGCACGGTGTCGCGTTCGTGCCGCGCCGAGCCGCCGTACACGTGATGCGGCGTGGTGCCCACAACGCGGTGTGGTGCCGATGTACGACGCGGTGCGGTGCCGTACGTACGGAGTGGGAAGCCGTTACGCGGCGCGGCGTGCTGTCAGGCGTACGGCGCGCTGTCCACGGCACAGCGGGCTGTCCAGGGCGCGGCGGGCCGTCGTGTGCGGCGCGGTGTCCGCTGTGTGGGGTGGCCCGTACGGCACTCGCCACGCGGAAGCACCCCACACGAAAGCGCCCCCACGCGGAGGCAGCGGCCACATGGAAGCGGCGGCCACGCGGAGACCCCCACGCGGAGGCAGCGGCCGCGTCTCCCCCGGCACGCCGAAGGTGGGCGTCTCCGTCCGGAGACGCCCACCCCGGTCATGAGGCCGGGACGTCAGGCGAGATCGGGTCCCGGGGTGTCGACTCCGACGCGGTCGGCGGAGGCGCCGGGCCCGAACGTGTCACGCACCCGCAGCTCCTGCTCGATCACCCCGGCCAGGCGGCGGACGCCCTCGCGGATGCGCTCCGGCTCCGGGTAGCAGTAGGACAGCCGCATCTGTCGCGTGCCGCCACCGTCGGCGTAGAAGCCGGTGCCGGGAACGAAGGCCACCCGCTCGGCGACCGCCCGCGGCAGCAGCGCCTTGGAGTCCAGTCCCTCCGGGAGCGTGGCCCAGACGAAGAAGCCGCCCGCGGGACGGGTCCAGGTGCAGCCCTCGGGCATCAGGGCCTCCAGGGAGCTGAGCATGGCGTCCCGCCGCTCGCAGTAGAGCTCCCTGAAGGTCTTGATCTGCTCACGCCACGGCTGGGTGGCGAGGTACTGGCCGACGGCGAGCTGGGCGAAGGTGGAGTGGGACAGGACGGCCGACTCCATCGCCAGCACCAGCTTGTCGCGGATGGCGTGCGGGGCCAGTGCCCAGCCGACGCGGAAACCGGGGGCCAGGGTTTTGGAGAACGAGCCGAGGTAGACGACCCCGTCGGAGTTGTCGGCCCGCAGTGCCCGCATGGCCCCGCCGTCGAAGCCGAGCAGGCCGTACGGGTTGTCCTCCACGACCAGCACGCCCGCCCGCTGGCAGATGTCCAGGATCTGCTGCCTGCGCGCCACGTTGAGCGTGACTCCGGCCGGGTTCTGGAAGTTGGGGATGGTGTACAGGAACTTGATCGGGGCCCCGGCCGTCTGCAGCGCGTAGACGGTCTGGGCCAGTGACTCGGGGATGATCCCCTCGTCGTCCATGGCGATGTGGACGACCTTGGCCTGGTAGGCGGAGAACGTGCCCAGTGCCCCCACGTATGAGGGTCCCTCGGCGAGGATGACGTCGCCGGGGTCGATGAAGATGCGGGTGACCAGGTCGAGGGCCTGCTGCGAGCCCACGGTCACCACGACGTCGTCGGCGTTGGCCTCGATCCCCTCAAGGCGCATGACATCGCAGATCTGCTCGCGCAGGTGCGGGTCACCCTGGCCGGAGCCGTACTGGAGCGCGACGGGACCCCTGCGGGCCACCAGGTCGGCGACGAGCTCTCCCACGACGTCGAGGGGAAGAGCGGTGACGTACGGCATGCCACCGGCGAGCGAGACCACTTCCGGCCTCGACGCGACGGCGAAAAGAGCTCGAACCTCGGAGGCGACCATCCCGGTAGCTCGTGCGGCATACCGATCGACATAGGCATCGATCCGCGACCCTTGGGACGCGATGGTCTGACCGTGATCTGACTCTTGGGGCACGGTCCACCTCCTCGGTTACGGGGAGCACACGGTGCTCGAGCTAGAGAAACCAGGGTACGGCAGTGGCGGTTGTCGTCTGCGTGTGGGGACGGGACACCCTGAAACCAGGGGCCTCCCTGAGCTACGATGCCAGCTGGAGACGCCGTTTTCGTGCGTTTTTCGCCATGGCTTGCACTCGTCTCGCCAGGATTGGGGCCAACAGGTGTCGCGTCGGCTGGCAAACGTCACCCTTGACAATCTCGACGACCTGCCGTACCGGTGCCGCCGGTGCGTCTTCTGGGAGCTGGATCCCGTCAACGGGAACCGCGCGATCGAGGCGGGTGATCCCGGCCTGGAGAAAGAGGCCTGGATCTCCTCGACCCTGCTGGAGTGGGGCAGCTGTGGAAAGATCGTCTATGTGGACGGCGTGGCGGCGGGCTTCGTGCTCTACGCGCCTCCGCACCATGTGCCGCGTTCCGTGGCGTTCCCGACCTCCCCGGTCAGCGCCGACGCCGTGCTGTTGATGACGGCGCACATCATCCCGGAGTTCTCCGGCGGCGGCCTCGGCCGGATGCTGGTCCAGGGCGTGGCCAAGGACCTGACCCGGCGCGGGGTGCGGGCGATCGAGGCGTTCGGCGATCTGAAGTGGGAGCAGCCGGGGGCGTGCGTGATGTCCGCCGACTACCTGCTCTCGGTGGGATTCAAGACGGTCCGGCCGCATCTGCGTTTCCCCCGGCTCCGCCTGGAGCTCAAGTCCGCCGTTTCGTGGCGTGAGGACGTCGAGGTGGCGCTGGAGAGGCTGCTGGGCTCCATGAGTCCGGAAAGGGCGCTGAGACCCGTCTGAGACGACTTGAGCGCCTTCGAGGCCGGTGGGTCGGCGGGGGGCCGGCACGTCCTGGATTCTTGAGAAGGCACCGTAGATCTTCGAGACCGCGCCGTAAAGCTTCGGAGCCGGTCCCGTAGATCTACGGGGGACCGCGCCGTAAAACTTCGGGACCGGTCCCGTAGATCTACGGGACCGGACACCCGTCCCCGCTCCTGTCCTTCGTGCCTCCGGCCGCGTCTGCCCGGATCGGGCCGCCTCCGTGAGAGGCACCGCTCTCCTCTCTCCTCGCGGAGGGCCACCGAGACGGAGAAGACCGCCAGGCCCCTCCCCGGGCGCCCTCCGGCGCGGTGCGGAAAGTCCCCAGCGGAATGGGGCGAGGGCGGGGGGATGTGCGAAAGCCCCCTGCGGTGGGGCGCGAGGGGGCTTTCACTGGGTGGATGCCGCATGAAGCGGTGGTACGGCATGCGCCGTGGGGCGCGCAGGCCGCAGGGGGCTCTCGGCCCCGCCCGGCGATCCTGTGCGCGCCGGGACCGTCCCACGGCGCCTCGTAGCGGTCTCACCGATCGCCGCGGCACGCCGTGACGACCTCTTCCACCTTGAGGCACCGCCTGGACGATCCCCGTCACGGCGGGATCCGCGGGACGGGATCTAGATGATGCCCTCGAGCTCGCGAAGCAGCATGGCCTTCGGCTTGGCGCCGATGATCTGCTTCACAACCTCTCCGTTCTTATAGACGTTCAGGGTCGGGATCTGGAGTACGCCGTAGGTGCCGGCGGTCGACGGGTTTTCGTCGACGTTGAGCTTGACGATGGTCAGCTTGTCGGCCTGCTCATTGGCGATCTCCTCCAGGATCGGAGCGACCTGACGGCACGGGCCGCACCATTCCGCCCAGAAGTCGACGATCACGGGCTTGTCGCTCTTCAGGACGTCGGCGTCGAAGCTGGCGTCGGTCACGTTCTTGATGGCGCCCAAGGTTCCTGTGCTCCCTCTTTGCGGTGGTGTGGTGTGGGTCAGCTCTCGTGCTCGGCCAGCCATCGCTCGGCGTCCAGAGCCGCGGAGGTGCCGGTGCCGGCCGCGGTGATGGCCTGGCGGTAGATGTGGTCGACGACGTCGCCCGCGGCGAAGACGCCGTCCAGGTTGGTGCGCGTGTAGGGGGAGTCGACCTTGATGTAGCCCTCGTCGTCGAGCTCGACCTGGCCCTTGACCAGCTCGGTGCGGGGGTCGTGCCCGATGGCGATGAACAGGCCGGTGGCCGCGAGCTCGCTCTCCTCGCCGGTCTTGAGGTTGCGCAGGCGCACCGCGGAGACCTTGGAGTCGCCCAGGACGTCGACGACCTCGCTGTCCCAGACGAAGCGGATCTTCTCGTTGGCGAACGCGCGCTCCTGCATGATCTTGCTGGCGCGCAGCTCGTCGCGACGGTGCACGACGGTCACCGAGCTGGCGAACCGGGTGAGGAAGGTGGCCTCCTCCATGGCGGTGTCGCCGCCGCCGACGACCACGATGTCCTGGCCGCGGAAGAAGAAGCCGTCACAGGTGGCGCACCAGGAGACGCCGTGTCCGGACAGGCGCTTCTCGTTGGGCACGCCCAGCTCGCGGTAGCCGGAGCCGGTGGCCAGGATGACGGCCTTGGCGTGGAAGGTGTCGGTGGCGGTCCTGACGACCTTGGGGGTGACGGTCAGGTCGACCTCGACCACGTCGTCGGCGATCAGCTCGGCACCGAACCGCTCGGCCTGCTTGCGCATGCTGTCCATGAGGTCGGGACCCATGATGCCGTCGGGGAAACCGGGGAAGTTCTCCACCTCGGTGGTGTTCATCAGGGCACCGCCCGCGGTGACCGAACCCTCGAAGATCAGCGGCTTGAGGTCGGCGCGCGCGGTGTACACGGCCGCGGTGTAACCGGCGGGACCCGATCCAATGACGATCACATTCCGGACGTCGATCACTGCTGCGCCTTTCCCTCTGTCGTTGCCAGTGGCGTCAACAGATCCTAGGCGTCGGTGATTCCCACACGGCGCGAGGAGGCCCGGCATGGACGAATCCATACCGGGCCTCCCCTTGACACGGGCCGCCGCCGGCGGCGCCTTGGACCTGTTTCCAGGGCCCGAGTCCGTACCGCGGGCCTATCTCCAGTGCGCGAGGGTGGGCTTGCGCACGGCCTCGCACTGCGGGCCCAGGACGTGGACACGCACGGTGTTCTCGGCCTGGTTCTTCCAGAAGACCATGATGTTGGCCTCCTGACCGTTGTAGAAGCCCTGGTCCACCGCGAACGGGGCCTTGCCGACCTTCTTGGAGACCTGCTGGACGCACTGGGCGAGCTTGGAGCTCGCCTCCTGGTCCTGCGCGTCCTCCACGATCTGCGCCGGGCCGATGTACTCCAGCAGTGATCCGCGGAGCTCCTGCTCGGTGTAGTTCCAGTTGCTGTCGGTCAGCTGGTAGCCGTCGTTCACCGAAGGGGCGGCTATGACGGACGGAGTGGTGACCGTCGGCCCGGTGGCGGTGAGCATGCCGCTCGTCACCACGGCGGCGCCCACCACCGCGGCCGCCGCGCCCGCCGCCACGGCCGGCAGCGCCCAGCGGCGCCGTCGCGTGGCCTTGCGCCGGGTGACCGGTCTGACGGTGCCGTCGTCACCGACGACCCCCAGTCTCGGCACCGGTACCGGCTCCGGTTCGGGCGAAACCGGCTCCGGCTCGGGGAGAGGCGTCGTCTCCCACGGCGCGTCGCGCATTATGTCGTCCCAGGCCGGTGCTTCCACCAGCCCCACTCCACCTCCACGGAAGCTTTCGGCCTCGGCGGCCAGCGCTCGGTCGATCCGGAGTGCGACCCCCATCGGCATCGCCGGTGTGGGAGTCGCCGCGAGCACCTCACGAACAGCTGCGAGGTCGGCGAGGCTTTCGCCACAGGGGTCACAGATCGCGAGATGCTCGCGTACCTGCAGGGCCGTGGCGGCGTCGAGAAGACCCTCGGCCAATTCGGCGAGGATCTCCAGGTCGTAGTGCGTATCACCCGTCACGAAGTTCTGCTCCCTTCGCGGATGAGACGCGAGTGAGGTCGGATCGGTTCCGCAGGTGCGAAAGAATTGGGGCGAGCTTGGCGCGTCCGCGCGCGCACCTGCTCTTCACGGTGCCGCTCGGCACCTCCAGGACCTGGGCCGCGTCCTCCACGGAGTAGCCCATCATGTCCACGAGCACGAGCGCCGCCCGCTGGTCGGCCGGCAGCAGCTTGAGCGCGGCGGAGACCTCCATGGAGACCTCGCGCTCGGCCGTCTGGTCGAGGACCGGCGCGTCGCGCTCGGCCGCCTCGACGAGCTCGTCGTCGGCGACGGGCCGCACGGACTTCCTGCGCATGCGGTCCAGGCAGGCGTTCACCACGATGCGGTGCAGCCACGTGGTGACGGCCGCCTCGCCGCGGAAGCTCTCGGCCTTGCGATAGGCCGAGACGAAGGCGTCCTGTACGGCGTCGGCCGCCTCGTCGGGATCGCCCAGCGTGCGCAGGGCGACCGCCCACATGCGGTCTCGGTGCCGCTTGACTATCTCACTGAAAGCGCGCGGATCCCCGGCGATGTGCCGGGTCAGCAGCTCGGCGTCGGACACTGCGGCCCGCGCCATCTGCTGGTCCGCCGCTGGCGGGGTCTCGGGTGGGGAATTCACAAGGAGAGTCCTGCTATGCCGATCCGGGGAGAACACCACTACGTGATAGATGGTGCCATGAAATCTCCCATGATCTGTAAGAAGCCGATTAAAAGCGATCAAATCGCTCTGGCGTCACTTGGTGGCGAGGACCTTCACGTCGTATACCGTGCCGCGGTACTTCCCCTGGTAGGTGGGGAGTTTGGTGAACCAGATCAGGACGTAGCGGCCCTTCTGCGGGGTGTCGGCGTTGAAGGTCTTCTTGCCCGCGGCGTCGGTGAACTTGTGGACGACCGACAGGCTGTTCAGGTCGGGTGAGTCACCGACCCTGAGCTCCACGGTGCCGCCCGAGCTCTCGGTGCCGAAGTCGACCGCCACCTGCTTGACCGGAACGTTCTGCCCCATGTCGAGCAGGAGACCGACCCCGGTCTTCAGCCTGCCGAAGTCGACCGACCCGTAGGACTCCGAGTGCCAGTCGGTCGACGGCTTGCCGTCCACGGCGTTGAGCGCCAGCTCGGGCCGTTCCTCGCCGTCGCCCAGCGGGTCGAAGCCGGTGACCGACAGCGACTCCACCTCGTGGGTCGCGACCGTGACGGTGGGCGTCGGGGTGGCCGTCACCCCGGCGGTCGGGGTCCCGGCGTTGCCGATGCTGCGGCCCAGCGTCCAGGCGCCCAGGCCGACGGCCACCATCACCAGCAGCACGACCACGGCCATGGCCACCTTGCTCAGCACTCCGCCGCCCGCGGGGGGCGGCGGCCGGTGCGGGATGTGCGGGACGGGCGGGGGCGCGGGACGCTGGGAGGACGCCGCGGTCTCCAGTCCGTCCGAGTGCGAGGCGGCCACCGGCAGCGCCGTCATCGGCATGGGCATCGGCATCGGCGTCGGCCGGGGAACCGAGCTGAGGGCGTCGGCGACATCGGCGGGCGTCGCGAACGGGGTGAGCGCGCGCCTGCTCTCCGGCAGCATCGCCCGGCAGGTGATGGTGTCGAGGTAGCCGGGCACGCCCGCGGTGACCTGGCGCGGCGTGCAGAAATGGCCGTCGTCCACGGGGGCCGGGGGAAGCCCGAGGTCCTCCTCGCCCGGCCAGTGGCCGGTCAGCCCGGCGTACAGCAGGCGGCCGAGGCCCTCGGTGTCGGCCCTGGCAGGCTCCTCGCTGGTGATGCCCGCCAGCGCGGCGTCGACGCCCATGCCGAGCAGCTTGACCGTGCCGCCCGCCGTCCACACCAGGTGCTCGGGGGTCAGGCAGAGGTGGGCGAGACCCGCCTCGTGGGCGTGGGCCACCGCCTCGGCGGCCTCCGCGACCAGCGCGGCGGCGCGCTCAGGCTCCAGCGGCCCCGCGGCGATCATGTCGGTGAGGGTCTCCCCGCTCACCCACTCGCTGACGACGTAGGAGTGGCCGTCGTCCTCGGTGGCGTCGAAGACCTGGGTCAACCGGGGGTCGGTGAGCCTGCTGGCGACGCGGGCCGCGGAGACGACCTCGTTCAGCCTGAGGAAGTCGGGGTCGAAGGTGTGAACGGCGACGGGCCTGGCGAGCACCTCGTCGATGGCCTTCCACAGGGTCGCCCCGCCGGACTCGTGGACACGGTCCTCAAGCCGGAAACGCTCGGCCAGTTTCGTACCGGGCTCGACGGCGGAGGAACTCATGAGCTCTCCACGATTGAGAACACGACAGCGCCCCACCAGGTTGACACATCAGGACACAGCACGCGATGCCGGGTGGTTCCGCCCACGCCCTCCTGCTTCCATTAGCCGCATGTCGCCACACGCGTTGCACCATGTTAGTCCCGCGCAGGTTCCGCCCGTGTTCTCCTTGTCAGACGCTTGGAACAACCCTTTGGGTTACCGGCGTACCCGGCCCGCGACCATTTCAACGACCGAACTCACCTCGGGGATGCGCATCCGGTGTGCGATGACCAAGTACAGAACCATACCGAGTCCGCCGCCCGCGGCCAGCATGACGGCCGAGCTGAGCGCGTTCAGGCCGGTCAGCTCCTGCGTGGTCCACAGCACGCCCAGCGCGACCAGCGCGGCGGGCAGCGCGGCCACGTACATCCGTGACAGCCCGGCGGCCACCGCGCGTCCCTGGAGACCGTGCACGCGGCGGCTGGCGAGGGTCCAGGCGACCGCGGTGCCCAGCACGTAGGCGACGGTGAAGGAGAAGGCCAGGCCCATCACGATGTACTGCGCCGGCAGGGTCACGTAGGCGAGGTAGCTGAGCGCGGCGTTCACCGTCACGTTGCCGACGGCGATGAAGACCGGCGTCCGGGTGTCGCCGAAGGAGTAGAAGACGCGCAGCAGCAGCTGGAAGATCGAGAACGGCGCCAGCGCCAGGCCGAAGACCTGCAGCACGTTGCCGATGTAGATCGCGGAGTCGACGGTCATGTTGCCCCACGAGAAGATCAGCGTGGTCACCGCGGGGCCGAGGACCATCAGCAGCAGCCCGGCGGGCACCAGCAGCGCGGAGACCAGCCGCACGCCGGAGGCGAACTCCTCCCTGACCGAGTCGAGCTGCCCGTCGGCCACGGCCCGGCTCATCCGGGGCAGCATCGCGGTGATCACCGAGACCGCGATGATCCCGTAGGGGAGCTGGAAGAACTGGTAGGCGTAGGCGTAGGCGGAGTTGCCCGCGCCGGGGGCGCGCTCACCGGCGCCGGAGGCGAGCTTGGTGGTGATCAGGAAGCCGAGCTGGCTGACCCCGACGTAGGCGAACGTCCACACCGCGGTGCGGCCCATCTCCCCGAGCCCCGCCTCGCGCAGGTCCAGCCGGGGCCGGAACCGGAAGCCGACCCGGTGCAGGGAGATGACCAGCACCACGCACTGGGCCACGATGCCCGCCGTGGTGCCCAGCCCCAGCAGGGCCAGGTCCGCGTCGCTCACCGTGTTGATGTCCGTGCCCGCCAGACCGAGCTTCAGGTAGTAGAGGAGGGCGACGCCGATCATCACGATGTTGTTCAGCACCGGCGCCCACATCGGGGCGGCGAACCTGTCACGGGTGTTGAGGATCGCCCCGGCGATGGCCCCGACCCCGAAGAAGGCGATCTGCGGCAGGATGTACTGCGCCAGCCTGACCGCCACCTCGGTCTTCCTGGCGTTCCAGTCGGCGCTGTAGAGCCCGATCAGCGGCCCGGCCAGCAGCACGCCCGCCACCGCGACCAGCGTCAGCACGATGACGCCGAGCGTCATCAGCCTCTGCTCGTAGGCCCGCCCCCCGTCGGGGTCGTTGCGCTGCCGCCGGACGATCATCGGCACCACGACGCTGCTCAGGACGCCGCCGATGAGGAAGTCGAACAGGATGAGCGGGATCGTGTAGGCCACGTTGTAGGCGTCGCCGAGCGCGAAGGTGCCGATGGCCGCCGCGAGCACCGCCGTACGGATGAAACCCGTGACGCGGGAGACCATCGTGCCCGCCGCCATGACCGCGCTCGCGCGCAGCACCCTGCTCATTGTTCTTCCTCCGCCAGATCGCTGTGTCGCCAGGTGCTCACGACTCGTTGCCGGCCGGGGCGCTCGTCGGCCTCGGTGGCGCGGCAGTCGTCGTGCGGCGGGTTCCCCTGCGCCGCAGGACGCGCATGACGACGGCGGCCAGCATCACCACGAGCGCCGCCCCGACGATCACCAGCGCGATCCCGGTGTAGCCGGTCGTCCGCACCGTGAGCTCGACCGGCGCGCCGTATCGGCGCCCGTCACCGGTCATGAGCTGGACCTTCACCGTCGTCTGGCCGCTGGCCAGCACCCTCATGGGAACCCGGACGGTCTGGTTCTGACCGCCCATGATGGTCATCTCGTCGTTGTAGTTCTCGATCCTCAGCAGCCTGGGCTGCTCCGAGGTCACCTTGAGGCGGACCGAGACCTCGCTGCCGCGGCCCGTCAGGCTGTTGCGGACGCTGATCGGCACCTCGCCGTTCGTGCCGGCCAGCGTACGCAGCGGGGACTGCTCGTTGCCGGTGATCGAGACCTGGCGGATGCGGTCGTCGACCGCCGTCCCCACCTGCGTGACGTACGGCGCCGCGGCCTCGCCCCTGCCCCGCCAGGCGGAGGAGGACAGGCGCAGCAGCGCGGGGTCGAACACGTCGATGTCCTGGCTGGTGGTGATCACCGCGGTCAGGTCGGCGCGGCGGCCGACCCGCCGGACGCTCTTCATGTACGGCTTGCCGAGCTCGTCGTGCCGGTCCTGGTCGGTGTAGGTGAGGTCGGACCTGACGGGCGCGAGCCCCTTGCCCTGCTTCACCGCGTCGAGGGTGGCGGGGGCGAGCCACGGCAGGACGCCGGCCGTCTTCACCAGGCTCGTCACGTAGGCGGGGTCGGGAGACCAGCGCCGGGGCGGGACGGCGATCACCGTCCGCGCGGCGCTCACCGGCTCGGAGGCGATCATGGCGGTCTCCGCGATGAACCGGCGGCGGTTCAGCGCGGCGGAGCCGGGCACCGAGATGTCCGCGCCGAGGGCCTCGCTCAGCACCGGGTCGGAGATCAGGGCGGTGACCGGGCCGTTCACGCTGTTCAGGGTCGCCGACGCGTCCGGTGTCGTGAGCGGCGGCGTCACGGGCGGCAGGGCGGCCTCGTCGAGCAGCACGGTGTCGACGCCGTCCGTGGCCAGCTGGTCCAGGCCGTCGTAGTCGATGCGCCCGTTGACCGGCCAGTTCACGTCGGTGACGACGTCGCGGCCGAGGAAGTCGCGGCCGACGAGCCTGGCCGCCTCGATCGCGGCCTTCGTGGAGTCGTCGACGCCGTTGTGGACCAGGGCGGCGACGTCGGGGTCGGCGTAGGGGGTGGCCACGACCGGGGCCTTGGCGAGCGCCTTGTGGAGGGCGGTGAGCCAGGCGGTGACCGAGACGTCCGCCGGCCGGTTCTCGACCTTGTCCTTCGTCTTCAGCGCGTAGGGGGAGCCCATCGCCCGGGCGTCGTCGAGGAGCGCGGGGTCGAGCACCCAGGTGAGGTTCTTGGCCGACGAGGTGCTCTGGGCGATCTTCAGCAGGTTGCCGAGACGCTTGCCCGAGGCCATGGTGGCCGGCAGCCCGTTGTCGAGGAAGGTGGAGTCGACGGCCCTGCGGGGCTGGTCGACGATCGGCATGACCATGGCGAGCCTGGTGCGGGGCACCCTGGCGTCCTGGGGCATGTAGGTCAGGAAGGTGCGCTGGACGGTGACCTGCTGGCCGAAGGCGTCGAGCACCTCGATCATGATCGGGTAGGCCCCGAACTGCGAGACGCTCAGCTGCTGTGGGGTGAAGACGAACTCCCAGGGCGCCTTCTCCGAGGGCGCGAGGGTGCCGGGCTGGAGGTAGTGCTCGTCACGCCAGGCAGGCGGCTGCGCGCCCTGGCCGTTGGCGAACGCCTGCATGTCGGCGCGCCGCAGGAACGGCTGGGAGGCGTAGTGCATCCGGACGCGTATGCCGCTGATCGTCTGGGAACCGGTGTTCACGAAGGACCCGGAGATCCTGATCTCGGTGGCCGGGTCGCGCGGCACGTCGGGGGTCATCGTCTCGACCACCAGCTGGGGCGCCTGCCGGATCGCCGCGCCGGCCGGGGCGGTGGTCCCGGTGGTGGCGCCGGTCGTGGCCCCGGTGGTGGCCTCGGCGGTGCTCTGGGCGTTGGGCGTGGCACCGGCCCCGGTGCCGCTCAGTGTGCCGGCCCCCGTGTTCGTCTGGGCGTTCGCCGTACCCTGAAGAGCCACGGCCGCGGGGGAGAGCAGCGTGGCGGTCAGCGCGGCGAGCAACGTGATCTTGCGTGTCACGTGCAGGCCAGAGGTCGAGTACGGCGCACGACCGTAATGCTATGGCCTATCCGGCGAGCGGGAAGGTCGCCTGCTCCCTCCGTGACCGGGATTGGGCCAGGTCGATGGTTTTCCCTGAAACAAGTGTGAGCAGGTGATCGGCCCGGATCAGCAGGGCCGTACGGCGTTCTCCGGTGGGGGTGTGGACGAGTTCGGTGTTTCCGGCGAGCCGTTCGTCGACCAGTACGGTCAGCGCGTCGGGCAGCAGCAGCGGGCACACCAGCCCGGCGGCGTAGTCGGTCGCCGAGTTCACGGTGAAGGCGGAGGCGGGACGGACCCGGCGGGCGCCGAGGGCGCCGCCGACGGCGCCGGGCCTGGGAGGGAGGGCGACCGGGGCGACGACGGCCACGGGTTCGCGGCCGACGCGGCTCGTGACCTCGAAGACCGTGACTCCCACGCAGGTCGCCGGGCTCGCGGCCAGCAGCTCCGGCAGTTCCTCGGCGCACGTCATCGCGCGGGGAAGGCGTACGATCTCATGGTGGACCTGGTGTGCGAGGAGCCAGCGGTGGATCGCGAGAGCGTCCTTCATGTGTGTGCTCCTTGCCTCGACTTGCCTCGACGCACGGCCCCCGACGGTCTCTTGACCGACCGTAACCTGGTGATCGCTTGAGGTGTATCCCCAGAGGGGAACATGTTCCGTAACCGAAGGACCTACCCGGCTTGTCCCTTTCAAACCTGACTGAGAGCCAGCGGCACGGCATGAGCGAGCTGTTCCGGAAGATCGCCCCTGTTGCCGATGAGATAGGTGAGCTGTTCACCGCCAGGGGATACCAGATCGCCCTCGTGGGCGGTTCGGTTCGCGACGTCTTCCTCGGCAGGATCGGCAACGATCTCGACCTGACCACCGACGCCCGCCCGGAGACGGTCCTCGACCTCGTCCGCGACTGGGCCGACTCCGTCTGGACCATCGGCATCGACTTCGGCACGGTCGGCGTCCGCAAGGGCAACTGGCTACTGGAGATCACCACCTACCGCAGCGAGTCCTACGACCCCAAGTCGCGCAAACCCGAGGTGGTCTACGGCGACACGCTCGACGGCGACCTGGCCAGGCGCGACTTCGCGGTCAACGCGATGGCGCTGCGCCTGCCCTCCAGGGAGTTCGTCGACCCGCACGGCGGCCTCGACGACCTGCACGCCAGGGTGCTGCGCACGCCGGGCCCCCCGGAGCGGTCCTTCGACGACGACCCGCTGCGGATGCTCAGGGCCGCCAGGTTCGCCAGCCAGCTCGGTTTCACCGTCGACCCGGCGGCGTTCGCCGCGATGAGCGCGATGGCCGAGCGGATCGAGATCGTCTCCGCCGAGCGGATCCGCGACGAGCTGAACAAGCTCGTCTGCGGCGACCACCCCCGCGAGGGCCTGGCGCTCCTGGTCGAGTCGGGCCTGGCCGCCCACGTCCTGCCCGAGCTGCCCAAGCTCCGCCTGGAGATCGACGAGCACCACCGGCACAAGGACGTCTACGAGCACACGCTGATCGTGCTGGAGCAGGCGATCGCCCTGGAGGAGAACGGCCCCGACAAGATCCTGCGCTGGGCCGCGCTGCTGCACGACGTCGGCAAGCCCAAGACCCGCCGGCACGAGCCGGGGGGCCGGGTCTCCTTCCACCACCACGAGGTGGTCGGCGCCCAGCTCGTCAAGAAGCGCCTGACGGAGCTGAGGTTCCCCAAGGATGTGATCGCCGACGTCTCCCAGCTGGTCGAGCTGCACCTGCGCTTCCACGGGTACGGCACCGGCGAGTGGACCGACTCGGCCGTGCGCCGCTACGTCCGCGACGCCGGGCACCTGCTGGAGCGCCTCCACAAGCTGACCCGGGCCGACTGCACGACCCGCAACCGGCGCAAGGCCCAGGCCCTGTCGCAGACCTACGACCACCTGGAGGAGCGCATCTCCCGGCTGGCCGAGGAGGAGGAGCTCGGCAAGATCCGCCCCGAGCTCGACGGCAACGAGATCCAGGCGCTCCTGGGCGTCCCCCCGGGGCCGGTCGTGGGGCGCGCCTACAAGTTCCTGCTGGAGATGCGCCTGGACAAGGGGGCCGTCGGCAAGGAGGCGGCCACCGACGCCCTGCGCCAGTGGGCCCGCGAGAACGGGATCCTTTCCTGAGCGGCGGCCTGGGGGACCTCGACCGTGAGCATGTCTGGCACCCGTACGCCGCGGTGCCGTCGCCGTTCCCGGCGCACGTGGTCTCCAGGGCCGACGGGGTGCGGCTGACGCTCGCCGACGGCCGGGAGCTGGTCGACGGCATGTCGTCCTGGTGGGCGGCCGTTCACGGCTACAACCACCCGGTGCTCAACCGGGCGCTGAGCGACCAGCTCCGGGACATGGCGCACGTCATGTTCGGGGGCCTCACCCACGAGCCCGCCGTACGGCTGGCGCACACGCTGGCCGGCATGACCGGGCTGCCGAGGGTGTTCCTGTCCGACTCCGGCTCGGTCGCGGTCGAGGTCGCGATCAAGATGGCGTTCCAGTTCACCGGCCGGAGCCGCCTGTTCACGGTCAGGGGCGGCTACCACGGCGACACCTTCGGGGCGATGGCCGTCTGTGACCCGGTCGGCGGCATGCACCACCTGTTCTCCGGCGCGCTGCCCCGGCACGTGTTCGCCGACCGGCCGCCCGCCGGGTTCGACGAGGCCTACCTCGCCCACCTGGACGAGACGGTCGCCGCGCACGCCCACGAGCTGGCGGCCATCATCGTGGAGCCGGTCGTCCAGGGCGCGGGCGGCATGCGCTTCTACCACCCGGCCTACCTGCGCAGGCTCCGCGAACTCGCCGACGAGCACGGCGTCCTGCTGATCGCAGACGAGATCGCCACCGGGTTCGGCCGGACCGGGGAGCTGTTCGGCTGCGACCACGCCGGGGTGCGGCCCGACATCATGTGCCTGGGCAAGGCGCTGACCGGCGGCTACATGTCCCTGGCCGCGACGCTGTGCACCGATCGGGTGGCGGCGGGCGTCGGGGTGCTGATGCACGGGCCGACCTTCATGGGCAACCCGCTGGCCACCGCCGTCGCGAACGCCTCCCTGGAGCTCCTGCGCGAGCGTCCGTGGCGGGAGGAGGTCAAGCGGATCGAGACCGGGCTGACCGAGGGCCTGGCGGAGGTCGCGGGGGCCGCCGGGGTCAGGGACGTGCGGGTGCTGGGCGCGATCGGGGTGGTCGAGACCGAGGAGCCCGTCGACGTCCGGCGGGTCCAGGACGTCGTGATGGAGCACGGCGTCTGGCTCCGCCCGTTCGGCCGGCTGATCTACACGATGCCGCCCTACTCGATCGGCGACGACCTGGGCATGATCACGGCCGCGATGACGGCCGCGGTCCGCTCGCTCGGCTCGCGGGCGTGACACGGCGGCCCCTCCGCGCGGCTCACACGCCTGAGTGCGGCTTGACCGTCTGCTGGGCGGCCACGGTGGCGGAGGCGCGTCCGCCCGGCCGCCTCGGAGTGATCATTCGATAGAGCACCGCGCCCCCGACGTATCCGGCGGTGATGATCACCAGCACCGTCAGCGACCTGCCGTTCGCCGGGAGCAGCGTCGCGGCCAGCGCGGCGGCCAGCACGTAGGTGCCGTTGAAGAGCATGTCGTAGATGGAGAAGGCCCGGCCGAGGTAGGCGTCCTCGACGTCCCGCTGCACGGACGTGTCCGCGCAGATCTTGATGCTCTGCCCGGCGACGCCGAGCACGAAGCCGCCGACGGCGAAGCCCCACTGCTGGAACGGCACGCACAGCGCGAACGTCAGCAGCCCGGCGGAGACGAGCATGATCGGGATCCAGGTCTCGATCCCGAAGCGCTCCGTGGCCCACGGCGTGACCAGGATGGCCACGAAGTAGCCGACCCCGGAGGTCGCCACCACGAGGGAGACCGCGGCCAGCGCGTTCTCGGCGCTGTCGGCGAAGTAGTAGCGCGAGAGCATCATCAGCATCGCCGTGCACATGCCGTACATGAACCGGTGGGTGGCCATCGCGCCCAGCGCGGCCGCCGCCGCCCTGTGGTGGACGAGGTGCCGCGCGCCGTCGGCCAGGCCGCTCAGCACGTTGCGCAGCGCCTCGCGGGTCTGCGGCATGCCCGGGTCGTAGGCGGGGCCCAGCAGCTGCCGCTCCATGGTCCTGGCGATCAGCGCGCTCAGCCCGAAGATCAGCCCCGAGGTGACCATCAGCACCGCCGTGCCCCGGTGGTCGCCCCCGAAGAGCGCGTGCAGCAGGAAGCCCAGCCCGGCGCCGAGGAAGGTCAGCACGGTGCCGGAGGTGGGGGTCACCGCGTTGGCCACCAGCAGCCGCTCGGCCGGGACGACGTGCGGCAGCGAGGCGCCGAGCGCGGCCAGGAAGAAGCGGTTCACGCCGAGCACGGCGAGCGCGGCGGCGTAGAAGAGGGCGTCGGGGGCGCCCGTCACCAGGAGCGCGGCGGTGAGCAGCAGCAGCGCCCCCCGGACCAGCGGCGCGATCACCAGGATCTGGCGCCGGGACCACCGGTCGATGAACACGCCCACGAAGGGCCCGAGGATCGAGTACGGCAGGAACAGCACGGCCAGCCCGGTGGCGATCTCGGCCGCGCTCGTGCTCTTCTCCGGGCTGAAGAAGGCGAATCCGGTCACCGCGAACTGGAAGATGCCGTCGGAGAACTGCGAGACCAGGCGGGTGCCGAACAGCCTCCGGAAGTCCCGGCCTTCCAGGACCACGCGTAGATCGGATACGAATGACACGCGCTCAGCCTACGCGGGACCACCCTGACGGACCATCGGGAACAACCCCGGGAACGACCCCGGAAACGGTGCGCCGGACACATGCTCACCTTTCGTGACGTAGCGCTGATCAGGCATGACGAGCCGACAAGGTCACGTACCCTCGATCGGGTGACAGCTGATGAACAGGTTGTGCTCGTCGACCCCGCGGGAAACGCGATCGGCACCGCGTCGAAGGCCACGGTGCACGGCCTGCGGACGCCCCTGCACCTCGCCTTCTCCAGTTACGTGTTCGACGACCGGGGCCGGGTCCTTCTCAGCCGCCGGGCGTCACACAAGATCACCTGGCCCGGTGTGTGGACCAACAGCTGCTGTGGCCACCCGTTGCCCGGCGAGCCGCTCTCCGCGGCGGTCGCCCGCAGGCTCTCCCACGAGCTGGGGCTGAAGGCCGACGCGGTCGACCTGCTGCTGCCGCGCTTCTCCTACCGGGCGGTCATGGACAGCGGGATCGTCGAGCGGGAGCTCTGCCCGGTCTACCGGGTGGTGGTCACGGACGAGGCCGTGCCCAACCCCGACGAGGTCGGGGAGGTGCGCTGGATGCCGTGGGCGGAATTCGCCGCCGGGGTGCTCGGCGACCTCATCGAGATCTCCCCGTGGTGCCGGGAGCAGATGCCTCACCTGGTCGAGCTCGGCCCCGACCCCCTCGGCTGGCCGGTGGCCGACCCCGCCGACCTGCCCCCCGCGGCCCGCTGATCCGCCGTCCGCCGATCCGACGCCCGCTCGTCGGCCGTTCCGTCTCCGGTTGATCCGCCGCCCGCCGCCCCGTGGCCCGCACGACATGCGAAAGCCCTCCGCCCACGTGGGCGGAGGGCTTCGTCGGGAAGCGTCAGCGCTCGACCTCGCCGCGGATGAACTTCTCCACGTACTCGCGGGCCTCGTCGTCGGAGTACTGCTCCGGCGGCGACTTCATGAAGTAGGAGGAGGCCGACAGGATCGGCCCGGCGATGCCCCGGTCCATCGCGATCTTGGCGGCGCGGACCGCGTCGATGATGATGCCGGCGGAGTTCGGGGAGTCCCAGACCTCCAGCTTGTACTCCAGGTTCAGCGGGGTGTCGCCGAAGGACCTTCCCTCAAGGCGGACATAGGCCCACTTGCGGTCGTCGAGCCACGGCACGTGGTCCGACGGGCCGATGTGCACGTCCGCCTTGCCCATCTCGTGCGGGATCTGGGAGGTGACCGACTGGGTCTTGGAGATCTTCTTGGACTGCAGGCGCTTGCGCTCCAGCATGTTCATGAAGTCCATGTTCCCGCCGAAGTTCAGCTGGTAGGTGCGCAGCAGTTCGACACCGCGGTCCTCGAACAGCTTGGCCATCACCCGGTGCGTGATGGTCGCGCCGACCTGCGACTTGATGTCGTCGCCGACGATCGGCACGCCGGCGTCGGTGAACTTCTGGGCCCACTCGGGGTCGGAGGCGATGAAGACGGGCAGCGCGTTGACGAAGGCGACCTTGGCGTCGATGGCGCACTGGGCGTAGAAGCGGTCGGCCTCTTCGGAGCCCACGGGCAGGTAGGAGACGAGAACGTCCACCTTGTTGTCCTTGAGGACCCGCACGACGTCCACCGGAGCCTCGTCGGACTCCTCGATCATCTCGCTGTAGAACTCGCCAAGCCCGTCGTAGGTGTGGCCACGCTGCACGGTGACACCGAGCGGCGGCACGTCGCAGATCTTGATGGTGTTGTTCTCCGAGGCCACGATCGCCTCGGACAGGTCGCGCCCCACCTTCTTGGCGTCGACGTCGAACGCGGCGACGAACTCGACGTCTCCGACGTGGTAGTCACCGAACTTGACGTGCATCAGGCCCGGCACCCGGCTGCCCGGATCGGCGTCCCTGTAGTAATGCACGCCCTGCACGAGCGACGAGGCACAGTTGCCTACACCGACAATGGCTACGCGCACCGAACCCATGGCACTCGCTCCCCTTGTTCTGAATGGTCAATTGTCTTCTGGGGCGGGATGCCGCCCCGGGTTATCCGCTCCGGGCGCGGGCGCCCGGGACGCTCTTTCTGCTGCGGAGTGCCGCTCGTCGTCCGCCAGGGAGCCGCGCCGCTCCGTGGCGATCAGCTCATTCAACCAGCGCACTTCGCGTTCGACCGACTCCAGCCCGTGACGTTGCAGCTCAAGCGTGTAGCTGTCCAGCCGCTCCCGCGTCCTGGCGAGGGCCGTACGCACACCGTCGAGCCGTTCTTCGAGGCGGCTGCGGCGTCCTTCGAGGATGCGCAGGCGCACCTCGGCCTCGGTGTGCCGGAAGAAGGCGAAGTGGACTCCGAAGCTCTCGTCCTCCCATGCCGAGGGACCGGCCTGGGTGAGCAGCTCCTGGAGTCGTTCCTTGCCCTCCGTCGTCAGCCTGTAGACGATCTTCGATCGGCGTCCGGTGAGCGTGATGGGGCTCTCCGCGGTGGACGCGGCCGAGTCGTCGTCCTCCACGATGAGCCCCTCCGTCAGCAGCTGACGGAGGCAGGGATAGAGCGAGCCATAGGAGAACGCGCGGAACATCCCAAGCAGGGAGTTGAGCCGTTTGCGCAGCTCATAGCCATGGAGCGGGGTCTCGTGCAACGACCCGAGCACGGCGAGTTCCAGTACGCCGCCACGTCCGCCGGCCACGGGGAACCACCACCTCTCGCGTCGATGTATCGAGCCGATACATCGTGAGGATACGTCGGACCAACATATCTCTGCAATTAACGACTTTCCCAAGAGGTTGGGCGTAAACGGCAAAAAGCCGTAGTGTGACGCTTATGTGGTCACAGCGATGGGTGGTGGGCTCGCGCCCTCGCACGGCCTGGACCACTTCTCAATGCGGGAAATTCCACGCTGGGCCGGGTGAGGTCTGCCAAGGTTGTTCTCGGAACCACCTGGCGGCCTCGTTCGTCCTCGGGAACGGAGATCCACCCGAATAGGTCGGCTACCAGTGAGCCAAGGCGACGAGATCCGCCACGGTCAGGCGATAATCTCCCCGCCTGCATGCCGCCGTAGACCCCGATGACCGAACGAGGACGCGTGAGTTACAGCCACAGCCATGACCCGGAGCCGCAGGGGCGTCAACAGGCCCCCGACGCGTCGGCTCGTTCGGGACGGCGCCGTCGCTCAAGCGCAGAGGCCGCTCCCGGTGCGGTTCCCCCGCCTCCGCCTCCCCAAACCGGGGGCGCGGGCTGGGGCGCGCCGCAACCCCAGTCACAGGGGAGGCCGCCGTACGGTGCGGGAGCCGATCCGAGAGGCGCCGGGACGGAGCGGTACGACACCGTCCCCCGGAACGTGGCGATGCGTCGCCAGGAGCCCGATCCCGCCGTGGGACGCAGGCCGGAGGCCGCGTTCGAGGACACCCAGGCCATGATGGCCGCCCAGGCGGGGGCGGGCCGTCCGTCCGGGCGGGCGGGTGCTCCCGGCGCGGGCGTACCCGGTCAGGGCCCCGCTCAGGGCCCCGGTCAGGGCGCGGGTCAGGGCGCGGGTGTCACGGGACAGGGTGCCGCTCCCGGCCGGAGCGCGGGTCCTCCCGGTCAGGGCGCCGGTTCCGGTCAGGGGGCGGGTGCCCCGGGCCGAGGGGCGGGCACCGGGCAGAGCGCCGCGTTCGCCCAGGGGGCCGGTCCCGCCCAGGGCGGTCCCGCTCGGGACGCCGACACCGTGCTGGGATCGGGCGCCACCGGCGGCCGGGGCAGGCGCGCGCGCGGCGGGCGCGGTACGACCGGCCCCGGCGGGCCGCAGCGGCCGACAGGACCGGGCGGACCCGGCGGAGGCGACGGAGGGCCGAGGGGTCCCGAGGGGCCCGGAGGGCCCGAAGGACGCGGCCCCGGCGAGGGCCGCGGGGGCAAGGCGAAACGCAGCGGGTGGAAGCGCTTCCTGCCGAGCTGGAAGATCGTGATGGCGAGCTTCGCCGTCCTCGCCGCGGGCGTCTTCGGCATGATCGCGGTCGCCTACGCGAACACGCCGGTTCCCACGACCACGCAGGCGACCGTGGACGACCGGGGCAGCGTCATCTACTACGCCAACGGCACCGTGCTCGCGCGCCTGGGCGTCAAGCGCACGCCGGTGACCATCAAGGACATCCCCGTGTGGGTGCAGGACGCGGTGATCTCGGCGGAGAACCGCAGCTTCCGCGAGGACAGCGGCATCGACCTGAGGGGCATGGCGCGGTCGGTCTGGAGCACCCTGAGCGGCGCCCAGCTCCAGGGCGCCTCGACGATCACCCAGCAGATGGCCCGTAACTACTACGACGGCCTGAGCCAGGAGGTCTCGATCCAGCGGAAGGTCAAGGAGATCTTCGTCGCGATCAAGATCAACAAGACGCTGTCGAAGGACGAGATCCTCACCCGCTACCTGAACGCCATCTACTTCGGCCGCGGCGCCAACGGCATCCAGGCGGCCGCCAAGGCGTTCTTCGGCAAGAACGTCAAGGACCTCACCCCGCCGGAGGCCGCCTACATCGCGGGCCGGATCCAGAACCCCAGCACCTTCGACACCCTTGAGGCCAACGACAAGTTCGCGGCCACCAAGGAGCGCTACCAGTACGTCCTGAAGTACATGGCGGACCTGAACCCCACCGCCTACGGCAAGTACGCCAACGTCCCCTTCGAGAGCCTCAAGTTCAAGAAGGTCAAGATCACCGAGATCAACCGCGGTCTCAAGGGCTACATGCTCAACATCGTCTTCCGGGAGCTCAAGAAGCGGGGCATCAGCGAGGACGACCTGAAGACCAAGGGCCTGCGCGTCCACACCACCTTCGACGAGCAGAAGATGAAGGACGCGCAGAAGGTGGTCCAGGCCCGCACCGCCAACCTCGACTCCACCATCCACGCCAGCATCGCCTCGGTGAACCCCAAGAACGGCCGGGTGGTCGCCTTCTACAGCGGCGACGACTTCATCGACGACTACAACAACCGCGCCTTCGACGCGGCCAAGCAGGCGGCCTCGGCGTTCAAGCCGTACGTCCTGGCGGCCTGGCTGGAGAGCGGCAGGTCGCTGGACAGCCTGATCGACGGTGTGTCCTCGATCGAGTTGCCCGGCACGGCCCCGATCAAGAACTCGCACGCCGCGCCGTACGGGCCGATCGACACGGTGAAGGCCATGGCCGACTCGGTGAACACCGTCTTCGCCCAGATGGGCGAGACCGTCGGTCTCAAAGAGGTGGCCAGGATCGCCAAGGAGGCGGGGGTCGGCGAGCGGGTCAAGGACAACCCGCTCTACGGCGGTCAGAACTCGGTCGACTGGGCGGTCGATCACCAGAAGTACCAGACCACCATCGGTGTCGCCTCGGTGACCGCCGTTGAGCAGGCCGCCGGTTACTCGATCTTCGCGAACGAGGGCAAGCACGTCGACTGGCACACCATCATCAAGGTGACCGACAGCAAGGGCCTGGTCTGGCTGCCGGAGCAGCTCGTCGAGCGTCAGGTCATCAGCCCCGAGGCGGCGGCCGACGCGACCTACGCGCTCCAGGCCGTGGTCAAGGGCGGCACCGGTATCGCCGCCAACCTGGGCGTGCGCCCGGTGGCCGGCAAGACCGGCACGAACAACGAGTACAAGGACGCCTGGTTCGTCGGCTTCACCCCGCAGATCGTCACCGCGGTCGGCATGTCCAAGGACGTGCCCTACAACAAGCTGCCGGGGAAGTCGGGAAGGCGCGTGCTCAAGGTCGACAAGCACGGCCTGCCGAACCGCAAGCTCAAGACCGTGTACTGGGAGGAGGAGCCGATGCCCTCCTTCATCGGCGGTGGCGGCACCCCGACCCAGATCTGGCACGACTACATGGCCCTCATCACCGCCAAGGACAAGGTCGAGCAGTTCCCGGAGCGGGCGAACACCGGCAGCCTGAGCAACCTGGCGACGCCGAGGCCCACGCCGTCCCCGACGGAGACCGAGACCTACAACCCCGACGACAACGGGGACAACGGCATGCCCGACGTCGGGGTCACGCCTCCGCCCATCACCGACTGCCAGCCGGGCGACCTGTCCTGCTCCCAGCCCGACGACGGCAGCGGCGGTGGTCCCCTGAACGGTGACGGCACCGGCAACGGGGGCGGATTCGACAACAACACCGGGGTCGCCCCCGGCGCCGCGGTCATGCCCACTCCGACGCCGACAGGACAGCGCCCCTGATGAAGAGCACCCAGTCGTCGACACGGGTCGCGGTGACCGACCTCGGCACACGCGCCATGCCCTACGTTCCCCTGGCCCTGTTCGCCGGGCTGGGTGCAGTGCTCTCCTACCTGTGGAAGTGGCCCTGCCGCTTCGGCGGGGCCTGGAACACCGGGATCGGGCAGTTCACGAACTTCTGTTACACCGACATCTATCCGCTGTGGTGGAACGAGAAGCTGAACGAGGGCAAGATCCCGTACTTCGACCATCCGGTCGAGTACCCCGTCGGCATCGGCGGGATCATGGAGTTCTTCCGCCGGATCGCCGGGCTCTCGAGCGACCCCGCGATCACGTTCTACGACCTGACGGTCATCCTCATGGCCGTCAGCCTGATCGCGGGCGTGCTGCTGATGGCCGCGCTGGCCGGACCGGCCCGGCGCTGGGACGCGCTCTGGTACGCCCTGGCTCCCGCGCTGATCCTCACCGCCTACATCAACTGGGACCTGGCGGCCGGAGCCCTGGCCCTGGGCTCGATGCTCGCCTGGTCGAAGCAGCGGCAGTGGCTGTCGGGCGCCCTGCTCGGGCTGGCCATCGCCACCAAGTTCTACCCGTTGATGTTCCTCGGCCCGCTGTTCCTGCTGACGCTGCGCACCGGCAAATGGGTGCCGTTCTTCAAGACGGTCGGCGGCGTCGTGGCCGCCTGGCTCGTGGTCAACGTCCCCATCATGATCGGGGCCTTCCCCGGCTGGAGCAGGTTCTACGTCTTCAGCCAGGAGCGGCCCGCCGACTGGGGATCGATCTGGTACTTCTTCGGGCAGAAGCACTGGCCGATCCTCGGTGACGGCGAGCGGCTCGACATGCTGGGCGTCGTGTCGCTGGGCGTGTTCTGCCTGGCGATCGCCGTCCTGACGATGACGGCCAAGACGCGGCCCCGGCTGATGCAGCTGTGCTTCCTCGTCCTGGCCGCGTTCATGATCACCAACAAGGTGTGGTCGCCGCAGTACGTGCTCTGGCTGATCCCCTTCGCGGTGCTGGCCAGGCCCAACTGGAAGCCGATCGCGCTCTGGCAGATCGCCGAGTGCTGGTACTTCTTCGCGATCTGGCTCTACCTGCTGGCCCAGCAGCCGGAGAACGCGCCCCTCGGCATCACCGCGGACACCTACTTCACCGCCGTGTGGGGCCGGGTGATCACCATCCTGATCATGATGGCCTTCGTGGTGCGGGACATCCTGCGGCCCGACAAGGACGTGATCAGGCAGGACGGGACCGACGACCAGGCCGGTGGCGTCTTCGACGGGGCCCCCGACAGGTTCCGGCTCGCGCTCTCCTGAGCGCGATGCCCCTGCTTCCCGACGGCTGGACGCCCGCCGGACTGGTGATCTCCGTCGCGGCGGCCCTCGTCGCGACGGTGGCGCTGGCCCGGCTCGCCGAGTTCGAGGGACCGCGGGGAGCGGGGCCGTACGCGGTCGCGGCGCTGCTGCTCTCGCCCGCCTCGGTGTTCCTGTTCGTCGGCCGCACCGAGGCCCTGTTCCTGGCCTTCGCGCTCCCGGCCTGGCTGGCCGCGCGCCGGGGGAACTGGCCGGCGGCCGCCCTTCTCGCCGCGGCCGCCTCCTGTGTGCGCTTCACCGGGCTGCTGCTGGCCCTCGCTCTGGTGGTGGAGTTCCTCACCTCCGGGCGTGCCGTACGGCAGGCGGCCTGGCTGGCCGTGCCGTTCGTGCCGACGGTGCTGTTGTCCGTCTACCACCGCGTCCATGACGGCCGGTGGCTCGCCTGGCAGGACGCGCGGGAGGCGGGCTGGGGGCCGAGCCCGGTGTGGCCGTGGGAGTCGCTGGCCGCGACATGGCAGGGGGCCCTGGGAGACGGGCGCTTCGTGTGGATGTTCCGGCTGGAGCTCGCCGGGGCCGTGGCCGGGATCGGGCTCGTGGTGGTCCTGTTCCACCTGCGGCGGTGGAGCGAACTCGTCTACGTGGGGCTCCAGGTGGGCGCCCTGGTCTGCTCCGCCTCCTACCTGGCGATCCCGCGGGCGGCGGTGCTGTGGTGGCCGCTCTTCCTGCTCGTCGGCCGGGCTAGCGCCCCGGGCGCGGCCGATCGGACGGGGGCCACGGACACGCCCGGACGGGCGCGCCGGGGGGCGCGTCCGGGGTGGTGGCCGATCGTCGTCTACGCGCTGGCGCTGGGACCGCTGATGGTGCTCAACACGATGACTTTCGTCGACAGCGCCTGGGCGGGGTAGAAGCCTCTACCCACTCTTGGCGCAAAGTAATCCAGAAAAGTTATCCACAGGCTGGGGATTGCCGTGCTCTCCGGCTAGAGACTCTTCCTGAGCAGGGCGATGTCGTCGGCCTGACCGTCGCCGGGGGTCTCGACGACGATGGGCGCGTTCGCGCGGCGGCACACCTCAAGGATGAGCTCGGTGTCGATCTGGCCCGCGCCGAGGTTGGCGTGCCGGTCGGCGCCGGAGCCCGCGGCGTCACGGGAGTCGTTGCAGTGGATCAGGTCGATCCGGCCGGTGACGGCGGTGATCCGCTCGACCGCGTCGGCCAGGTCGACACCCCCTGCGTGGGCGTGGCAGGTGTCCAGGCAGAAGCCCACGTCGAAGCCGTCGAGGGCGTCCCAGAGGCGGGCGATGCTCTCCAGCCTGCGCGCCATCGCGTTGCCGCCGCCCGCGGTGTTCTCGATGAGCACCGGGACCTCGTGCTCCTCCAGGCGCTCGAACACCTTGCGCCAGTTGTCGAAGCCCTTCTGCGGGTCGTCGCCCGCGCCGACGTGCCCGCCGTGGACGATCAGGCCCTTGGCGCCCAGCTCGGCCGCCGCCGCGAGGTGGGCGCTGAGCAGCTTGCGACTGGGGATGCGGATCCGGTTGTTCGAGGTGGCCACGTTGATCACGTAGGGGGCGTGGACGTAGACCTCCACGCCGGAGTCCTTGATCTCCCGTGTCCTGTCGCCGATGACCGGGCCCTTCCAGCCCTGTGGATCCCCGAGGAAGAACTGCGCGACCTCGGCGCCACGCGCCCTGGCGTGGGCCAGCGGATCGTCCTGGTCGACATGAGCTCCGATAAGCGGCATGTGTTCGAGCGTAGCCGTTTCGGCGGGCCGTACGGGGGCAGTCGCACGGCGCGCCCCGACGCCCGCCCGAGGCGGGCCGAACCCCCCGAGGAGTCGAAGTGGCCCACTACCGCAGAGGAATAAGCCTGATCGGCCTGATCTACCTCCTGGTCGGGCTGTACGTGGCCTGGATCCACCACTACATCACCCCCACGCTTCTGAAGAACATCGCGGAGGCGCTGCTGGCCGTCCTCCTGTGGTTCCTCGTCCTGCTGGGGGTGGACCTGCATCTGGGAGGTTAGGCCCCGTTGTCCTCGCGACGCCTGTCGGCGTCGCGGGCTTGGGCGCCTCCGGGTCGGTGTCCTCCCTCGTCACCCGGTCGCCGTGCTCCCTCGCCTCTCGGTCCGGACACCGACGCGCCCAAGCCGCCGGGGCTTCATGGGAAGAAGCCGCCGTGGTAGATGCCGAAAGCCACGCCGACGAACGAGGCCACGATTCCCACGATGTTCAGCGAGCGCTCCGGGGTCGTCGCCGAGACGTACTGCGAGTAGAAACCTCCGACGAACCCCAGTACCCCGAGCCATGCGGCGACCGCGTGCGCGCTCGGGATGAGCGCGGCCACGAAGGCGATCAGCCCGCAGGCGAGAGTGACGACGCTCAGGACGTTCTGCAGGGGATGCCGCCGCCCGTCGCTGTTCAGCGTGAGCCGGGAGAGCAGGTTTCCGGTGGGACGGGACACGTCTGGCATGGGTTTCACCCCCTCCTCCTCTGCTAGAGGAGTGCCCGTGTCGCGACGGCCCAACCCTTGACAGCCTGGTAGGCTGGCACGGCTGCGTTTTATGGGTGTGTCATCGCCCACCCTCCGCCACGGTCGCCGAAATGGGCGTCCGCGGTGAAGACGTCAGCGTCCTCCTGTCACGGCACGGTGTCGTGACCGCAAAAGTCCAGAGGAGGTTGGAAGCCAGCATGCGTCGTTACGAAGTGATGGTCATTCTCGACCCTTCGCTCGATGAGCGCACGGTGGCCCCTTCCCTCGACCAGTTCCTCACGGTCGTCCGCAATGACGGCGGCACCGTGGAGAAGGTCGACGTGTGGGGTCGTCGCCGGCTGTCCTACGACATCGCCAAGAAGCCCGAGGGCATCTACGCCGTCATCGACCTGACCGCCGAGCCCGCCACGGTCAAGGAACTCGACCGGCAGATGAACCTCAACGAGGGCATTCTCCGCACCAAGGTCCTGCGCCCGGACGTGCACTAACCCCGACTTTTGTCGGGCGGTAGCCGTACTCTGAGCCGATAGACCGCGAAAGGCCGCAGGAAGGGCAGCGCTAGCCATGGCAGCAGGCGACACCACGATCACCATCGTCGGCAACCTTGTCGACGATCCCGAGCTGCGCTTCACCCCGACGGGGCAAGCCGTGGCCCGGTTCCGCATCGCGTCCACTCCGAGGTTCCTGGACAAGCAGACCAACGAGTGGAAGGACGGCGAAGGCCTGTTCCTGACCTGCAACGTGTGGCGGCAGGCGGCGGAGAACGTCGCCGAGAGCCTGCAGCGCGGCATGCGGGTCATCGTTCAGGGACGGCTGCGCCAGCGGTCCTACGAGACCAAGGAAGGCGAGAAGCGCACGGTCTACGAGGTCGAGGTCGACGAGGTCGGCCCCTCCTTGAAGAACGCGACCGCCAAGGTCAACAAGACCGCCCGTCAGGGCGGTGGCGGTGGCTTCGGCGGCGGTGGTCCCGCCAACGACCCGTGGGCGTCCTCCGCTCCGGCCGCACCGCAGGGTGGCGGCAATTACGGCGGCGGCGGCGGCAACTACGGTGGCCAGCAGTCGGGCGGCAACTTCGGCGGCGGTCAGCCGCAGGGTGGCGGCTACGGCGGCGGCAACAACTTCGGTGGCGGCGACTTCAGCGACGAACCGCCCTTCTAGGTGCCGGGCGGCGGTCCCCAGGGACGGCCGCGGACCGCACCTGAGAAAAACAGTCCATACCCGCAGCGACCATTCCCGCCTCACGGCGGGGCTCTGAAAGGAGCACCACGATGGCCAAGCCGGCACTGCGCAAGCCCAAGAAGAAGGTTTGCCTGTTCTGCCATGACAAGATCTCCTACGTCGACTACAAGGACACGGCGCTGCTTCGGAAGTTCATCTCCGACCGCGGCAAGATCCGTGCCCGCCGGGTGACGGGCAACTGCACCCAGCACCAGCGTGACGTGGCGACCGCTATCAAGAACGCTCGTGAGATGGCGCTCCTGCCGTACATGAGCACCGCGCGCTAAGGAGGTCCGGACAGATGAAGCTCATTCTCACCAGTGAGGTCACCGGCCTCGGCGCCCCCGGCGACATCGTCGAGGTCAAGGACGGCTACGGCCGTAACTACCTGCTTCCCCGCGGCTTCGCGATCCTGTGGACGCGCGGTGGCGAGAAGCAGATCGTCTCGATCAAGAAGGCCCGCGACGCTCGCGAGATCCGCGACCTCGGCACCGCCAAGGAGATCGCCGGCCAGCTCAAGTCCCTCAAGGTGATCCTGAAGACGAAGGCGGGCGAGTCCGGCCGTCTCTTCGGCTCCATCACCACGGGCGACGTCGCCGAGGCCGTCAAGGCCGCCGGTGGCCCGCAGCTCGACCGCCGTCGCATCGAGATCTCCTCCGCGATCAAGAGCCTCGGCGCGCACCGGGTCAGCGTCAAGCTGCACCCGGAGGTCTCCGCCGCCCTCGACATCGAGGTCGTCGCGGCCTGAGCGACCGCCTGAGACCGGCTTCGGACAGGGGCCCCTTCCCACCCGGGAAGGGGCCCCTGCTCGTGTGACGCCCACCTCCGTCCGCGAGAGGGCCTGTTCGTGTGACGCCCCGCTTCTGCCCGGGAGAGGGCCCGCTCGTGTGACGCTTCCTCTCCGCTGGGAAGGCCGCTGCTCGTGTGACGCCCGCTTTCGCCCGTGTTCGTGTCGCCCCGCCTCCGTCCGGGAGGGCACCGCTCGTGTGACGTTCTCTCTCCGCTGGAAGGGGCCACGCCCTTCCCCGCCGGAGAGGAGGTTTCCGCCCGGAACGTGCCGCCCGTGCGCCGTGGCGTTCACCTGCTGGAACCGGGTTACTCGCGGTCACCGCCAATACGTACAATTCGGGGGTCGTTGCTTCCCCCTGGAGGTTTGTCATGGTTCGTCCTTCGATGCTGCTCGCGCTCGGCGCCCTCACGGTGGCCGTGGCGGCCTGTGCGCCGGTGTCGGACACGACGACCCAGGCGGGCGCCTCCCCGGCGTCGGCGGACCCCTCCGGCCCGGCCCCCTGCACCAAGGACGGGCTCACGCTGAAGACGGCGGGCAAGCTGACCGTCGGCACGGACAAGCCCGCCTACGAGCCGTGGTTCAAGGACGACGACCCCGCCAACGGCAAGGGGTTCGAGAGCGCCGTCGTTCACGCGATCGCCAGGGAGCTCGGCTTCCAGAGCGGTGAGATCGCCTGGAGCACGGTGAAGTTCGACTCCGCGTTCGCCCCCGGCCCCAAGCAGTTCGACTTCGACGTCAACCAGGTCTCCGTCACCCCCGACCGGGCCAAGGTCGTCGACTTCAGCAAGGGCTACTACACGGTCAAGCAGGCCGTGGTCGCGCTGAACGGCTCCAAGATCGCGTCCGCGACCGACCTGGCGGGCCTGAAGGACGCGAAGATCGGCGTGCAGGTCGGCACCACCTCCCTGCAGGCGGTCAAGGACGTCATCCAGCCCACCGCCGATCCGAACGTCTACAACGAGCAGATCGACGTGGTGAACGCGCTGAAGAACAAGCAGGTCGACGCCGTGGTCGTGGACCTGCCCACCGCGTTCTACGTGACCGCGGCCCAGGTGGAGAACTCCAAGCTGGTCGGTCAGTTCGGCACCGCCTCCGGCACGCCCGAGGTCTTCGGCGCCGTCTTCGAGAAGGGCAGCCCGCTGGTGGGCTGCGTGAACGAGGCGATCGACAGGCTGACCTCCTCCGGCGAACTCGCCAAGATCGAAACGGAGTGGCTCGGCTCGGCCGCCGGTGCGCCGGAGCTGAAGTAGTGATCATCCGGATCACGGAGCCGAAATAGTGGTCACCTGGGTCAAGAGCCCGCGGCAGCTGGAGCGTGAGCGCCGGCGCAGGCGGCGGGCGGTCCGGTCGGGCTCGATCGCGACCGTCTCGACGGTCCTGGTGGTCGTCCTGCTCACGGTCGCCCTCACCGCCTCGCCCGGCTGGTCCCGGGTGCAGGAGACGTTCTTCGACCCCGAGCAGTTCGTCAAGGCGCTGCCCGACGTGCTGGACGGGTTCCTGCTCAACGTCAAGATCTTCCTGATCGCCGAGCCACTGGTCCTCGTCGTGGGCCTGCTGGTCGCGCTGGTGCGCAACCTCAAGGCTCCGGTGTTCTTCCCGCTGCGCGCCCTGGCGGTCGCCTACACCGACGTCTTCCGCGGCGTGCCGACCATCCTGGTCATCTACCTCGTCGGGTTCGGCCTGCCGGCGCTGGGACTGCAGGGCGTGCCGACGGACCTGACGACGCTGGGCGTCATCGCGCTCACCCTGTCCTACGGCGCCTACGTCGCGGAGGTCTTCCGGGCCGGGATCGACTCCGTCCACCCGAGCCAGCTGGCCGCCGCCCGCTCCCTCGGGCTGAGCCACGGCAAGACCATGAGATACGTGGTGGTGCCGCAGGCCGTGCGCGTGGTGGTGCCGCCGCTGCTCAACGACTTCGTCTCCCTGCAGAAGGACACCGCGCTGGTCGCCACGATCGGCCCGCTGGAGGCACTGCGCCAGGCCCAGATCCACGCCGCCAGCACCTTCAACTACACCCCCTATCTGGTGAGCGCGCTGCTGTTCATCCTGCTCACCATCCCCATGGCCCGTTTCACCGACTATCTGGCGGCGCGCTCCCAGCGGCGGCGGGGCCGGTGAGGGGCGGTTCGGGCGGGCGCGGCTTCCGGGAACCCCGGGAACCCCGGGAACCCCGGGAACCCGGGGGACACAGGGGACGCGGGGGACACAGCGGGCGCCGTCCACCGTACGGCGGGCCCGCGGCCGAGGAGAGAGCATGAGCCTGCTGACCATCGAGGGCGTCTGGAAGAACTACCACGGTCACAGCGTGCTGCGCGGCATCGACCTGTCCGTCGAGGCGCACGAGGTGGTCTGCCTGATCGGCGCCTCGGGCTCGGGCAAGTCCACGTTGCTGCGCTGCGTGAACCTGCTGGAGACCGTGGACGACGGCGTGATCCGTCTCGACGACAGGGACATCACCGACGTCGGTGTCGACGCCGACGACGTGCGCAAGCGCATGGGCGTCGTGTTCCAGGCCTTCAACCTCTTCCCGCACATGACCGTGCTGGACAACATCACGCTGGCCCCGCGCAAGGTGCACAAGGTCGGCAGGGAGCGGGCCGAGCACGAGGCCCGCGAACTGCTGGCCAGGTTCGGTCTGGCGGACAAGGCGGGCGCCTATCCCGATCGGCTCTCCGGCGGTCAGCAGCAGCGCGTCGCCATCATCCGGGCGCTGGCCACCGGCCCCCGCCTGATGCTGCTGGACGAGGTGACCTCGGCGCTGGACCCGGCGCTGGTCGCCGAGGTGCTCGAAATCATCCGGGAGCTCAGGGCGGGAGGGATGACCATGATCCTGACCACCCACGAGATGGGCTTCTGCCGGGAGATCGCCGACACCGTCTGCTTCCTCGACGACGGGGTGCTCCTCGAACGCGGCACCGCCGAGCAGATCTTCACCGACCCCCGGGAGCCCCGGACCCGGGAGTTCCTGCGGAGCGTGCTCGACGCCCGCCGGGGCTGATCCGGACCGCCTTCCTCCCTCTGGGGCCCGGCCGCTGCCGGTCTCCGTACGGCCCGCGCGGATCCGTCCCCGGTAGGTCCGCCCAGGCGAGTCCCAGGCGAGTCCCAGGCGAGTCCCAGGCGAGTCCCTCAGTGAGTCCCCCGGCGGGTCCGTTCCGGCCAGGTCCGTTCCGGTGGGTTCGTCCCGGTGGGGCCGCTCAGCGTCGGTGCCGTCCGCGGGCGTCGCCGTTCGAGGCGTCCTCCGGTCGCCGGATCCCGGCGAGCGCGCTGTTGCGCCTGCCGTACAGCAGGTAGACCAGGACGCCCAGGGCCATCCAGGCCGCGAAGTACAGCCAGGTGTCGATCTGGAGGTTCACCAGGAGCCACAGGCACGCGGCGATCGAGGCGATCGGCACGGCGGGAGAGAGCGGGACGCGGAAACCCCGGGGCAGGTCGGGCATGGTCCGCCGCATCCTGATGACCCCGGCGGCCACGGAGATGAACACGAACAGGGTGCCGATCACCACCAGCGGTTCGAGCGTGAGCACCGGCACGAACTCGGCGAGCAGGATCGCCAGCCCGCCGATGAGCAGGGTGACCCTGGCCGGGCTGTGGTAGCTCTTGTTGAGCTTGGCCAACCGGCGGGGGACCAGGCCGTCCCTGGCCATGGAGAACATGACGCGGGTCAGGCCGACGAGCAGCACCAGGACGACCGTCGTGAGACCGAGGACCGCGCCCAGGTTGATGATGTGCACCATGAAGCCGTCGCCCGCGTCCCGGAAGGCGGCGGCGAGCGGGGCCTTGCCGTCGATCATCTGGTAGGACGTCATGCCGACCATCACCAGCGCGACCGCTATGTAGATGACCGTGGTGACGATCAGGCTGCGGATGATCCCCTTGGGGACGGACACGGGGGCGTTCTCGGCCTCCTCCGCCGCCGTGGCCACCACGTCGAAGCCGATGTAGGCGAAGGTGATGACCGCGGAGGCGGCGAAGATGCCGAACCAGCCGAAGGCACCCGTCTGGCCGGAGACGAGGCCCAGCAGCGAGGAGTGCAGGACGTCGGTGGCGGCCATGGTCTGGGCGGAGGGGGCGGGAATGGCCGCGAGGTTGCGCTGGTCGAAGTGCGTGACGCCCACCGCGATGACCGCGCCGATGGCCAGCAGCTTGGCGATCACGATGATCCGCAGGGCCCGCAGGCCCATCCGCGCGCCCAGCGCCACCAGGGCCGTCAGCAGCACCAGGATGAGCAGCGTGAACAGGTCGAGTCCCTCGGCCTGACCGGTGACCGCGGCCAGTGGCGCGGGAAGGCGCACGCCGAGGTCGGTGAGCAGTTGCGAGGCGTACAGCGACCAGACGCGCGACACCACCGCGGTGGCGAGCAGCAGTTCCAGCGCCAGCGCCCAGCCGACGATCCAGGCCCACACCTCGCCGAAGATGACGTAGGCGAAGGTGTAGGCGCTGCCCGCGGCCGGCAGGGCGGAGGACAGCTCGGCGAAGCAGAAGGCGACGAGCAGGCTCGTGATGCCGGCGATCATGAAGGAGAGGATCACCCCGGGGCCCGCCATGGTGGCGGCCTGGCGTCCGGCGAGGCTGAAGATGCCCGCGCCGATCATGACGCCGACGCCCATGACGACGAGGTCTATGGAACGGTAGGCCTTGGGCAGGCTGTGGCGCGCGCCACCGGCCCACTGGTTTCTCGCTTCGCTCGGTGGCAGACGGCGGACGATCGACGGAGGGTGACCTTCGGGCACGACGCGACCCAATCGTGGTGGGCGGGACAACCGTATTGCCGGGCGTGTTCACAGTGCCGCAGGGGGATTACGCGGTACAAGAGGCTATTTATTACGCGCTGGACATTTCCAGGTCACGCACCGATCACCAGCCATGCGCTGCCGTACGCACGTTGTCCCAGAGTGACAAGCCGGGCCGTCATCCACACTCCCAGTGCCAGCCACAGCGCCGTCAGACCGCCGCCGAGGAGTGCGACCGCCAGTGCGGCGGGCAGGTACGCCAGGGTCGTCCACACTCCCGCCCAGGCGAGGTAGCGCTGGTCGCCGGCACCGATGAGCACCCCGTCCAGGACGAACACCACGCCCGCGATCGGCTGCAGGATCGCCATCACCCACAGCAGGTCGAGCAGCTGACCGGTGACCGCGGGGCCCGCGTCGAACACGCCCGGCACGAACGGCCTGGCCACCATCACCAGGAGGCCCAGCAGCACGCCGGAGCCGACCCCCCACTGCACCATCCTCCGGGTCGCGCGGCGGGTCTCGGCCACGTCGCCCGCGCCCAGGGTGTGGCCCGTGACGGCCTGCCCGGCGATGGCGATCGCGTCCAGGGCGAAGGCCAGCAGCGTCCAGATCCTGATGGCGATCGTGTGGGCCTCGATCTGCTCCTCTCCCATGCGGGTCGCCATGGCGGCCGTGACGGCCAGTACGGCCTGCAGGCACGCCGTACGGATGACCAGGGCGATCCCGGCGGATCCCGCGGCCCTGATGCCCACCAGGTCCGGCCGGATCGGTGCCCCGTAGCGCCCGAAGATCAGCGCCAGGTAGACCACGGCGGCCAGCGACTGGGCCAGCACCGTGCCCCAGGCCGATCCCGCGACGCCCCAGCCCAGCCCCAGGACGAACAGGAGGTTGAGGAGCGCGTTGAGCGCGAAGGAGCCCACCGAGACCAGCAGCGGGGTCGTGGTGTCCTGCATGCCGCGCAGCACGCCGGTCCCGGCCAGCACCAGCAGCATGGCGGGAACGCCCAGGAGGCTGATCCTCAGGTAGGTCTCCGCCTGCCGGGCGAGCTCGCCGTCGGCGCCGATCAGGTGGACGAGCGGCGAGGTGAGCGGCCACACCACCGCGATGATCGCCACCCCGACTCCCAGGCCCAGCCACAGGCCGTCGACCCCCTGACGCATGGCCTGCCGGGTGTTCCCCGCGCCGATCTGCCGCGCGACCGCCGCCGTCGTGCCGTAGGCGAGGAACACGCACAGCGCCACCAGCACGCTCAGCACCGTGGCGGCCACTCCCACCGCGCCCAGCGCGGGCGCGGGCAGGTGGCCGATGATGACGGTGTCCGTCAGCAGGAACAGGGGCTCGGCCACCAGGGCGCCGAAGGCCGGAACCGCCAGGCGGAGGATCTGTCTGTCCTGGTCGCGACCTGCACGGGAGGTAAGTGGCACAGCTTTATTTTGTCTCTTACGTACACATGTGCCGTCAAGGGGATCAAGCGGACGAGTCACACGATGTGAGCAGAGTCTCGGCGTGTCATCTCAACTTTCTTTCCTCCACAGGCGGTGGATGACGTTTTCCCAGCTCAGCATGGCGGTGTGGATTGTGGACGCCGGTTATCCACAGAAGTGTCCACAGGGTGCCCACATCCTGCGGGGAAAACTGCACACCTTATCCACACCTCTGTCGACAGGTCGCGTTGCCACGTGGTCCGGGGAGCGGCGAGACTGTCAGACCTGCCGGTTATAACTGATGATGTCGAAATCATGTTCGAGAAAGGGGGGCGCGGTGAGCATTGCGGAGCCGCCGGTCTTCGAGCCGGGATTCGAGCGCACCCCGCCGAACAACATCGAGGCGGAGCAGTCCGTCCTCGGCGGCATGCTCCTGTCCAAGGACGCCATCGCCGACGTCGTCGAGATCCTCCGTTCCGACGACTTCTACCGTCCCGCCCACCAGATCGTCTACGACATCATCACCGACCTGTACGGCAGGGGCGACCCCGCCGACGCCGTCACCGTCTTCGACGAGCTGCAGAAACGCGGCGAGGTCGCCCGGGTCGGCGGCGGCGCCTACCTCCACACGCTGACCGCCGTCGTGCCCACCGCGGCCAACGCGGGCTACTACGCGAGGATCGTCCGCGAGCAGGCCATCCTCAGACGCCTCATCGAGGCCGGGACCCGCATCGTCTCCTACGGCTACGGCGGACAGGACGAGGAGGTCGACGAGATCGTCGACCGCGCCCAGGCCGAGATCTACAAGGTCACCGAGCGCCGCACCTCCGAGGACTACGTCCCGCTGGCCGACATCATGCCGGGCGCCCTCGACGAGCTGGAGGCCATCGGCGGCCGGAGCGGCCAGATGGTCGGCGTCCCCACCGGCTTCCAGGACCTCGACACCCTCACCAACGGCCTCCACCCCGGCCAGATGATCGTCGTGGCCGCCCGCCCCGCGATCGGCAAGTCGACACTTGGGCTGGATTTCGCCCGGTCTGCTGCGATCAAGCATGGTATGACCACCGTCGTGTTCTCGCTGGAAATGTCGCGCAACGAGATCACGATGCGATTGCTGTCGGCGGAGGCCCGGGTGGCGCTGCACAACATGCGGTCGGGCACGATGACCGACGACGACTGGGCCAAGCTGGCCCGGCGGATGGGCGAGGTCGCCGAGGCGCCGCTGTTCATCGACGACTCGCCCAACATGTCGATGATGGAGATCCGGGCCAAGTGCCGCCGCCTCAAGCAGCGCAACGACCTGCGCTTCGTCATCATCGACTATCTCCAGCTGATGTCCTCGCCGAAGAAGACCGAGAGCCGCCAGAACGAGGTCTCCGAGATCTCCCGGTCGATCAAGCTTCTCGCCAAGGAGCTGGAGGTCCCGGTCATCGCGATCTCGCAGCTGAACCGTGGTCCCGAGCAGCGGACGGACAAGCGTCCCATGGTCAGCGACCTTCGCGAATCCGGATCTATCGAGCAGGACGCGGACATGGTCATCCTTCTCCATCGAGAAGACGCGTATGAGCGCGAGTCCCCCAGGGCGGGGGAGGCCGACCTGATCGTGGCCAAGCACCGTAACGGCCCGACCGCCACGGTCACCGTGGCCTTCCAGGGCCACTACAGCCGCTTCGTCGACATGGCCGCCCACTGACGCCCGCCCGCTGATCCCTGCCCGGTGGATCTCCGCGGGCAGGGGGCGCTTTCACCTCGGGATCGGTCAGGGGATCGCTTTCACCTCGGGATGGCGTCTGTCGGGGCGGTCGAACAGGTGGGTCGGCCGCCCCTTGAGGTGCAGGTCGAAGAACGCGGTGACGTACGCGCGCTGGGCCGCCACCGAACGCCGGGGGTCGATCGTTCCGATGAGCTCGGCATCGGGCAGGTTCTTCAGCGTGCCGGTGAGCTGGGGGAACAACGCCTGCAGGTCGGTGAACGAGCCGTGCCGGGCTCCGGTGAGGCGCAGTTCGCGCTTCCAGCCGGTCGACCTGTCCCAGAAGGACTTCCAGGTGGGCTCGGTCTCCCGGGTGTGCGGTTCGGACGCCATCTGCAGGAACGGCTTGGCGACCCCGGTACGGGCGACCGGCCCGACGTAGCCGCCGTCGAGGTTGACCCCGGCGGCGACCCGGGGGTCGTCGTGCAGGAGCTGCGCGGCCACGGAACCGCCCAGGGACTGGCCGAGCATTCCGATGCGGGACCGGTCCACGGATCCGAGCAGTCCGGGCGGCAGCGGGACGGAGTCCGCGTCGGGGTTGTTTCCTTGGCGGAGACTCGTGAGCCGGTCGAGAACGAACCTCATGTCCGCGACGCGGGCCCGCGAGTGCTTCCTGATCAGAGCGGCGATGACGTCCTCGGTCAGCTTCTCCGGCAGCGGAAGGGCGCGCTCGACCCGGCCGCCGGGGAACTCGACCTGGTCGGCCTCGTAGGTGTGGTCGACGCTGACCACGAGATAGCCGCGGGAGGCCAGCTCCTCGACCAGTACGGTGCCGAGCGTGCGCGGGCCGCCGTCTCCCGGGGCGAACACCACGACGGGCAGGCCCCCGGCCGGCCGGTCCACCGGCGCGCCGACCCGGGCGTGCGTCCGGGTGGCGGCCCAGTCCACCGCGCCCGATTTGATGCCCATCGGGGGCGCCGAGTTCTTGTCCCAGTCGGCGGCGGCCCGTCGTGACATCTGCGGCGCCAAGGGAAGACCCGGCGCCTCCTTGGCCGGGTACCACAGGCTCACCATGAGCTCGCGGTAGGGCCGCGACCTCAGCAGGGGGTCCGGGCGGGTCCGGTCCACCAGGTGCAGGGTGACCGTGCCGATCGGCCGCTCTCCCGTGGGAGCGGGAAGGGACAGTACGAGAGGCGCGCGGGGCGTCCGGGGCGCGGTGGGGAGCTCGGCGGACGTCGCGACGGGCGCGGCCGCGAGGGCCGGCGTCCCGGAGGCGACGAGGGCGGCGGCAAGGAGGGTGGCGGTGATCCCGGCCCCGGCCACGGCCCGCCGGCGGGGAGCGGTGACAGGGGTGGTGGCGATTCCCGGTCCGGCCACGGCCCGCCGCCGGGGAGCGGTGACAGGGGTGGTGGCGACTCTCGGCCCGGCCACGGCCCACAGGCGGAGACGGGGACGGGGGTCGGGTGTCGTGGTGCGGCGCATGCGGTCCTCTCCTCATGGGTGGTCGGTGCGTGCCCAAGGAGCCTTCCAACGACTTTCGCGTCCGGGCCAGCGTCTGGGAGATGGTCTGCCGGTAGGCCGGTGGGCCGACGGGAAGTGATCATCATCCGGTGGGATGACGTGGCGATACGACCGGGGGCGGATCCGCTGTCGGACCACCTCTGCCCTCGCCGGACGTCCGTTAGTGTGAACGCCATGCACCGGACCGACCGTCTTGTGCCGGTAGGCGGCGACAGCCCCGGCCGGGGCCGCGACGGCGCCGCGACGACGAGACGTCTCGTGACTCCGCCGCGCGGGCTGGAGGACCTGCTGCGGCGAGGCACCCGGCTCCTGTCGCCCATGACGCTCGACGCGCTGCTGGCGACCGGTCTCTTCGCTCTCACACTCGGCCCGGGGCGGATTCCGCAGGACCGCCCCGAGATTATGGCCCTCCAGGCGGCGCTGCTGCTACCCCTGATCTGGCGGCGCCGGGCGCCGTTCGCGACGTTCTGCGCGATCGCCGCCGCGGCGGGCGTCCAGTGGCTCGCCGACGTCCAGCTTCCCGCCGACCTGTCGCTGCTGATCGCCGTCTACACGGTCGCCGCGCACTCCACCTGGCGTCGCACGCTGCTGGCCGGGGCCGTCCTGGAGGGCGGCATCCTGCTGGCCTCCGCCCGATGGGCGCCCGAGGGAGCCTTCCCGCTGTCGGCCGTCGCGCTGACCGCCATGGCCGCCGTCGCCGTCGCGACCGGCACGAACATGCGCACCAGACGCGCCTACCTCGTCTCGCTGAAGGAGCGCGCCGTGCATCTGGAGCGTGAGCGCGACCAGCGGGCACAGCTCGCGATCGCCGAGGAGCGCGCCAGGATCGCCCGCGACGTGCACGACATCGTCACCCACAACCTGTCCGTCATGGTCGCGCTCGCCGACAGCGCGGTCTACGTACGGCACCTCGCTCCCGACAAGGCGGCCGACGCCATGCTGCAGATCTCCGGCACCGGGCGGCAGGCCCTCGCCGACATGCGGCGCTCCCTCGGCGTACTGCGGGCCGACGAACCGGACGCGCTGCTGCACCCGATGCCCGGCATCGCCCAGCTGGAGTCCCTCGCCGGCCAGATGGACGCGGCCGGACTGCCCACCCGCCTGGACGTGGAGGGCGACCCCGGCTCCGTCCCCGCCGCCGCGCAGCTCACCGTCTACCGCCTGGCGCAGGAGGCTTTGACCAACGCCCTCAAGCACACCCCGTCCGGCACCCGGGCCGAGGTGCGGATCCGCCTGTCCCGGGAGGCCGTCACGATGGACGTCACCGACGACGGCCACGCCGCGCCGGCCGCCGTCGGCGCCGCTCACGACGGCCGCGCCGCGCGCCCCTCCGGCCCCTGTCCCTCCGGCCCGCACCCCTTCGGCCCGCGCCACTTCGGCCCCCGCTCCGGGCACGGCATCTCGGGCATGCGCGAGCGCGTGGCGGCCTACGGCGGGGAACTGCGAGCCGGTCCGCTGCCCGGCGGCGGCTGGCGGGTCTCGGCCCGCCTCGACCTCGGCACGGCACTCGCCCCTGACAGGGCACTCGATCTCGGCACGCCACTCGATCTCGGTACGGCGGAGGAGGGCGCCGCATGACGATCCGCGTACTGCTCACCGACGACGAGGCGCTGCTCCGCATGGCGTTCCGGACGGTTCTGGACGTCCAGCCCGACATGGAGGTGGTGGGCGAGGCCGGGGACGGGGCCGAGGCCGTACGGCTGGCACGGCGGCTGCGCCCCGACGTCGTCCTGATGGACGTGCGCATGCCCGGCACCGACGGAATCGAGGCGACCCGCCGGGTCGTCAGGGAGTCCCCGCGCTCCCGGGTGCTCATCCTGACCACCTTCGACCTCGACGAGTACGCCTTCGCCGGGCTGCGGGCCGGGGCGTCCGGCTTCCTGCTCAAGAACGCCCGGCCCGAGGAACTGTTCGCCGCGATCCGCGTCGTCGCCGCCGGTGACGCGGTGGTCTCCCCGCGGATCACCCGCCGCCTGCTGGAGAACTTCGCGCACCGGCTCCCCAACGACGCCGGTCCCGGGGAGGACGAACGGCTGCGGCGGCTCAGCGCCCGCGAGCGCGAGGTGCTCGTCGAGGTCGCCCACGGCCTGTCCAACGCCGAGATCGCCGCCGCGATGCACCTCGCGGAGGCGACTGTGAAGACGCACCTGAGCCGGATCCTGTCCAAGCTGGAGGTGCGTGACCGGGTGCAGGCCGTGGTCTTCGCCTACGAGAGCCGGCTCGTCCACCCGGCCTGAGGATCGTCCCCCGCCTGAGGATCCTCCCCTGCCCGGGGAGACCGGGACCGAGGACACCGGCCCTCTGGGGCCGGGGGCGCCGTGTAGAGCGGTACGTCGCGATGCCGGCCGAACACAGAAGGATCTATCCCTGACGTCCCCGGGAGAGCACCGGCCGCCGGTGGACGCCGGGCGGCGGGCCGTGTCCGGCGGATGTCAGGGGAGCAGGACGAGGCGGCCCCTGAGACCGCCCTGGGCGAGGCGTTCGTGGGCGGCCGGGGCCTGGTCGAGCGGGAGGGCGTCGGCGACCCTGAGGGTCAGGTGACCCGCGCCGGCCAGCTTGGCGAGTTCGGCGAGACGGTGGCCGTCGGCGCGGACCCAGACGTTGGCCACGCGGGTGCCGCGCAACGGGAGGGGGTCCACGCCGGGCAGTACGGCCACCAGGGCGCCGCCGTTGCGCACCGCGGTGAGCGCCGCCCTGCCGAGCACGGCGGCGTCGATCGCGCCGTCCACGCCGCCGGGCACCCACTCCCGTACGGCCGCGCCCAGCTCGGCCTCGCGCGGCACGAAGAACTCGGCCCCGAAGCCGCGGACGAGCTCCTCGTCGGCGGCTCCCGCCACGGCGACGACCCGCAGCCCGCGCTGTACGGCCAGCTCGACCGCGTAGCCGCCGACCCCGCCGGCGGCGCCGGTCACCAGCAGGGTCCCGCCCTCGGGCAGGTCCAGCAGGTCGAGCGCCTGGTCGGCGGTGAGGGCGTTGAGCGGGAGCGTGGCCGCCTGCGCCGCGGTCGCGCCCTCGGGCGCGGGGGCGACCGCGGCGGCGTCCAGCACGATCTGCTCGGCGTAGGCGCCGAGGGAGACGTCGAGCCGGTCGGCCAGGCCGATCACCCGGTCTCCCCGGGAGAACCCGGTGACCCCCGCGCCGACCTCCTCGATCACCCCGGCCACGTCCCAGCCGATCCCGTGGACGTCGCGCCGGTCCGTCAGCCCGTACTCGACGAGTCCCCCGGTCCGGGTCGCCACGTCGACGGGGTTGACGCCCGCCGCCTCGACGCGGATCCGCACCTGCCCGGCGCCGGTCGGGGGAACGGGGACCTCCTCGATCTCCAGTGCCTCGGGACCGCCGAACGAACGGACCACCACTGCACGCATCTTCGCCTCCATGGGTTTCGGCCGAGAACCTGATCTGAGGGTTTTCGTCCCCGGCGGCGCAAACCTATGGAGTGTTACTCTCTATCAGGAAGTAGGCACCTGAAAGTGCGTACCGTACCGGAAGGGGCGTCATGGCCACCCAGACGGCGGCTCAGCGGCGAGACGAGGCGAGGGCCGCGTACGACGCGTATCTGGCGTGCTGTCCCGCGCGGGAACTGCTCGACACGCTCAGCGACAAGTGGGTCAGCCTGATCCTGAACGCCCTGTCGGACGGTCCGCTGCGCTACAGCGATCTGGGCAGGATCATCGCGGGCGTCAGCCAGAAGATGCTCACCCAGACACTGCGCGGCCTGGAGCGCGACGGCCTGGTCTCCCGTACGGTCACCCCCTCGGTGCCGGTCCGCGTCGACTACGCGCTCACCGAGCTGGGCCACGACCTCCAGCCCGTCATGCTGGCCATCAAAAGGTGGGCCGAGGGAAACATCGACCAGGTCCACAGCGCCCGCAAGGCCTACGACACCCGCCTCTGACTCGACGATCAACGTCCTGGTGGCTGTTCAGGCGCCGGTACGGCGACTCCCGCACGGCCACCGACCGCCCGGTAGCGGTCCGGAGGGGGTGGCGCGGATGACATCCTGGGAGATCGGCGCTCACGAGGAGATCAGCGATGCCCCACCCTCTCGACACACGGCACCCTCTCGACACACAGCCCGCACCCCGGCGTACCCCTCTCAGCGCGGAGGAGAAGATCCGGGGCGAGGCGAACTTCGCTCCCATGGTCGCCCAGATGCTCCTGACCGAGGGACGGTTCCGGGTGTCCGCCGACACCCCGGAGACGGTGGAGCTGTTCCAGGGGGTCGCCCGCAGGGTGGGGGACATGCTCCAGCGGCCCGTGGTCAGCTACGCCAACGGCAGATACATCGTGATCACCTTCGGCCAGGAGTCCCCGGGCCTCACCGACCGGGACGCACACCCGTCGCATGAGTGACCACCGGCTCCCGGTTCCGGGACTCCCGGTCCCGGGGTTTCCGGTCCCGGGGTTTCCGGTTTCGGGAGGGCGGGATCAGGCGGTGGAGCCGCCGTCGGCCACGATGTCGGCGCCGACCACGTAGCCCGCGTCCTCGGACGCCAGCCACAGGACCGTTCCGGTGATCTCGTCGAGGGAGCCGACGCGGCCGATCGGGACCTGGTTCCTCATCCGGTCCGCCCGGTCGGCCTCCGTCTCGCCCGGACGCATGGACATCGGCGTGTCGTGCGACCCGGGGCTGAGCGTGTTGATCCGGACGCCCTGACCGATGTACTCCAGGGCGGCGGTGCGCGTCAGTGCCGTCACCCCGGCCTTCGAGGCGGCGTACGCGCCGAACCCGGGCAGCCGTTTGTGCGTTCCCAGCTGGGAGCCGAAGTTCACGATGACCCCGCCGCCGCCCGCGACCATCGCCGGGATCTCGTGCTTCATCGCCAGGAAGACCCCGGTCAGGTTGGTGTCGATCACGCGGGCGAAGTCCTCCTCCGCCTGGTCGGCGACCTTGCCCGTGGCCAGCACCCCGGCGTTGTTGATCGCGATGTCCAGCCTGCCGTACCGTTCGACGATCTCGCCGATCAGTCCGGCCACGGAGGCGGAGTCGCAGACGTCCGCGACCAGCGCGACGACCCGGCCGTCCCCGTCCCCGTCCCCGCTCTGATCCCCGACCTGGGCCTGGGCCAGCTTCACGGTCTGGTCGAGCGTCTCACGGTTGCGCCCGGTCACCACGACCCGGGCGCCCTCGCGGGCGAACCCCAGGGCGACGGCCCGGCCGATGCCCGTCCCACCCCCGGACACCAGAACCACCTTGTCATGAAATTTCATGTCAGCTCCAATTGGACCGATCGGTTGAGAATCATCGATCGAGAACGGTGAGCGCCTGGGCGGCGGCGTCCCGCAGACGCGCCGCGTCGGGCGTCCCCTTCGAGGTCAGCCGGAGCCCCTGCAGGAAGACCAGCAGGAACCTCGCCAGCGCCCGGGGATCCCGGTCGGCGGCCAGCTCGCCCTGGGCCCGCGCTCGGATGAGCGCCGAGGTCAGCGCGGTCTCCAGCGCGGTCCAGTTGGCGTCGACGATCCCGGCGACCTTCTCGTCGCCGGGCAGCATCTCGCCCGCCGCGTTCACGATCATGCAGCCGCGTCGCCGCCGGTCACGGATGGCATCCTCGGTGTAGAACTCGACCAGCCCCCGTACGGCGGGCAGCGCCGGCCCCGGCTGCGACAGCATCTCGACCGGCGAGGGATCCCTGTTCTCCCCGTAACGCCGCAGCGCCTTGACGTAGAGGTCGTGCTTGCTCCCGAAGGTGGCGTACAGGCTCGCCCTGCCGACCCCCAGGTGCTCCACCAGGTCGCTCATGGAGGTCGCCTCGTAGCCGCGCTCCCAGAACAACTCCAGGGCGGCCTGCAGGGCGGCGTCCGGGTCGAACTCCTTCGTTCTCGCCATGGGGGAACCGTAGAACAATCTGGAACAATCGGTCAAATAAGGTACGGCCCGCGCCCCCGGAGGCGGGCCGTACCGTTTTCCCCCAAGGGGCTACTCCCAGCGGAAGAACCGCGCCGCCAGCACGCCGGTGACCAGCAGCGTGGCCGCCATCACCGCCAGGTGCAGCGGCTGCGGCGCCTGCCCGGCCCACGTGTCGCGGAGCGCCTGGGCGAACGGCGCCAGCGGCAGGAAGTCGCCGATCCGCCGCACCAGGTCGGGAAGAAGCTCCCGGGGAATCCACATGCCCCCCACGAACAGCAGGGGGAACATCAGCAGCGACCCGATGCCGGGCGCCGACTTGGCGCTCGGGGCCACGGCGGCGATCAGCAGCCCCAGGCCGAACATCGAGGCGGAGCCGAGCAGGAACACGCCCGCGAACGCCAGGAGGTTCCTGGGCACCGCCACGCCCAGGACCAGGTTGCCCAGCCCGACCAGCAACACGGTCGCCAGGACCGCGACCGCGACGTTGTTGACCACCTGGGCGACCAGCAGCCGGCCCGGACCGACCGGGGTGGTGGACATCCGGCGCAGCACGCCGCTCTCCCGGTAGGTCACCAGCACGGCGGGCAGTGCCGTCAGCGCCATCGTCACCACCGACAGGATCACCATCATGCCCGGCAGCTGGGTGTCGATCGGCCGCTGCCCGCCCAGCTCGGGGCTGGCCTCCTGGAAGCCGGGGATGCTGCCCAGTCCCAGCAGCAACGCCAGCGGAAGCAGGATCGCGAAGATCGGGCCGCTCGGCTCACGGAGGAAGAGTTTCGCCTCGGTCAGGATCATCTTGTTCATGCGGAGATCGTCTTTCCGGTGAGTGCCAGGAACGCGTCGTCGAGGGTGGCCTGCTCCACCCGGAGTTCGGTGGGGACGACCCCGGCAGCGGCCAGGGCGGTCGTGATCGCCAGGAGCAGGTCGCCGGTGCCGACGACCTCGATCCGGTCGCCGTCACGCCGTACCTCGCCCACCTCGGGCAGGGCGGTGAGCACCCCGTCGTCAAAAGAACCGGCGGATCCGGAGGACCTGGAGGAGCGGGAGATCCGGAACCTGACGCGCTGCGAGCCGTCCACCCGCGAGATCAGCCCGGACGGGCTGTCGACGGCGACGACCCTGCCGGAGTCGATCAGCGCCAGCCGGTCGCAGAGCCGCTCGGCCTCCTCCATGAAGTGGGTGACCAGCAGGACCGTCACCCCGTCGTCGCGTACCTGCTCGATGAGATCCCAGGTGTCCCGGCGCGCCTGCGGGTCGAGGCCGGTGGTCAGCTCGTCCAGGATCGCCACGCGGGGGTTGCCGACCAGTGCCAGCGCGATGGACAGCCGCTGCTTCTGGCCACCGGAGAGCTTGCCGTACGGGGTGTCGCGCTTGTCGGCGAGTCCCACCCGCTCCATCAGCGTGATCCAGTTCGCGGGCAGCCGGTAGAAGGAGGCGTAGAGGTCGAGCGCCTCCCACACCTTGATCTTCGCGGGCAGGGCGGAGGTCTGCAGCTGGACGCCGAGCCGTTCCCTGAGCTCGGTGCCGCTCAGCCCGCCCAGCACCTTCACGGTGCCGGAGTCGGGGGTGCGCAGACCGGCGACGCACTCGACCGTGGTCGTCTTACCCGCGCCGTTGGGACCGAGCACGCCGAAGACCTCGCCCTCCTCGACGGAGAACGACACGTCGTCGACCGCGAGCCGGTCCCGGTACTGCTTGCGGAGGTTGCCAACCTCGATGACTTTCATACCGACGACGCTAGAAATCCCGGCGGCCGCGCAGAAGCCGCCTGGACACCCGGTGGGGGTGGAGCTACCTCCACCGTTGAACGGCGCCTGGCGTCACTGGGCGGAAGGCGGCATCATGGCCGAAACTCGACACATGAAACGCTACGCGGTTGCGACGGGCCGGGCTTTCGCGCTGGGATCGTTCGCCCTCCTGGACACGGCCCTGGTCCTCCTGGCCCTGCTGGCGACCCTGTTGTCGTTCTGCCTCGGGATGATCTTCCTCTTCATGCCGGCCACCAAGCTGGTCCGCCGTCGCACCATGCTGGCCAGAAGGCTGACCGGCGAATGGCTCGGCACCCGGGTCGAGCCCTCCTACCTGCCGAAGCCTCTCCCGCCCAGGCCGCAGGCCGACGGCTGGTACCGCCACGAGCGCCAGCTCTACAAGTCGCCGTGGTGGCCCGACTGGAACAACCGCTGGAAGTGGATGCTGTCCGACCCCGCCACCTGGCGGGACGCGCTCTGGCTCCTGCTCAACCCGCTGGTCGGCGGAGCCTTGGCGCTGCTGCCCCTCGGCGCCGTCTCCTACGGCCTGGCCATGCCGTGGCGCTGGGGCCCGCTGACCACGCCCCTGGGGGTGGCGACGGCCGTCGCCGGGGTGGCCTGCACGCCGTGGCTGCTGCGCGGCTACGCGTGGTGGAACCGCCTGCTGCTGGCGCCGACCGCCAAGTCCGTGCTGGCGGCGCGGCTCCAGCGGCTGGCCCAGGCCAGGGCGGAGACGGCCGACTCCCAGGCGTCCGAGCTGCGCCGGATCGAGCGCGACCTGCACGACGGCGCCCAGGCCAGGCTCGTCGCCATCGGCATGACACTCGGCGCGGTCGAGGAACTGCTGGAGAAGGATCCGGCGGCGGCCAAGGCACTGCTGGCCAAGTCGCGGGAGGCGTCCTCCATGGCGCTCACCGAGCTGCGCGACCTCGTCAGGGGCATCCATCCGCCGGTCCTGGCCGAGCGCGGCCTCGCCGACGCCGTACGGGCACTGGCGCTGGACAGCCCGCTGAAGGTCACGGTCACCGTCGACCTGAAGTCGCGTCCCGATGCCCCCGTCGAGTCGGCCGCCTACTTCTCGATCAGCGAGCTGCTCACCAACGCCGCCCGGCACGGGGGCGCGGACCGGGCGTGGATCGACATCAGCGGCCGAGGCCGTACGCTGCGCGTCACCGTCACCGACGACGGCTCCGGGGGCGCCGACCCCTCGCGCGGCAGCGGCCTGCGCGGCATCGAGCGGCGTCTGGGGGCCTTCGACGGGGTGCTCGCGCTCAGCAGCCCGCCGGGCGGCCCGACCACGGCCACCATCGACCTGCCGTACGCGCTGGCCGTGGCCCAGCCCGACAAGCCCTCCATGCCCCGATGGAAGAACGTCCTCATCGCGATCGGCTGGGGTATCGGCTGGCTCCCGCTGTTCCCCCAGGGCCTGGTCACCATGATCATGAAGATCATCGGCGCCCCGGCACGCAGTTGGTTCCTCGCGCTCTACCTGCCCGAGCCGCTGCAGTGGCCGATGATCGTCTTCAACATCCTCCTGGGCCTCGCCCTGTACGGCATGGCCCTCATCATCCCCGCCGTGCACTCCCGCAAGCACGCGTTGGTCCAGGCCGTGCCGACTCCTCTAGGGTCGGAGGGATGAGCAGCCCACGCGTCGTCATCGCCGAAGATCTCTACCTGCTGAGGGACGGCCTGGTCCACCTCCTCCAGGCCCACGGCTTCGAGGTCGTCGCGGCGGTCGAGTCGGGTCCCGAACTGCTCGCCGCGCTGACCACCGAGCGGCCCGACGTGGCCGTGGTCGACGTACGGCTCCCGCCCACCTTCACCGACGAGGGCCTGCAGGCGGCGCTGGCCGCCCGCAGGGCCGTTCCGGGCCTGCCGGTTCTCGTCCTGTCCCAGCACGTCGAGCAGCTCTACGCCCGGGAACTGCTGGCCGACGGCTCCGGAGCGATCGGCTACCTGCTGAAGGACCGGGTGTTCAACGCCGAGCAGTTCGTCGACGCGGTCCGCCGGGTCGCGGCCGGGGGCACCGCGATGGACCCGGAGGTCATCGCCAAGCTCCTGGCCAGCACCGCCAGGCACGAGCCGCTCGGCGCGCTGACCCCGCGCGAGCGGGAGGTGCTGGAGCTGATGGCCGAGGGCCGTTCCAACGCGGCCATCTCGCAGCGGCTGTTCCTCAGCGAGAGCGCGGTCGGCAAGCACACCGCGGGCATCTTCACCAAGCTCGACCTGGCCCCGTCGGACGACGACAACCGCCGGGTCCTGGCGGTCCTCGCCTACCTCAACGCCGCCCGCGGCTAGCGGGACTCGATCACCTCCTCATTTCGGATTCCGGCGAATCTCATGTCCTTCTCAACCTTTCGATGAGCTCGTTTGTTGAGAGGGGTGGAAGGGGGTCCGGGAGTGACGGATGAGGACGAGAAAGCCTTCGACGAGTTCGTGGCCGCGCGGAGCACCGCGCTGCTGCACACCGCCGTCCTGGTCTGCGGCGCCTCCCGGCAGGATGCCGAGGACCTGGTGCAGAACGCCCTGGAGAAGGTCTACCGGCACTGGAGGCGGATCCGGCACGACAACCCGGAGTCCTACGCCCGCAAGGTCGTGGTGAACGTCGCGATCAACCTCTACCGCCGCCGCAGGGTGATCGAGGAGATCACCTTCGCCAGGCCGCCGGACACCTTGGTCCACTCTCCGGACCTCGAGTTGCGCGACGCGCTGCTGGGGGAACTGCGCAGGCTGCCCGTGCGGATGCGCGCGGTGCTGGTGCTGCGCTACTGGGAGGACCTCTCGGAAGCCGAGACCGCCATGCTGATGGGCTGCTCGGTCGGAACCGTGAAGAGCCAGGCCGCACGGGGGCTGGCCAGGATTCGCGAGCGCATGGGCACCTTGGAAGGGGTACTGGGATGAGAGTCGAGGAGGAGCTGGCCGAGGCGATGCGGGCGCAGGTCGAGGGGATACACGCCCCCCTCTCGATGGGAGCGGTGGTCCGTCGCCGCCACCGCGTCCGCAAGGTGCGCGTCCGTACGGCGGGAGTCATGCTGGTGACCGCCACCGTGGCGGTGGTGGTACCCGTCGGCACGCATATGGGGTCCGGCCTGGCGGTCGACCTCAAGACCGGCTCGGTGGCCGCCTCCGGACAGGGAGACACGTCCGCGCAGGGGGACATGTCCGTGCAGGGGGACATGTCCGTGCGGGTGGACACGTCCGGGAAGGTGGAGGTTCCCACGGTCATCGACCTGACCATGGAGAAGGCCAGGACCGCCCTGGAGGCGGCGGGACTCAGGGTCGTCGTGTTGAAGAGCCTGCGCCACGGCTGGGTGACGAGGCAGGTGCCGGACGGCGGGCAACTGGTTCCCGCGGGCAGCACGGTCTCGCTGATCCTGGCCGCGAAGCCCGCTCCGTCACCGACCATGGCCGGCAGTGATCTGTCACCGACCCTGCCCGCCGAGGATCCGTCACCGGCCCCGGACACCAAGGAGAAGAGAACCGAGCCCACGCCCGAGGAACCGGAGGGCGGCCGCGAGTTCGGCGGGGTGAGGTTCGGCTACCTGCCGAAGGACCTGACCTGGGCGAGGTCCATGACCAGGGAGGACCCTGGCATGAGCGGCATCGTCTCCTGGCGTGAGAGCGGCCTCCCGTCCGACCGCTACAGCGTCCGGGCCTTCGTCTACCAGAGGAAGACAGCGCTGCGGTTCAAGGTCGCCGGAGTGCGAGAGGCGGTCGTCACCTACGAGGTCGGCACTGCACCGACCATCATCTGGGCACTGCGCCCCGGCCTCGTGGTCCAGGTCGAGCTGAGCGCCGAATACGCCACCAAGCTCATCAGGGCCGACTCCATCGCCAAGCTCGGAAAGGACGTCAAGGTCACCAAGGACGTCTATGCCGCCTATGCCGTCAAGTTCGGCAAAACCGTGATCGAGAGGGAACTACGCAAGATCGCCAATGCCGTAACGGCCACTTGACGACCTCTTCGGAGGTGCCAGAAGTGCGGTCCGGGCTTTCGTCCCCGGACCCGGGCCGCACGGGGGTGCGGTGGCGGCCTGCGGTACGCCGCCGCACCCGTTTCAAGGGGCCTGGAGATCTTGGGATGCGGTGCTGGTCGTCCATGCGGGGACGACCATGGCCATCTCGCCTCCCACGTGCGGGATCTCCAGGCCCTCCGAAGCGCGGTGCCGCCACCACGCTTGACCAAGCCCTACCGGCCCTGCTGCTGCGGGGGCCGGGGAGTCAGCCGGACGGGAAGCTCGTCCCAGCCGTGGAGGACGAGGGAGGGGAGCCGCCGCAGTTGCTCGGTGTCGGCGGCGAGCTGGAGGTCGGGGAAGCGGTCGAAGAGCGCGGGCAGCGCGATGAGCGCCTCCAGGCGGCCCAGCGGGGCGCCGATGCAGTGGTGCGCTCCGGTGCCGAAGGCCATGTGATCGGCCGGTTCCCGGTCCACGTCGAACCGGTCGCCGAGCGGGCCGTGCTGGTGAGGATCACGACTGGCGGCGAAGTAGGTGGCGAGGATGGCGTCCCCCGCGGGGATGCGCACGCCGTCGACGTCGAGGGGTTCGGTGGCGTACCGCAGCGGGAAGTTGGCGACCGGGGGTGCCCAGCGCAGGACCTCCTCGATCACCGCCTCCCAGGCGATCTGTCCGGTGCGGACCCGGTGTAGCTGGTCGGGGTGGGTGAGCAGGGCGTGGACCGCGCTGCAGAGCAGGTCGACGGTGGTCTCGTGCCCGGCGCCGAGAACCGTCAGCAGGGTGTCGCGCAACTCGTCGTCGTTCAGCCGGTCGTCCTGGTCGCGGGTGTTGATCAGGTCGGTGGTCATGTCGTCCCCTGGATGCTCGCGCCGGTAGGCGACCAGGGCGGGGAAGACGGTGTTGATCTTGGCGAAGGTGTCGGCCGACTTCTCGGGGGTGGCGGAGCTGTCGAGGAACGCCCCCACGACCTCGGCGACCCCGGGGCGCATGAAGTCGGGGACGCCGAACAGCTCGCAGATCACCTTCAGGGGCAGCGGGTGGGCGTAGAGGGTGCGCAGGTCGATGGTCTGGCCCGCGGGCACGGTGGCGAGGTGGTCGAGCAGTTCGGTGACGATCCGCTGGATGATCGGCTGCATGGCCTTGGTCCGGCGGGCGGTGAAGCTGGGGGCGACGAGGGCGCGTAGCCGCCGGTGTTCGTCGCCGTTGGCGTTGATCATGTTCTGCATGCCGATCCACAGGTGCAGCCAGCCCCATTCGGGCCGGGTTTCGATCTGTGACCACAGGTTCCAGTGGCGGCGCGGGTCCTTGCTGACCCGGGGGTCGAGGATGACCTGTTTGAGCAGGTCGTGGCGGGTGATGGCCCAGGCGGGCACGCCGCCGGGAAGTTCCACCTTGACCACGGTACCGAGGTCGCGCAGCCGGGAGACCTCACCGGGAATGTCGGCGCCGTAGGGGTCCAGGGCGATGGGCTGAGGGGCGATGGTCATACGGATGCTCCTGGATGTTCGAGAGGGTCGGCGTGGCCGAGGGAAGCGCGTGGCGGCGCGGGAGAGGGTCGCGTTCCAGGAGCCGGGCGGTGCATCCCGCCCGAACCGGCGGCACCGCCGCCGTGGAGCCACCCGAGCCGCCGACGATCAGAGGCCGTGCGGGGTCCTTCGTGATCTTCACTCTGGACAGTGGGTCGTTAACGGGAAATATTCGGATGGTGAATGGGGAAATGGCCTGGGACAAAACTGTTTCTGGGAGATTGTCCACATAAGGAGAAATGGGCCATCCGCTTTTCACCCCGTCGCCAGGGGGGGCGGAATCCGTTCGAGACGGCGGCGTCCTGATCGGTCACTTTACGGCCGGGGATGCCCCGCCCCACGGTGCCGGGTTTCAGGGCAGGCGTTCCCCGGAGCCTTCCGCGGCACAGGTCAGCCGGACGGGCAGCTCGCTCCAGCCGTAGATGATGATGGAGGGGATTCGTCGCGGCTGCTCGGTGTCGGTGGCGAGGTGGATGTCGGGGAAGCGGTCGAAGAGCGCGGGCAGCGCGATGAGCGCCTCCAGGCGGCCCAGCGGGGCGCCGATGCAGTGGTGCGCTCCGGCGCCGAAGGCCATGTGATCGGCCGGTTCCCGGTCCACGTCGAACCGGTCGGCGTCCGGGCCGTGCTGGCGGGGGTCGTGGCCGGCGGCGAGGTAGGGGGCGATGATGGCGTCCCCGGCGGGGATGCGCACGCCGTCGACGTCGAGGGGTTCGATGGCGTACCGCATCGGGAGGTAGGCGACCGGAGGGGCCCAGCGCAGGACCTCCTCGATCACCGCCTCCCAGGTGACGCGCCCGGTGCGGGCCAGGTGCAGCTGGTCGGGGTGGGTGAGCAGGGCGTGGACCGCGCTGCAGAGCAGGTCGACGGTGGTCTCGTACCCGGCACCGATGACCGTCAGCAGGGTGTCGCGCAGTTCGTCGTCGTTCAGCCGTTCGCCCCGGTCACGGGTGTTGATCAGATCCGTGGTCATGTCGTCGCCCGGGTGCTCGCGCTTGTAGGCGACCAGGGCGGGAAAGACGGTGTTGATCATGGCGAAGGTGTCGGCGGCACCCCGGGAAGGTGCCGAGGTGTCGATGAAGGTCTCCGAGATCCGAGCGATTCCGGGGCGCAGGAAGTCGGGGACGCCGAACAGCTCGCAGATCACCCTCATGGGCAGTGGGAGGGAGTAGAGGGTGCGCAGGTCGATGGTCTGGCCCGCGGGCACGGTGGCGAGGTGGTCGAGCAGTTCGGTGACGATCCGCTGGATGATCGGCTGCATGGCCTTGGTCCGGCGGGCGGTGAAGCTGGGGGCGACGAGGGCGCGTAGCCGCCGGTGTTCGTCGCCGTTGGCGTTGATCATGTTCTGCATGCCGATCCACAGGTGCAGCCAGCCCCATTCGGGCCGGGTTTCGATCTGTGACCACAGGTTCCAGTGGCGGCGCGGGTCCTTGCTGACCCGGGGGTCGAGGATGACCTGTTTGAGCAGGTCGTGGCGGGTGATGGCCCAGGCGGGCACGCCGCCGGGAAGTTCCACCTTGACCACGGCGCCGAGGTCGCGCAGCCGTGACACTTCGCTGGGGATGTCGGTTCCGCGGGGATCCAAGACGACGGGCCGGGAGACAGTGGTCATACGGATGCTCCTGGATGGCTGGGCGGCTGGCATGGCTGGGCGAGCACACGGCGGTCAGGGAGGTCGTCGCGTTCCAGGAGCCGGGCGGTGAATCCTGCCCGAACCGGCGGCGCCGCCGCCGTGGAGCCACCCGAGCCGCCGACGATCAGAAGCTGTGCGAGGGCCTTCGTGATCTTCACTCTGGGTAGTTGAATGTTCACTTGCACTTATTTTGATCGTAAGTGGGGGAATACCCTAGGTCAACGCCATTTAAGGTGGATTACCCGCATAGATATGCGCGAATTGTTGTTATATGCAGAGGAATGTGTGAATTGTCGGCTTGGAGGAAAGGGAAACCTGGCTTCCCGGGTGCCCTGTAACGGGGTTCCCAGCTGGCTTCTTAGTGCTTTTCCGGCCGGTATGACTCCAGGAACTCGACGCAGCGCCCCAGCAGGGCGACCAGCGTCTCCCGCTCCTCGGGGCTGAACTCCGCGGCGAGCCCGCGTTCGACGTGCACCGCGCGCGGGTCGGCGTCGGCGAGAACCTGTTCGCCCTTCTCGGTGAGACGGGTCTCCAGGATGTTCCTGTGCCACTCGTGCGGGGTGCGCTCGATCAGGCCGTGCTCCTGGAGGTTCTTGAGCACGGTGTTCATCGTGGGCGGGGTGACCGCGCATGCCCTGGCCAGTGCGGCGGCCGAGATGCCGGGGTTGCCGGAGAGGTGGAGCAGCGCCGCGTACTGCGGGACCGTCAGCGAGGACGGCTTCAGTGCCGTGTTCTTGGCCGCGCTGAGCGCCTGCCCGGCGCGCTTGAGGTGGGAGCCCAGGCGCTCGGAGATGGGCATCGAGGTCACCTGTGCATGGTAACGACCCAGGCAGATATGGGGTTGACGATGATTAGAGCTCTAATTATGCTTCGTGCTCGAATTGAAGGTAAGGCTCTATCAACCATCGTGAACAGCCGGCAGAGAGGCACCATGTCTTCCCTTTGTTCGCTCCGTCCGCGCGCCGTCGTGGCCACGGCCCTCGCCGCGGCGCTCTTCCTCGCTCCCGGCTCCCCGGCCCTCGCCTCCGGCTCTGCGGCCTCCGGCACGCGGGTCACCGGCGCCGACCCGGCCGCGGCGTCCCTCTCCCGGACGCACGCGCGGATCTCCACGGCGTACGAACTGCCCGGCGACCGGTCTACCCCGAGGGCGTCGCCGCCGACCCGCGCACCGGGGACCTCTACGCCGGGTCGTACGCCGACGGCACGGTCTTCAAGATGACGCCGGGCGGGCGGGTGGCCCAGGTGTTCCTGCCCTCGGGGGCCGACGGCCGCCACACCGCCAACGGTCTGAAGGTGGACCGGGCCGGACGGCTGTGGGTGACCGACTCCACCGGCGGGGTGTCCGTCTACGACACGCGCAGCCGCCGCCTGCTGGCGCGTTTCGACGTCCCCGGGCAGGACGCGTCCTTCGTCAACGACGTCGCCGTCGCCCCGGACGGCAGCGCCTACCTCACCGACAGTCTCCGAGCCGTGGTCTACCGCGTCACGCCCAGGGAACTGGCGCGGGCGCGGGAGACCGGCGAGCGGGGGACGCTCACCCCCCGCTTCGACCTGGGCGACGTCCTCGATCCGCACGCCTCCGACGCGTTCGTCCTCAACGGGATCGTCGCCGACCCGTCCGGGCGCTACCTGCTGACCGCCGACATGACCGGCGGCGACCTCTACCGCCTCGACCTCGCCTCGGGCGCGATCCGCAGGGTCGCCCTGAGCGGCGGCGACATGCTGCACGCCGACGGCCTGGAACTGCAGGACGGCAAACTCTGGGTGGTCCACAACGTCGCCAACGCCATCAGCCGGTGGCGGGTCGCCGAGGACGGCTCCGCTGCCCGGGTGGAGCGGCGGGTGACCGACGAGGCGTTGCAGCTCCCGACGACGCTGGCCCGCCGGGACGGGACGCTCTACGTGGTCCGCTCCCAGTTCGACAAGGGCGGCCCGCTGGGGCCGGGCACCCCGCAGACGCCCTTCACCGTCGCCGCCGTACACGGTCTCTGAGCCCGGCGCGCCGGAGCCCGCCGGGCGACGCGGGGGCGCGTCCACGGCGGGCTCCGGTCGCGGGCGTGTCCATGGGCGGGCTCCGGTCGCGGGCGCGGCTGACAACCTTCCCGGCGCCGGCCGCGTCACTGCGGTGGAGGAGTCGTAAAGTCCACCAAAACCCTCCGGAACATGCAGACAGGACATGTGGGCCCGCGGCCGTCGTCTCGGGAGCCACAGAGTCGCGGGGTCGCGGGGTCGCGGGGTCGCGAGGTCGCGAGGTCGCGGAGTCGCGGAGTCGCGGAGTCGCGGGAAGGGAGACACGGCGGTGCCCCAGTGGCTGCAGGCGGGGATGTGGGGGCTCGTCGCCGGAGGCGCCCTCGTCGTGGGAGCGGGGATCGCCTGGCTGGTGCGCGTGCCGGTCCAGGTGATCGCCGCGATCATGGCCTTCGGCGCCGGCGTGCTGATCTCGGCGCTCTCCTTCGAGCTCATTGACGAGGCCGAACGCTCCGGGGGACTCGGCCCCACGGCGATCGGCTTCTTCGCCGGCGCCGGAGCCTACGTCGCGGCCAACGTGCTGCTGGCCCGGTACGGCGCGCGGCACCGCAAACGCTCCGGCGACCAGCAGCCCGCCGAGGGCGACGTCCAGGGAAGCGGCACGGCCATCGCCGTCGGGGCCCTGCTCGACGGGGTCCCCGAGTCGGTGGTGCTCGGCCTGTCGCTGCTGGACGGTCGCGGCATCGGGCTCGGGGTGCTGGCGGCCGTCTTCATCTCCAACATCCCCGAGGGGCTGTCCAGCGCCGCGGGCATGAAGCGGGCCGGGCGCGGCGCGCCGTACGTCTTCGGGGTCTGGGGCGGCATCGCGCTGGTGAGCGGCCTGGCTGCCGTCGGCGGGCATCTCATCCTGCGGGACGCCTCACCCGCCGTCATCGCGGTGATCACCGCCGTCGCCGCCGGGGCGATCCTCACCATGGTCGCCGACACGATGATCCCCGAGGCGTTCGAACGCGCCCACCTGTTCACCGGGCTCATCGCCACGGTCGGCTTCCTGACGTCCTTTACCATCGAACGCCTCGGCGCGTAGCCGGCCGCCCGGGACCGTACGCGTTCCCCCGGTCACGGTCCGGGTGGCCGGCCGGACCGTCGGCCTCCGGGGAGGCCGAATACGGAGATCGGCGATGGCGCTCTTGGTGGCCTGCCACAAGACGCAAGGTGTTTGCCGGGACGGTTCGCCTGGCCCTGGAAGCCGTTACGTGATCATCACATGGTGATGACAGGTCGATGACAAGATCGAGTCAGAGTGGTGGGCAGTCGGCGACCCACTGACAGGTGGACGGCTGAGCCCATTTCCGGATCTCCGGGTCCGTCCATCGGCTCTCATCGATTCTCACCGATTTGCACATCCCGTTTCTTCCGTTCCTCAGTGATGACCGTACGAAACCGAAGGGATCTGCCATGACAACGAAGAAATCGATCCGCGAACGAATGGCCTCAAGCCTGGTCGTCGCAGCACTCATCGCCATGGCGTCGAGCCTTGCCGTCCCCGTGGCCGCCACGGCTGCCGTGGCGGACACCAGCGCGGCACTGTGCAGGCCGGAGATCGACTGCCCCCTCCCCAAGCCGTACCACTGCAGGAATCACTCCGCCCCGACCTATGTCGACTATCTCAGCGATCATGTTATCGATCGAATGAGGGAGAGGGACGTCAGTCAGTTCGAACTGGACGTCGCCATCAGGAACGGCGCCAGAAACGCCTTCTGCCAGCGTGACACCGGCAGGTGGAAATACGGGCTTGGAATGCCCGGTGGGTGGCTCGTGGTAATTGTCGCCGTAGACAACGACGGTACGGCGACAGCCATAACCGCTTGGTGGGAGTAACCCGTAGCGGAGAGGTGTTCCATCGCGGTCTCATGTGAGATGGAGCTCCCCCACGCCGGCCGGTCGTGGCCGGTGCGGGTCTCCGCCGAAGAGGTGACCGTCGGGCGACACGGGGTCCGTGCGCGTTCAGCCTCGCGCGAGGGGGCGAGGCTGCCGTGGAAGGGCCCCGCAGCCGAACCGGAGATCGACTTTCTGTCACCGATTTCCGCGCCCGGCCTCCCGGCGGTCCATCCCGTATCGCCCGCGCCTACAGCCTGATCAGGAACACCGCGTCCTCCCCGCCGATGTGATCATCCACGGAGGGGGTCTGAGGTAGCCCCCGTGGCGGATCGTCGCTCGCCCGGCAGAGGGACGATCCGGCGGCGCTGTGAAAGTCACCATGTGATCGCCATCCTCCGCGGCGCCTCCCACCCGGCGCCCGCGGACGACGTGAAGGGCGGGAGCGGCGCACCACCGGCCACATGTTCTCCAAGCCCCGTGTCCCAGGGATGGCGTGAGCCGTCAACACACGCGCTCTTGGCACAGCACCGAACATCGTCGGAACGAAAGCCGGAGAACATGAACGTGTACAAGAAGGCCCTACCCGCCGCGATCGCGGCCGCCGCCCTGGCCACCCTGACCGCGGCCCCCGCGTCCGCGGCGCCCGCCGCCGCCACGGCGGTGACGGTCAAGGTCGAGCTCAAGCACACCTCGACCGTCAAGGAGTCGGCCGGCGTCTACTTCACGTGCCCGAACAACGAGGTGCTGACCGGCCGGTCGCACTCCGGGGACGAGAACGGCTACACCACGTACTACTGCAGCTCTATCTCCATCAACGACCAGCTGGTCCAGCACGTGGTCCTCGGGCTCTGGAGCGCCGGTCAGAAGGAGAGCAGATCGCTCTACGTCGCCCCGACCGACCAGGCCCTCGTCGGCAGGTGGCACTCGGGCGACGAGAACGGTGCCACGAAGTATCTCGCCGGCATGTTCTTCTGGCAGGGCAAGCAGATCCACTTCAGCTCCCCGGACTGGAGCGGGTACTACAAGGAGAGCGGCCACTCGTGGAGGGCGGGCACCAACCAGGTCATGACCGGTCGCCAGCACTCGGGTGACGAGAACGGCGCCACGAGGTACCAGTACGCCACGGTCACGATCGAGGGCTGACCTCGATCCTGACCCTCCCCGGCCCTGCCCCCCGGGCGGCAGGGCCTCCTGCTGGGACGTCACTCCTGTCGACGCCTTCGGCTCCTCACATCCCCGGCCCACTCCGGCCCCCCGGGCTCACCGGCAGGCGATCCATCGGCGGGATTGTCGGTGGCGAAGGCTACGGTGGCCGCGAGGAGGCGGTAATCAGTGGAACTCACCCCCCAACAGGTGCTCGGCCTGCGGATGTCCAGCCTGCTGCTACGAGCGTCGCCCGGCGGCGACGGGCGGGCGACGGGCGTGGCCGAGGTGGTGACCTGGCTCGGGGCGATGCAGGCGCAGGACCTGGCCAGCGGTCTGTGGTCGTTCGGCGCGCGACTGCCTGGATACACCGCCGCCGACGTCACCGCCGCGCTGGAGCGGCGTGAGGCGCTGCGCACGTGGCCGATGCGCGGCACCATCCATTTCGTCCCGTCCCGCGACGCCCGGTGGATGGTCGAATTGATGGGCGTCCGGGTGCTGAACGGCGCTGCGAGGCGGCGCGAACAACTCGGCCTCTCGGAGGAGACCGCCGTTCAGGCCATGGAGGTGCTGGGTGCGGCCCTGGCCGGCGGCGGGCGGCTGAGCCGGTCGGAGTGCCTGGCCGTGCTGGCCGACAAGGGCATCGACACCGGTGGCCAGCGCGGCTACCACCTCCTGTGGTACGCCAGCCAGCGGGGCCTGCTGTGCATCGCCCCCAACATCGGCAACGAGCAGAGCTTCGTGCTGCTCGGTGAGTGGGTTCCCGACCCGCACCGGCCAGAGCGCGACGAGGCCCTGGGCACCGCCGCTCTGCGTTACTTTCGAGGCCGCGGGCCGACCACCCGGCACGACTTCGCGGGCTGGACCGGCCTGACCATGGCCGACGCCAAACGCGGCATCGCCGTGGCCGGCGACGCGCTGGCCAAGGTGACCGTCCACGGGGTGGAGACATACCTCGACGCCGCGCTCCTCGACACCGCCCCTCCTCCGGCCGGTGACGACGAGGTGCTCGTGCTACCGGGGTTCGACGAATACCTGCTGGGTTACAAGGACCGCTCGCTCATGGTCGCCGACGAGCACAAGGCGGCCATCGTCCCCGGTGGCAACGGGGTCTTCCAGTCCACCGTGGTGCGCGCCGGCCGGGTCGTGGCCACCTGGAAACGCACCCTCGTGAAGGACCGGGTACGGATCGCCGTTCAGCCGCTCGTACCGCTCCACGGAAGCGACCGGGCAGAGGTTGAGCGGGCGTTCGAGCCGTACGCACAGTTCGTGGAACGCACCCCGGAGATGCACTGGCCGTAACCCGCCGCGTGTTCAGTCCCCGCTCGTCGTGCTCGTGGTCGGCTCCCTCTCACCGTGCTGATGGTTCTACGAGGCGCCGGTACGGTGAGCGGTGGAACGGAGCGGATCGGCGCTGATGAGCGGTGCTCGACCCGGTGAGTGCTCGTGGTCACGACAAAAGTCGGCGGTACCGCGCTTCGCGTTGCCGACTCCCGCCCGTCGTGCTCGTGGTCGGCTCCTTCTCACTGTGCTGGCAGTCGGCTTCCTCTCACCGTGCTGGTGGTTCTACGAGGCGCCGGTACGGCGAGCGGTGGAACGGAGCGGATCGGCGCTGATGAGCGGTGCTCGACCCGGTGAGTGCTCGTGGTCATGACAAAAGTCGGCGGTACCGCGCTTCGTGTGCGGAAGACGCAGGGGTCACCGCAGGCTGTCTCGGTGTGGATCTCCGGACAAGACGAGGATCACAAGGTGCCGTTGCGAACACCCTGAACGAAATCACGCCAGACCGTCGAGGAGAAGGCCAGTGTCGGGCCGGAGGGGTCCTTACTGTCGCGAACGGCGACGATACCGGGCAGGTTGGTGGCCACTTCCACGCAGTTGTCCGTCGTACCGCCACTGAGGCTGGACTTGCGGAACTCGGCGCCAGACAGGTCGGGGGAGATCATGGTCACTCCTTACGGCGACGATGAGTGCTCCAGATCCTTCGGGAGAAGACAGGCGTACACAAGCCACTCGGACGCCAGCATGAGGTTTCATACGCGTCCGTCACCGGCCGGATTCCGTGCCACTGCTCCGGAGGAGTTCGTAGCCGATTTCCCAGCGTTCACCCGACATCCGGCAGTCGTTGACTTCCAGCACCTGCCCGTCGGCGGAGTGGGTGGTCCGTATGAGCCGTAGCAACGGGACACCTGGTGCGAGACTCAAAGCTTCCGTCTCGGCCTCGGAGGGTGCCGACGCGACAACCACTTCCGACCATCGCAGTGGACCATGACCCATCTCTTCCAGCCGGTCGTAGATGCCGCCCGGTCCCGTATCTGTTTCGGCGAGGATGGTGCCACGGGCCAGATCCGCCGGTAGGTAGCTTGTGGCGAGCTGAACAGGTTCACGGTTCTGAGGATCACCCATCACCCGGTCTCGGATCAGGACCTCCGCCCCGGGCTCGACTCCGAGAGCGTGCGCGACGTCGTAAGGAGCCGGTCCCCAGTGCACGATCGGAGGGCGCAGAGCGACCCAGGGACGTGCGGCCGGATCGAAGTAGTAACCACGTTCGTCGCGGTACACGGTCCGGGCGCGGGTGATCCGGTCGCGCTCATGTCCTTCCTGGACCTTCGTCCCACCTCTGAGGACCGGTGTCAGCATTCCCTCGGCGGCTGGCTCCACTACTTCTATTTCTTCCCGCCACTGTCCGCCACGTGCTCGCCTTTCGGCTGCTGAGTCCGGTCAGGAGTGGGAGGAGGTGGCGTGAACGGCCGCTCTTTGAGACTTTTCCCGCCTTTGTGTTTACCCATTGTGATCTTCCTGCCTTGTTTGATTTCTCAGCGTGACCATATGGATGCACAATGATCGAGGCAAGCGGCGGATAGCCAACTGTGCTCATCACGTGAGGATCGCTCAACGCCGTCGCCGATCGGCTGTAGTCCTCTTTGAAGGATGAGGCTTTCACTCGGGTGTCTGTGGCCCTGCCATCGCGTCAGGGCGTTGTACCCCTCTCAGGAGTGATGAGGAACCCGCGGTAAAGGTGCAGGTTGGGGGGCAACGGGGTTACGCGGGGGGTGTTCTACAGTGGACCTCTGGTTGTGCTGAAACCTCTGGAGGTTTGCTGCAAAACTCCTCCCGACGCATGCTGCCGTACAGGACTCTGGATCAGAGGTTCCCGTTGCGGACGCCTCGGAGGAAATCGCGCCAGGCTGCTGGAGAGAAGGTCAGCGTTGGGCCAGAGGGGTCCTTGCTGTCGCGGACGGCGACGATGTCGGACAGGTTGGTGGCCACCTCTACGCAGTTGTCGCCACCACCGCTGTAACTGGACTTGCGGAACTCGGCACCAGACAGGTCATGAGAGATCATGGTCACTCCTTACCGCGGTAATGAGCGCCGCGGACTCCTGGGGGGACAGGCAGACGCTGGCGAGGCGTTCGAACGACAGCTTAAGGTTGTGGACCTGCTCCATTGCCTCCACGTAAATCTCTCCGCCAGGGCATCCGATGTAGCCCACAACTGGATCCTCGGCTTCGAATGAAAGTAACGAGAAGGCGCCCTCCAAGCCACTGTGCACACCAGCTTGAAGTGGCATGACCTGAATCGTGATGTTGGGCCAACTCGCGACCTGGAGAATCTCGCCGAGTTGGCGAGCCATGGCTCCGGGCGGCCCGACAGGGCGACGCAGCGCGCATTCGTCCATGAGGACGTGCAGCTTCGGTGCATGCGCGCCCAGGAGGTTGATCTTCCGTGCCATCCGGGCATCGACACGCCGATCTATTTCGGTGACGGCCGACTCTGGCCGCACCGCGCGAATAATCTCGCGCGCGTAGTCCTCGCTCTGGAGTAATCCTGGGATCAGCAGTGGCTCCCAAGTACGGATAGCCGACGCCTCCGACTCCAGTCCGACATAGGCGCCTGCGAACACGTCGCTGTAGGCGGTCCACCAGCCGCGTTGACCGGCATCGCGACAGAGCTGGATCAGTGCTTCCTTGGCGGGTAGGGCTACGCCGTACAGATCACAGGCACTGGCAATGTCCGTACCGCTGGGCATGGTTCGGGCGTTCTCAATGCGGCTCAGCTTGGCTGTGGACCAACGGAGTCGCGTGGCCACCTCTTCCAGAGTGAGACCCGCTCCCTCGCGAAGCCGCCGCAGTTCACGACCAAGACGGCGATGCCGCACGGTGGGACTCGTGGAAGCCATGCCGCCAAGTCTGCCCGATCACGGCTGAGGCGTGTGGAGAGAACTTACGCAAGTTACTTGTGATCATGTAACTTGCACGCAACACTGTGGAGTGTTCCTCCTGTCACAGAAGGTGACGGCGAAGTGGAGGTGTGAGCGGTGCCAGCGTCATCGTTGATCATCTGTAGCTTGGTTTGTCACGAAGTTACCCAGCCCCCGAACGGCGTAGACAACTCCTTCTTCGCGTAGGCGCACCAAGACTTTGCGAGCCGTACCGCGAGCGACGCCGAACTCCTGAACGATCTGATGTTCGCTCGGCACCTGCTCATCAACGGCGTAAAGACCTTGGTCGATGCGCTGTTTGATGACGGTCGCAATCTGAACCCATCTCGGCTGGTTAGCGCGCCATTCGATCGCCACAGAGATGACCGTAGATCTCCGCGACGAACTAACGATACCCAGGGAGAACCTAGGTTCCCCATGGGGAACCCTGGTGCGGAGACAACAAAAGTCGGGCCCGCCCAGCGCTGCAACGACTGGAGGGGCCCTTGATCAGGAAAGGCCTCCTGACCATGTCCAACCCTAGTGCTCCGGTCCTCGACCGGTGGACGACGAACGACGGATGCGACTGCTTCCGGCACGCCCCGCCCATGCCCATGGGGTGTGCCGAATGCGGTCACCCGCCCTACGCCCACCACTGCGACCAGATCCCATCCGACCAGGCGCCCGATCACATCCCCGACCACGACTACGCACCGCCGTCCGACGCGCTGATGGACGAGCGCCTGGAAGCGCGTCGTCGGCTCGGGTTGGGACGGGCACTGCCCGCCTACGAACCGCCCAGGAGCGTGGCACCCGATGAGGTGGTTCCGCTGGTCCCCGCCCAGCGCCGTCCCGAGGCGCCCGAGCCTCCCACCCCCGAGCCGGTTCCGGTGACCGTGCCCGCCGTACCGGCCCCGCTTCCCGTCCCCGAGCCGCGACAGCACCGGATCCAGTTCCCATCTCCCGTACCCCGGACCCCCGCACCCCGGGCCGGGAACGCACCACCCCGGCGTGGCGACGGGAGGCGCCCCAAGTCACACGGCGTACGGCCTGCCGTCCACCGCCCCCACGACGCCAGAACCGCCCGGCTCCCGCGTCGATCGCCTTCCCCGTACGGCTCGCCCGTCTCATGCGGCGTGATCTGGACGTTCCTTCCGGCCAGAAGGGCGGCCGGGAACGTTCGTCGGGCCGCGCGCCGTTCATCGGCGCCGATCAGGCCGGTGCCGCCGCTCGCCGTACCGGCGCTGTGGAGGCCAACGGGCACGACGGAGATGGGCGGTCGTTTCGCCGTACCGGTGTCGTGGAGGTCGCCTGACACAGCGAAAGTGGGCGGTCGTCTCGCCGTGCCGGTGCCGAGGTCACCTGGCATGGCGGGGGCGGCCGGTCGCCGTAGGAATCTCATCAGGCGGGTCCGGCCGGTCGTCATGGGCGACGGTCAGGCCCTCAACCGGACAACGGAGGTCTGACCCGTGGAACACCCTGGAAACACGGCCCCGGGCACGCTCATCCCGGGCTGGCGGATCATCCGCAGTGACGCCGGACGCTACTGGGCCAGTCGTGAGCGCCCCTTCCCCAACGACAACCTGTGGGGCGATCCGCCCTTCCGCACCGTGGACGCCGACACCCTCGACGACCTCAGAGCCGAGGTCGACCGCCAGGAGAAGGCCGCCGAGGAGGCCACCGGACAGGCCACAGATCAGATGACCGGAACGGAGACGGTGAGAGAGACGGCGGCGCAGATGGTCGGAACGAAGAGCACCGGAGAGACGACGACGCGGGAAGCCGTGGGAGAGACGGCGGCGCGGGAGATCGTGGCGAAGGACGCCGGGGAGACGACGACGCGAGTGGCCGTGGGAGAGGCGGCGCGGGTGGCTGGGGCGGGGGACGCGATAGGGGCGACAACACGTGTGGCCGGGGAGGGGATGTGATGATGCGACGGCGGCCTGCCCGTCCTCCCGGGCGGCATCGCGACGGCCGTCCCCACGTCGCCGTATCCCGCCGCTCCTGGGACGTCCGCGCCCGTGCCGAGGCCGAACGGCTGGACGCCGCCTGGCCGGGATGGACCGTCCTGTACGGCGCGGGCAGTCGCTGCTTCCACGCCATCGCCGCCTGGTCGGCCCCGGAACCGCTGATCATCTCCACCTCCGCCCCGGACGAGCTGGAACGGCGGATGCGTGAGGTGGAGACGGCCATGCTCGTCCGGCATGACGACGGGCATGGTGGGGCCGCGTCGTACGAGTCCCGCGAACGTGGGAGTGGGACGACCATGCCGTACGCCCCCTACGAGTCTCGTGAGCGGGGGACGACCGTGCCGTACGCCCTCTCCCGGTCTCATGAGCGCGAGGGGCGTGAATCGGACCCGCCGTACGCCCCCTCCGAGTTCGGAACGGTCGTGCCGCACATCCCTCAGCGGCGTGAGACGCGCGTGCCGTACGGGCGGCGTCTCCCATGAACGGGCGCGGCGGCAGCACTTCCCCACAGGCGCCGCCGCGCCGCTGTGCCGCACGGGCCCGGTCTCTGGAGGGGTGAACGGGCCCGTGCGCGACGCGGGCGGGCGGAGTCGTTACCCGACCCGCCCGCGTCACCCTCTGCCGCCCTCTTTACGGTTCCTCCCGGTGCTCGAACCGGAACAGTTCACCAGGATCGCGCCGTTCATTGGCGCCGGTCGGGTCGGTGTCACTGCTCGCCGTACCGGCGCCTTGAACGACCACCACGGAACGTGGTGGAGAGGCGAGCCTTGGGGGCCACGGGACACGGTGGAGGGGCGGGTCTTGATGGTGTCGAGCACGGTGGAGGTGCGTGGTCGTCGCGGTGGCGGGTGAGGGGCATGCCGTCGGGGATCCTCTGGATCTTCTAATGGGGCATGTCACAAGAGATGACCGGTTGTCCCAAAACGGAGAGTGAGCCTTGACCAACTGAGTGATATGTCGGTAGGAGAGGGTTCTGTCGGTAACACCGGCTACCGTTCTCCGGAGTACGGCCGCCGCGTGGTGGTGCCGTCGGGACGAAGGGATGATCAGGTGAAGTTCCGGGTTAACCGTGATGTCCTGGCCGACGCCGTGGCCTGGACCGCGCGGGCGCTGCCGAACCGTCCGGCCGTTCCCGTGCTCTCCGGCCTGTTGCTGGAGGCCGGTGGAGACGATCTGGTGCTGTCGGCGTTCGACTACGACGTGTCCGCCCGTGCCACGGTCGAGGCCGACGTGGCCGAGCCGGGCAGGGTGCTGATCCCGGGCCGGATCCTCGCCGAGATCACCCGCAGCCTGCCCGCCGAGCCGGTCGAGATCGTCACCGACGGCTCCGAGGCGGTGCTGACCTGCGGCAGCGCCGAGTTCGGCCTGCTCACCATGCCGGTGGAGGACTTCCCGACGCTCCCGGCCATGCCGCCGAAGGTCGGCGCGGTCGGGGGCGGGGTCTTCGCGAGCGCGGTCGGCCAGGTGGCCCCCGCCTCCAGCCGCGACGAGACGCTCCCCATGCTGACCGGTGTCCGCGTCGACATCGCGGGCGAGACCGTGACCATGGCCGCCACCGACCGCTACCGCATCGCGGCCCGGGAGTTCGGCTGGCGTCCCGAGCAGCCGGACGTCACGGCCGCCGCCATGGTGCCGGCCCGGGTGCTCGTCGAGGTGGCCAAGTCACTGCGCGGCGGCGAGGTGTCGGTGGCGCTGGGCGACGGGGTCGCCGGGTTCGAGAGCGTCGGCCGCGCCACCACGGTCCGCCTGCTCGACGAGCAGTTCATCGACTACCGCTCGCGGCTGACCGACGACTGGCCGATCCGGGCGGACGTGCGGGTCGCGCCGTTCATCGACGCGATCAAGCGGGTGGCGCTGGTCGCCGAGCGCAACACGGCGATCCGGCTCTCGTTCGGCGACGGGCAGGTGCTCATCCAGGCGGGCGGCGGCGACATCGGCCGCGGCACCGAGGTCGTGGACGCCGAGCTGTCCGGCGACGACATCCAGATCGCCTTCCAGTCGCAGTTCCTGCTGGACGGCCTGGCGGGGGTGGAGACGGAGTTCGTCCGGCTCAACATGCAGTCCCCCAGCCGTCCCGCTCTCGTCACCGAGGTCCCCGGCGACGCCGATCCCGCCTTCCGCTACCTCGTGATGTCCCTGCGCCTGGCCTGAGATGTCTCAGCGCCTGGCCGCCTGAGAGTGTCCCCCGGGCCTGCCTCCTGACCGGCGGAGCCGACGGCGAAAACCCGTTCTTCACGGGAAGACGCCGTCGGCGAGTCCGCCGTCCCGTCAGGGAGCGGCCGGTGTGTTGATCAGCTCCTTGGGATCGGACAGGTCGGGGAGTTCGGCGCGCAGGTCTTTTTCGTCGATGACCTGGTCGGCGGGCGGGGCGACGACGAGCACGTGTGATCCCCAGTCGGTGTAGCGGGTGTCGACCTGGTCGACCATGAGGAGGCTCTTGCCGTTCCAGACATCGGTGGTCATCAGGCGGGTGGGAAGCCCCGTGCCGTCGGTCCACAACCGCCAGGTGACCTTGTGCTCGCGGAGTTCGCTCGGAGACAGGCCACGAAACTCGGAGGCGTAGACGTTCTTGGCCGCCCTGTACAGCTCGGCATAGCTCATGGTGCCCCGATAGAGGAAGCCGCCAGAGACGGGCCTGCCCTTTGACTCCTTCAGCACGACCTTCAGGACGGCCGGGTCGAACACCTTGAGCGTCTGCGTGCTGAAGCGCGCGGGGCTGTACCCGCGCTTCTTCGTGGTCTCCAGCCGTACCCAGGACTTGTCTCGGGGGACCTCCGAGAGGCCGGAGACATAGGCGTTCTTCCCGACGATGGTGAAGTCGATCCGCAGCGACTCCTCGGACGACGACCCGTCGCCCTCGTGCTCTTGCGCCCTCGGTGCCGGAACGGTCTGCCAGGTGCCGTCGGAGGCGACAAGACCGGAAGGGCCGAACTGCAGCCTGCCGTTGGCCCGGATTCTGGCCCACACCTTGTCGTTGACGGTCGAGCGCATGATTTCGGCGATCTGAACGCCGTTTTCGGGCCGGAACTGCCGTTTGAGCGCTCCTACCGGGTCGGGCGGAGTGGTCTGCGCGGCTGCGGGAACGGCGGTGACCGGCACGGACGCGATCAGTACGGCGGCCGCCAAAGCAACCCATCGCCTCATGGAGGGTGTGTCCTTTTCAGGAAGTTCTCAGGGTGGTGAGGTCGTACAGTAGATCATTTTCCCGACGGATGTCGCTGTTCTGCTCAGCGGGTGCGGTGAAGCCGTTCGTCCAGGTCTTCGGGTGCATGGGAGCCGGCAAGGAACGCGTCGTGAGCTCCGAACGGCGTTGATCTTGTCCCGCGACCTGGGGTCGACGCCGGTGTCGGCGCTGACGGGGGCGGGGTATCCGCTTGTCGCACCGACCGGGTGAGGGCGCGGGAACCCGGAGAATACGAAGGCCTCTGACGCGGCGCCGAGGGGCGGCCAGGGGCCTTCGTGACGGATCGGGGTGACGCGGTTAGCTGGTGAGCTCCTGGGCGTCGGTCAGGGCGATCAGGATGTGCTCCATGCACGCGTGGCCCGCGCGCTCGGCGGCGGCCGCGTCGCCGGCCGCGATGGCGTGGGCGATGGCCTCGTGCGGGATGTAGGTGCTGTTGAGCGAGGTGCCCGCCGCGGTGATGCTGGCCCGCAGCGCGGCTGAGAAGTCCTCGTAGAGGTCGATCAGGACCAGGTTGTGGGTGGCCTGGACCACGGCGACGTGGAAGGCGAGGTCCGCCTCGACGAAGGCGGTGGGCTCGCCGAGCTCCCAGGCCCGCTCCCGCTCGGCCAGGGCGGCCTCGATCAGGACGATGTCGGCGTCGGTACGCCTCGTCGCGGCCAGCCGGGCCGCCTCCACCTCCAGGGCGCGCCGTACCTCGAGGATCTCGAGCTGCTCGGCGGCGCGCAGCCGCCGCAGCATGGCGCCCGACAACTCGCTCGTGGCGCGGACGTAGGTGCCGTCGCCCTGGCGGCACTCCAGTAGTCCGGCGTGAGTGAGGGCCCTTACCGCCTCACGCACGGTGTTGCGTCCGACCCCCAGTTGCTCGGCGAGCACGGTCTCGGTGGGGATCTTCGCGTGCATCGGCCAGGAGCTCGATGTGATCTGCTCTTTGAGCTGATCGATCACCTGGTCGACGAGAGACGCCCGCTGCGCCGTACGCAGACTCACAGTCCGCCTCCTCCGGAGAAACCAATCATCCTATGAGTCAATGACTGGTAGACCCTAGTTATTCCGGAGGCAGAAAAACAAATCCGGGATGCCCGGGGGAGGCGGATTGCTTTATCGAACCAGCGTGGAATCGACTGTCATTCCCACCATCACATCGCGGACTCCTGCTGCCTCAAGTGCCCTACGATACGCGTTTGTCTGCTCCTCGCTCACGCCGCCCCTCCCATAGAGGTCGCCCAGTTCACGCCAGGCGCGTGCGACCTCCCGGTCGGGATTGGACCGCTCCGAACGCAGAGCGTCAAGAGAGCCCTTCGCGGTGTTCAGCCGGGACATCGCCTCGCCGTCCCCGCGCACGAGCGAGGCCTGGGCGAGCACGAGGTGCGCGTTGGCGGCGACGGCCCCGGTGCGGCCCAGGGTGTCGAGGGCGGATGTGGCGAGGTTCGCCGCACCGTCGGGGTTGTTGTGAACGAGCTGGAGACGGGCGAGCACGACGAGGCTCGCGGCGTACTCGGCGGCCTTCTCGGGGAACCCGGCGAAGACCCCGCTCGCGGCGGACGCCAGGTCGTAGAGCTCCTCGAACGAGGCGGTGCCGAGCGCGACGGTGAGTCTCGCCCACTCCAGAGCGATGCCGGCGAGCCGGAACGCCATCCGGGCCGGGCGGCCCGTCGCGATCGCGTCGTCGGCCAGCCGGACGGCCAGGGCGGAGTCCTCGCCCTCCGCCGCGGCGACGCTCGCCTGCCAGAGGGAGTGGATCTCGGCGGTGCGGTTCACCACCGAGGGGACGCCGTTGACCGCCAGGATGTGCCTGACGTAGGACAGCCCCGGTGACTGAGGCCTGGCAGCCTCGGTCGCCACGAGAGAGGCTGCCAGCTCGACGGCGATCTCACCCTGGGCCAGGGCCAGGTGGTTGACCTGGGTGAGGGCGTAGGCGGCGAGGTCGTGCGCACGCAGCGTGTCGCCCGCGCGCTGGTAACAGCGGCTCAGCGCCACTGTCAGCGGCAGGTCGGCCAGCCGTTCCGGGTGGGCGGCCGCCTCGCGGCGGAGCCGCTCGAACGCCTCGACCGCCTGCCCGATCCTGCCCTGGGCCTCCAGGGCGCGAGCCCGCCCCAGCCGCGCGTGCGCGGCCAGCATGGCGTTCTCCTCGCCGGCGACCTTGACGATCTCGCCGAACCGCTCGGCGGCGACCGACGGGTCGCCGTGTTGCAGCTCCAGCTCCGCGTGACGCAGGCCGAGTTCGGTGTCGATGCGCTGGCGCGGCTCGATCCCGTGTAGCAAGAACTCGGTAGTGCACCCCAGCCGTTCGGCGAGGAGGCGCGCGACCACGGGGGTCGGCGTGCGCTTGCCGGACTCGATGAGGGAGACATAACTGTCGGAGAGGTCAGGCCCTGCCAGCTGGGCCTGAGACATGCGCCTACTCAGCCGCAGTCCGCGGACGCGGTCACCGATGGTTCCCTGACTCGGCATCTGATCTCTCAGGGCGGGGGATGGTCAATGTTCCCGCCATGATTGCACGAAGCAGTCGAAACGGTAACCCCACGTGAAGAGAATCCACCTGCGGACTCTCCCGGCCCCTATGTCATAAGGGACATAGGGGCACTAATCATCCGAATCGTTGCCGCCGGGGAAGAGCATCTGACAGACCTCGAGGTACAAGGTCTCCGGATAGGGGATGTAGTTGACCCTCGACAGGGCCTGATCCTGACCGGCCGACTCCAGGACGAACTCTCCGTATCCCAGCATGCGGCCGAGCAGTGAGCGCTGGAAGCTCATGTCGGTCACCTTGCCGAGAGGCATCATGTCGACCTTGCGCGTGATGAGGCCCGTCGTGAGCAACATGCGCTTGGAGGTGACCACAAAGTAGTCGACCGACCACTCCGCCACTTTCCACACGAAGCGGATCAACAGCAGGAGCCAAGCCCACCAGACGACGACGAGGGCTCCGCCCCCGCCTTGCTCGCCGAACCACCTGCTCAGCAGTCCGGCGATGATCAGGCCGCCGAAGACCTCGGCGACGGGGCGGAGCAGTACGGCCGGGTGACGCCGTACCATGATTACCTGGTGCTCGTGGGGGAGTAGGTAGCGGTTGACCGACGCGGGAGCTGAGTCCCCGTGGGTCACCAGCCTCATGAGAGATGGGAAACGAATTGGGCCAAGGAATTGGCCGCGTTGAACATTGTGTCCATGGCGCCCCTAACTGTGTTCGCTGCGTCTCCTGGTCTTGTGAACAGGTAAAACGCCACAAATGCGATGGCGCTGTACGTCAGAACTTTCTTGACCTGCACTGCGGCCTCCTGCGACCACTCACCCACTGCACCCGCCGTATACATTACCCATGCCGTTCGCGAGGTAAAGCGCATTGGCACACCGGGCTCAGGGCCTTCCACAAGGGCCTGATCGAGCCGGTGTGACTTCCGTCACCCGCGTTCGCTCGCGACCAGCGCGAGGACCTCCAGGTGCTTGCGCGCGATCCGTTCGACCAGCCCCGGGTGTGCCTGGCCGGTCACCTCCAGCGCGCCGTAGTGCGCCGCCTGGATGCAGCGGGTCACCGTGGCCGCCGGATGAACCTCGGAGAACTCGTCCCGCAACGCGGCACTGACGTGCTCGTAGGGGTCCGGCTCCGGGTCCGGGATGCTTCGCTCGCTCATGCTTCTCCCTGGTGTGCGTCCGCGGCCTTCGGGGCCGGGAACACAGAAGAGATGTTCTCGCTACTCCTTGTACCCACATAACCACACTGTGTAACAAGGAAGTGTCGGAACAACTCCTTTTCACCCGGGAGGGGCGGGAAGCTTTGCTCAGACGACGCCGTACAGGCGGTCGCCCGCGTCCCCGAGCCCGGGGACGATGTAGCCGTGCTCGTTTAGCCTCTCGTCGAGGGCGGCGGTCACCAGGCGGATCGGCCTGTTACTGCCGGCGAAGACCTCGTCCATGTGCGCGATGCCCTCGGGGGCGGCCAGCAAACACAGCACGGTCACGTCGTCGGCGCCGCGGTCGAAGAGGAACCGGACCGCCGCGGACAGGGTGCCGCCCGTGGCGAGCATCGGGTCGACCACGTATACCTGACGGCCGGACAGGTCGTCGGGCAGCCGGGTCGCGTAGGTCTCCGCCTTGAGCGTGGTCTCGTTGCGGATCATCCCGAGGAAGCCGACCTCGGCCGTCGGCAGCAGCCGGGTCATGCCCTCCAGCATGCCGAGGCCCGCGCGGAGGATGGGGACCACCAGCGGGTACGGCTGCGCCAGCCGTACGCCCCGCGCCGGCGCCACCGGGGTCTTGACCGTCAGCTCGGTCACGCGGACGTGACGGGTCGCCTCGTAGGCGAGCAGCGTCACCAGTTCGTCCGCCAGCCGCCGGAAGGTGGGCGAGTCCGTGTTCGCGTCCCGCAGTGCGGTCAGTTTGTGCGCCACGAGCGGGTGCTCGACGACCAGGGTCTCCATGGGCGTCAACGCTATCCTGAACGGCCGCTCAGGCGACAGCGGGCGGGCACCTGCGTGACATCACCTGCTCACCCGGATTTGGATCACAATTTGGCCCCGGAAGCGTACGCGGGTGGGGCGCGTCTGAAAACATTGACATCCGAAGAGAACGCACGGGTAGGGATGGCCATGTCAGACGAAGATCCACTGGACTTTGCCATCGTGGTCTATCGCGAGGACGACCGCTGGGAAGCCGACATGCTTCCGGTGGCGCTCACCTCCGATCTCCAGGGCTTGATCCACGCTCTGCGCCAGCAGCCGAGTGAGAGCGCGACGATTGGCCTGGTCGCCGTGGGGGATGAGTTCTTCGTGGCGCTACGGGTGTTTGGTGAGCATGTGGAGGTCTTCCTCTCCGACATCGCCGCGTCCTGGGACTTCCCGCTCGCGCAGCAGGCGCTGGAGTACCTCGATGTGCCGGTGCCGGACGAGGACGAGCTCGACGCGATCCTCCAGGACGAGGAGACGGCGCTCCCCGCCGGGGACCTGTCCATCTTCGCGGACCTGGGACTCGACGAGATGGAGCTGGGCATCCTCTCGGGGGACATCGACCTGCTCCCCGAGGACGTGCTCTCCAGCATCGCCGCGCGGCTGGGGTTCTCCGAGCCATTCGAACGCGCCATCGACTCGTTGTTCGGCTGACCCCGGGAGATCGGCCATGTCCTCCAGACCATCCGGTAACAGCGTGTTCTCGGCAGCCTTCGTCCGCACCGCGGACGGATGGAACGGAGCGGAGGTCGATCTCAGCGCCGCCGAGATCGCCGACGACCTGGGCGACGCCGTCCAGGAGCATCTCGGGCTCAACGGCGACGAACTGGCCCTGCTGTGCGTCGAGGTGGAGGACGAGTGGTTCGCGATCGTTCGCTATCAGGGTGACCAGGAGCCCCGCGCCTTCCTGTCCGACGCCCAGGCGGGCCTGACCGACGGCCTCGGTGAGCTCTTCAGCGAGCTGGCCGGGGTCGCCCCCGACCGGGAGACCCCTGACCTGGGCGTACGGCCCGCGGGCGACTTCGAGCTGCTGAGCGACCTGGGCCTGAGCCCGGAGGAGCTCGTCGAGCTCAGCATGGAGGAGGGAGCGCTCCCCGCCGACACGCTCTCGGTGATCGCCGAACGGCTGGCCTTCGCCGATGAGCTCGACCGGCTGCGGTGACGGATCACGCTCTCGCGATCTACGCCCCCGCGATGCGGCTCGCCCTGGCACAGGCCGCCGAGGCGGGAGCCAGGGGTGAGGTGCCGGTGGGCGCGGTCGTCCTGGCCCCGGACGGATCGGTGCTGGCCCGTGCGGGAAACGACCGCGAGTCGCTGAGCGACCCCACCGCGCACGCCGAGGTCCTCGCCCTGCGGGAGGCCGCGCACGCCAGGGGCGAGTGGCGGCTGAGCGGGTGCACGCTGGTGGTCACCCTGGAACCCTGCACGATGTGCGCGGGGGCGTCGGTGCTGGCCAGGGTCGACCGCGTCGTCTACGGCGCCGCGGATCCCAAGGGCGGCGCCGCGGGCTCACTGTGGGACGTGATCAGGGACCGCCGCCTCAACCACCGGCCCGAGGTCGTCGCCGGCGTGCTGGCCGAGGAGTGCGCCGACGCTCTCACCGAGTTCTTCGCCGTTCGCCGGATGCGCGAGCAATAGCGGATATCCGGTAAGCTGCTCCGCGGTGGAGTCGCCTAGTGGCCGAGGGCGCACGCCTCGAAAGCGTGTGATGGGGCAACCTATCCGTGGGTTCAAATCCCACCTCCACCGCCACCAGCGAAGGGCTCCCGGTTCACCGGGAGCCCTTCGCCGTTTCACGGCTGTTCGGCCGGGCTCTATCCGCCTTCGTCGGCTCTCTCCGCCTTCGGCCGGGCCCTCTTCGTCGTTCCACACCCCGTTCGCCGCCTTCAGGCGCGGCCCTGGGTGCCCCCTTCGCCCTCAGCGCCGTCAGGTGGCCTCAGGCGCCCTCCGGGCTCCCCTGCGGCGAGTTCTCGGAGGGCAGTTCCAGGACCCGGGCGTGCAGGATGGAGCGCTGGTGCAGGGCCGAGCGCAGTGCGCGGTGCAGGCCGTCCTCGAGGTAGAGATCACCGCGCCACTGGACCACGTGCGGGAACAGGTCGCCGTAGAACGTGGAGTCCTTGGCGAGCAGGGAGTGCAGGTCGAGCACCGCTTTCGTGGTGATCAACGTGTCGAGCCGGACCTGTCGCGGAGGTATCTGCGCCCAATCGCGGTGCGAGAGGCCGTGCTCGGGGTAGGGCCGTCCATCGCCGACCAGCTTGAAGATCACAGTACGTAGTTTATGAGAGATTCGGATTCTTTGCCTGCCCGGTCACCTCCATACCAGGTCAGACACCGTTCAGACGCCTCCGGCGAACGTGTCGCACCTTGCCGGGTCGCCGCTCTCATAACCGGTGGTGAACCATTTGACACGCTGCGCCGACGTGCCATGGGGGAAACCGTCCGGGTTGACCCGCCCCTGGGTGCGTTTCTGGATGCTGTCGTCGCCGACGGCGGAGGCGGCGCTCAGTGCCTCCTCGATGTCCTGCCTGCTGAAGGGCTTGTCGAACAGGCCCGTCTCGTAGGCGTTCTTGGCCCACACACCGGAGTAACAGTCGGCCTGCAGTTCCAGCCTCACCGAGCCGCTCCGCGGCCCCTGCCGGTCTCCTTGGGCCCTGGCGTCGGTGCCGGTTCTGCACGTGGTGACCGTACTCGTGCCCGATGACGTACGCCTGGGCGAACGGTCCCCCCTGGGCGCCGAACCTGCTCCGGAGTTCGCCGAAGAAGCTCAGATCGAGGTAGACCCGCCGGTCGGCCGGGCAGTAGAACGGCCCGATGGAGGCGTCGGCGGCGCCGCAGGCGGTGTTCACCTGGGATGTCGCGACCCCCTGTGTCGCGGAGCTCGGGCACGTCGGCTTGCGCGAAACATGTCCCTTCGCTTACTGCTTTTCGCCCTAAATAGGGCAAATACCCCTGCATGGGGGAAACGCATACGGTAACAAGTCGACTTCTCTACGTGGCGATACTGTTCGTCGGCGGACTCCTGGGCGGGGGCCCGCAGTCGCCCGGCGAGAAGACCCCCGATCCCGCCCCCGGCTCCGCCGTCCCCGCGCGAAGGAGCGCGGTGACCCTGGAGACCGACTACCGCAGGGACATCGCCCGGGTGCTCCCGTCGATCGTGCAGATCGTCTCGCAACAGGGGGCGAAGACGGTCGTCGAGGGCTCGGGCATCGTCTACGACGGCGCCGGTCACATCGTGACCAACGCCCACGTGGTCGGCGACGCCACGGAGTTCGAGGTCATGCTGGCCACGGGCGGCGCCGTCCGGACCGCCAGGCTGGTCGGCGCCTACAGGCCCCAGGACGTGGCCGTGATCAAGATGGACGATCCGGCGGGCCTCGTCCCCGCCGCCTTCGGCGACTCCGACCAGCTGTCCATCGGTCAGATCGTGCTGGCCATGGGCAACCCCCTGGGCCTGTCGGGCAGCGTGACGGACGGCATCGTCTCCGGGCTGAACCGCACCATCTCCTTCCTGCCGGAGAAGGGCCAGACCTCCGGGCACGCGGCCACCGGACTCATCCAGACCTCCGCCGCGATCAACCCGGGCAACAGCGGCGGAGCCCTGGTCGACCTGGACGGCGAGGTCGTCGGCGTCCTGGTCGCCGACGTCGTCGACGTCCGGACCGGCAGCGCGCTTCCCGGCATCGGCTTCGCGATCCCGTCCAACACCGCCACCGCCGTCGCCCGCCGGCTCATCGAGCACGGAGAGGTCACCGACACCGGCCGGGCCACCCTCGGCGTCACGGCACGGACCGTGGTCGACCGCCGGGGCGCCCCGGCGGGCGTCGGCGTCGTACGGGCGGCCGAGGGCGACGAACCGGCGCGAGCGGCCATCGAGCCCGGCAGCGTGATCGTCTCGGTCGACGACACCCCGACCCTGACCGCACAGGACCTGAACCGGGTACTCGCCACCTGCCGGCCGGGCGACCAGGCCAAGGTGGAACTCCTGCACCCCGACGGCTCCACCACCACGACGACCGTGACGCTCGGCAGGAGCTCCGGTGACTGATCGCCCCACGGATCGGGGCGAGACGCGGAAAGGCCCGGTTTGAAATGAAAAACGAGGCCGGACAGCACGAAGGGCCCGGCTGGATAGGTCCGGGCCCTTCGTCTTTGCTGCTCAACCAAGCGCGGAGGATAGGAGATTCGAACTCCTGAGGGGTTGCCCCCAACACGCTTTCCAAGCGTGCGCCCTAGGCCAACTAGGCGAATCCTCCGTGGAGAAGCTTACCGAACTTTCAGCAGTGCGTTGACCACTTATTCGCGACCCGGGTTCGCGCCCCCGAGCACTCGGATCAGAGGCTAGACTGTGCCCGGACCCCTCGCGCGGCGTCATCCTGTGAACCTCCCCAGGGCCGGAAGGCAGCAAGGATAAACAGGCTCTGGCGGGTGTGCGAGGGGTCTCTTCGTTTCAGGCTCCCTCGCAGGTGGGATCGTCGCATGAGTCTTGCGCTGTACCGCAAGTACCGGCCCGGGACCTTCGCCGAGGTCAAGGGGCAGGAGCACGTCACCGAGCCGCTGCGGCAGGCGCTGCGAAGCGGCCGGATCAACCACGCCTATCTGTTCAGCGGTCCCAGGGGGTGCGGCAAAACCTCCAGCGCCCGCATCCTGGCCCGTTCGCTGAACTGCGAGAAGGGGCCCACCCCCGATCCCTGCGGAGAGTGCGAGTCCTGCGTGGCGCTGGCCCCCACCGGGCCCGGGCACCTCGACGTCATCGAGATCGACGCCGCGTCGCACGGTGGTGTGGACGACGCCCGGGACCTGCGCGAGCGGGCCTTCTTCGCGCCCGTCTCCTCACGCTTCAAGATCTACATCATCGACGAGGCGCACATGGTGACCCGCGAGGGGTTCAACGCGCTGCTCAAGCTCGTCGAGGAGCCCCCGCCGCACCTGAAGTTCGTCTTCGCGACCACCGAGCCGGAGAAGGTCATCGGGACGATCAAGTCCCGGACCCACCACTACCCGTTCCGGCTGATCCCGCCCACGGCGCTGCGCACGCTCATGGAGGAGATCCTCACCTCGGAGAACGTCCCGTTCGAGCCGGCCGCGCTGCCGCTGGTCGTCAGGGCGGGCGCGGGATCGGCCCGGGACTCGCTGTCGATCCTCGACCAGCTGTTCGCCGGGTCCGACGAGGCGGGCATCACCTACGCGCGCGCGGTCTCCCTGCTGGGATACACCGACGGGGACCTGCTCGACGACATGGTCTCCGCCTTCGCCTCCCGTGACGGCGGGAAGGTCTTCCAGGCCGTGAACCGGGTGGTCGAGGGAGGCCACGACCCCCGCCGTTTCGCGATGGACCTGCTGGAGCGCTTCCGGGACCTGGTGATCCTGGCCAACGTGCCGGAGGCGGCGACCAGCGGTCTGCTCGACCGGCCCGGCGACGAGCTGGAACGGCTCCAGGGACAGGCGGCCTCGATGGGGCCGGCGGAGCTGACCCGCGCCGCGGAGATCTTCAACGCGGGCCTGACCGAGATGCGCGGCGCGGCCTCGCCGAGGCTGCTGCTGGAGCTGATGTGCGCCAGGACGCTGCTTCCCGGGGTCGCCCAGGGTGAGGCGTCGCTGCTGGCCAGGCTGGAGCGGCTGGAGAAGGGCGGCGTCGCGGCGTTCCCCGCCTCGGCCGCCGTTCCCGCCGTCGTGCCCGTTCCCGTGCCCGTCGCGGCTCAGCCTCCCGCCGCCCCGCAGCCTCCGGCCGTCTCCTCCCCTCCCGTTTCCGTGGTCTCCGCGGCGCCGGTCTCCCAGGCGGCTCAGTCCGGGCCCCCGGCCACCGGTACGGCCTCCGCCGCCCGCTCGGGCTCCCAGGACGACGACTGGCCCGCTCCCGCCAGGCCGGGCGCCCCGGCCGCCGAACCGCAGCCGCGGGCCCAGCAGTACCCACAGCAGGGCGCGCAGCAGGCCGCCCCGGCCTACGGCGCCCCGGTGGCAGCGTCGGGCTCCGGATCCGAGGTGGGCGCCGTCCTGCAGGCGTGGCCGCAGGTGCTCGGGGTGCTCAAGCAGCGCAGCATCGTCGTCTGGGCGAACGTCAACACCAACGCCCAGGTCTCGGGTGTCGAGGGCAAGATCCTCACGCTCGGGTTCGCCCAGGTGGGCGCGATGCGCAACTTCGTCGGCGGCGGCAAGGACGTGGTGGTCGCGGCGGCGCTGCAGGATGTGCTGGGCGGCACCTGGAAGGTCGAGGCCGTCGTCGGCGGCGGACCGGCGCCGTCCGGTGGCGCCCGTCCCCCCGCCGCACCGCCCAGGCCTGTCGCTCCGCCGCGCCAGGAACAGGCCCCCGGGCCCGGCCCGGCTCCCGCCGCTCCGGCGTCCCCGGTCGTCCAGGAGGCGCAACCCGCCCCCGTCCGTCAGGCTCCGCCCGCCCCCGTCCGTCAGGCTCCGCCCGCGACCGACGAGTCCTGGCCCGACGCGCCGCTGCCCGACGACCCCGGCTCGCCTCCCTCGCCGAGCCCCGGTCTCGCCGCCGCGCGTTCGGCGGCCAAGGCCGCAGCCCAGGCGGGGCCGAAGGCCGGAGGCGGCAGGTCCGCCTGGCCCGACGCCGTGCCGGGGCGCGCCCCCGCCCAGGACGCCGACGAGGTCGACCCGTTGAACGACGCCGACGCCGACGTCGACGCGCTCAGCGGCATGGCCCTCATCCAGCGTGAGCTGGGCGGTCAGATCATCGGTGAGATCGACCACACCTGACGGACCGGGCGGCGGGACCCCGTTCCGCCGCCGTTGTGTTCGCCGGGCGTCCGCCGTTTTCGCCGTGTTCGCCGGGTCTCGCGTGCTTCGTCGGCGCCGGTTCGCTCCGCGACGCCGCTCGCCGTACCGGCGCGTGAGGAGTCTCCGGCGGGACGCGGGGGTGTCCGGCGGACGGGGCCGGTCGCCGGGGTCGCGGGGGAACACGGGCATGCGCCAGTGCAACACCCGCCCCGGACCCCGTAGGCTCGTGACGACTGACGTCACGGACGAGGAGCACACGACGGTGAACCCAGGGGATGTCAACCTGCAGCAGTTGCTGGAACAGGCACAGCTCATGCAGCAGCAGCTTGTGAGCGCCCAGCAGGAGTTGAACGACGCCCAGGTCGAGGGCTCGGCGGGCGGCGGCCTGGTCGTCGCCACGGTCAACGGCGGCGGCGAACTGCTCGAACTGAGGATCAGTCCCGAGGTCGTCGAGCCCGGTGACCCCCAGGAAACGGCCGACACCATCGCCGATCTGGTCATCGCGGCGATCAGGGACGCGGTCCGCGCGGCCTCCGACCTCCAGCAGGAGAAGCTCGGCCCGCTCGCACAGGGACTGGGAGGCGGGAGCGGCCTCGGCCAGCTGCCCGGATTCTGAAGCCATGTACGAGGGGGTCGTCCAGAACCTGATCGACGAGCTGGGGATGCTGCCCGGCGTCGGTCCGAAGAGCGCGCAGCGGATCGCCTTCCACCTGCTGGCCGCCGAGCCCGCCGACGTGAAACGGCTCGCCCACGCGCTGCTCGAGGTCAAGGACAAGGTTCGTTTCTGCCGGATCTGCGGGAACGTCGCCGCTGAGGAGGAGTGCCGGATCTGCCGTGACGTCCGGCGCGATCCCCACGTGATCTGCGTCGTCGAGGAGTCCAAGGACGTCGTGGCGATCGAGAAGACCCGCGAGTTCCGTGGCCGCTACCACGTGCTCGGCGGGGCGATCAGCCCGATCGACGGGGTGGGCCCCGACGACCTGCGCATCCGCGAGCTGATGACGCGTCTGGCCGACGGGCAGGTCACCGAGCTGATCCTCGCCACCGACCCCAACCTGGAGGGGGAGGCGACGGCGACCTATCTCGCCCGTCTGGTGAAGCCGATGGGGCTGAGAGTCACGCGACTGGCCAGCGGTCTGCCCGTGGGCGGTGACCTCGAATACGCCGACGAGGTCACTCTGGGCCGCGCGTTCGAGGGAAGGAGGCTGCTGGATGTCTGACGCATGGGGTGCTCTGGCGGAACGTGTCGCCGAGCACGCGGAGAACTACATCGACGGCCTGACCAGGCTGGCGAGTGGCGAGGGCGGTGACGCCATCCTGCCGTTGCTGCTGGTGGAGGTCGCGCAGGTCAGTTCGGCCGGAGCGCAGCTGGGAGCCAGCCAGGACGTGATCCTGTCGGGCAACTGGGAGCCCCACCTGAGCGAGGACCCGGACGTCGACGCCGTCCGTACGGCCCTGGCCGAGCGGCTGGGCCCGGTGGACGACTACGCCGAGGTCTTCGATCCCTACAAGGACACCTCGGTCACGCCGTACCGCCTCTCCGACGACCTGACCGCGGTGGCGGCCGACCTTCTGCACGGGCTCCGGCACTACCAGGCGGGCCGTCCCCTGGAGGCGCTGTGGTGGTGGCAGTACTCCTACTTCAACACCTGGGGCAACCACGCGGGAGCGGCCATGCGTGCCCTTCAGGCACTTGTCGCCCACACACGGCTGGACGTGGCAGAAGAGCGCACAACAGTGTGATTGTCCACATACTGGGCCATACCCGGAGTGCCTTGCCGGTGCGCCAGTAGACTGAGAACTCCACAGCCCTAGATTGCTTCGGAGACATCTCGTGGCGCTCGTTGTTCAGAAATACGGTGGTTCGTCCGTCGCCGACGCGTCCTGCATCAAGCGGGTCGCCCAGCGAATCGTCACGACGAAAAAAGCCGGCAACGACGTCGTGGTGATCGTCTCGGCGATGGGCGACACCACCGACGAGCTGCTGGACCTCGCCCAGCAGGTCTCGCCGCTGCCGCCGGGCCGTGAGCTCGACATGCTCCTCACCTCCGGTGAGCGCATCTCGATGGCGCTGCTGGCGATGGCGATCGCGAACCTGGGCCAGGAGGCGCGCTCGTTCACCGGCTCCCAGGCCGGTGTGATCACCGACTCCTCGCACGGCCGCGCCCGCATCATCGACGTGACGCCCGGCCGGATCCGCGGGGCCCTCGACGCCGGTCAGGTGGCGATCGTGGCGGGGTTTCAGGGCGTCTCCCAGGACACCAAGGACATCACCACGCTCGGCCGGGGCGGTTCCGACACGACCGCCGTGGCGCTCGCCGCCGCCCTGAACGCCGACGTGTGCGAGATCTACACCGACGTGGACGGCGTCTTCACCGCGGATCCGCGCATCGTCCCGGTCGCCCGTAAGATCCCCAGGATCTCCTACGAGGAGATGATGGAGATGGCGGCCTGCGGTGCCAAGATCCTGCACCTGCGCTGCGTCGAGTACGCCCGCCGTTTCGACCTGCCGATCCACGTCAGAAGTTCGTTCAGCACCAAGGAAGGCACGTGGGTCACCTCCGACCCCGACAGTGAAGGAACGCAGATGGAGCAGCCGATCATCTCCGGCGTCGCGCACGACCGGAGCGAGGCCAAGATCACCGTTGTCGGGGTGCCCGACAAGGTCGGCGAGGCTGCCACGATCTTCAAAACGCTGGCCGACGCCGAAGTCAACATCGACATGATCGTGCAGAACGTGTCGGCGGCGGCGACCGGTCGGACGGACATCTCCTTCACGCTGCCCGCGAGCGACGGCTCCACGGCACTCACCGCACTGAAGAAGATCCAGCAGCACATCGGCTTCGAGACGCTGCTGTTCGACGACCAGATCGGAAAGGTGTCGCTGATCGGCGCGGGCATGCGCTCGCACCCCGGCGTCACCGCGACGTTCTTCGCCGCCCTCGCCGACGCGGGGGTGAACATCGAGATGATCTCCACCTCGGAGATCCGCATCTCGGTGATCGTCGGGCAGGACGAGGTGGACTCGGCGGTCAGCGCCGCGCACCGCGCGTTCAACCTCGACGCCGACCAGGTTGAAGCTGTGATCTACGGAGGTACCGGCCGATGAGCCGCAAGCCCAATCTCGCTCTGATCGGCGCGACCGGCGCCGTGGGCACCGTCATGCGCGACATCATCTCCACCCGGGAGGACATCTACGGCGACATCAAGCTTGTCGCGTCCGCCCGGTCCGCGGGCAAGGTCCTGCGGGTCCGCGGAGAGGACCTGGTCGTGCAGGAACTGACCGCCGAGGTCTTCGACGGCGTCGACATCGCGATCTTCGACGTGCCGGACGAGGTTTCCGCGGTGTGGGTGCCGATCGCCGCCGAGCGCGGGGCCGTCGCCATCGACAAGTCGGGCACCTTCCGGATGAACCCCGAGGTCCCGCTGGTCGTTCCGGAGGTCAACCCGCAGGCGGCGCGCAACCGCCCGCTGGGCGTCATCTCCACCCCCAACTGCACCACGCTGTCGATGATGGCCGCGATGGGCGCCCTCCACGAGGAGTACGGCCTGCGCGAGCTGGTCGTCTCCTCCTACCAGGCGGTCTCCGGCGCCGGCGTGGCGGGCAGCGCCCGCCTCTACGACGAGATCGAGGCGCTCGCCGGTGACCGGACGGTCGGGCAGACCGCCGGTGACGTGCGCAAGGTCCTGCAGAACAAGCTGGGCGAGGAGGAGTCTCCCTTCCCGGCGCCGATCGCGTTCAACGTCGTGCCGTGGGCGGGCTCGCTCAAGGACGGCGGCTGGGCCTCCGAGGAGATCAAGCTCCGCAACGAGTCCAGGAAGATCCTCGGGATCGACGACCTGAAGGTCTCGGCGACCTGCGTCCGCGTTCCGGTGATCACGACCCACTCGCTGGCCGTGCACGCGACCTTCGAGCGCGAGATCACCGTCGCCGACGCGCACCGGATCCTGGAGGCCGCCCCGACCGTGGTCGTCATGGACGACCCGGCCAACGGCGTCTTCCCGACCCCCGCGGACGTCGTCGGCACCGACCCCACCTACGTGGGCCGGATCCGCCAGGCGCTCGACTTCCCGAACACCCTCGACCTGTTCGTCTGCGGCGACAACCTCCGCAAGGGCGCCGCCCTGAACGCGGCGGAGATCGCCGAACTGGTCGCGGCCGAGTTCGCCTAGTCACCCCTTCGGGTCGTGCGGATCGTGCACGTCACGGCCGGAGGACGCGTGGCTGTCGCGGATCTCCGGCCGGGCCGGTCCGCCGCCCGTGGCGGAACCCGCGTGAGCGGCCGGCCGCCGTACGGTGAGCGTCACCGTACGGCGGCTGGCCGGAACGGGCGCGAGAACACCCGTGACCTCCAGGCCGTTCGCGGGATCGCGGGCGGCGGCGGAACTCGCGGGTGTCAGCGGAAGAGGATGTCCCAGTGGTCGGACTCCCGGGCGTAGACGACCTCCGAATCCCCGTAGAGCGGGGCTCCGTCGCCGCGTACCCGTAGATAGGGATATTCCTTCTTGATGTAGTTGCTGATGCAGCGGTTGGGCGTGATGTCCAGCTTGTAGCCCTCGTGGTGGCTGTAGGGCCCCGGGGCGTGACCGACCTCGGTGCCCCCGGTGATCACGATGGGGCATCCGCTCCGGCGCTTCAGGTCGATCACATCGGCCACGGTCGCGGTCCTGACGGCCTCCAGAGAGGTACAGCGCCCCATTCTGCGGTTGGTGCATCCTCCGGAGGACTTCCAGCTCAGACCGGCCTGCCTCAGGCGCTGCGCGGCCTCGATGTGGCCGAGCCGTACCGAGGGGAGACGACGCGCCGCCCCTGCGGGCGCCTGCGCGGTGAGCGGCGCGGCTGCCTCCTGCGGAACCGCGGCCTTGTCCGGAACCGCGGGCTTGGCCGGTGCGGCGGCCTTGCCGGAAACCGCGGCTTTGTCCGGTGCGGCGGGCTTGGCTGGTACGGCGGCTTTCCCGGAGACCGCGGCCTTGGCCGGTGCGGCTGCCTCCTGCGGAACCGCGGCTTTGGCTGGAACCGCGGGCTTGGCTGGAACTGCGGGCTTGGCTGGAACTGCGGCCTTGGCCGGGGCCGCGGGCTTGGCCGGTGCGGCGGCCTTGCGGAGCGAGTTGGCCTCGTGTGGCGCCGCCGCTTCACGCGGGGCGGCGGCTTCGTGAGGGGCGGCCGCCAGCTGCCGGACGGAGGTCTCCCGCGGGGCGCCGGCCTCGTACGGCATCGCGGCCTCGTAGGACATCCCGGCCTCGTAGAACATCCCAGCCTCGTATGGCATCCCGGCCTCGTCGGGCATCGCGAGCTCGTCGGGCATGACGGCCTCGTCGGGTGCCGCCGCCTCGTAGGCCGCCCCCGCCTCGTGCAGTGCGACGGCCCGCCGGTACAGGTCCCTGGTGTAGAGCCTGGCAGCCTCCAGGACGCCCCCGTTGAAGGCCCCGCCGCCGGTGCCGTGCCGTACCGGTCCGGACACGGCCACCACGGGCGGGTCCACGACCATGACGGCGACCGGCGAGTGCGCGGCGTCGGCTACGGCGTTGCCGTCCGAGGCCAGCGCGATGAACGAGATCTGCAGAGCCAGAAGTGCTCCCGCCGTAAGCCGGGTCGCTCTCCGTCTACAGGGACGTTTCCCCATCTTTTATCCCTTGTCGCGGGAGCCCTTCCACAAGAAGGATCAATCCCACACCGGAACAGGCACGACCCCTCCGACGGCCTGAAATTTGCTGTGTGATGGTGATCATCGTGCGCCTCGCTGACCTAACTGTGTTACGGGTCGTACAGTGACGAACGTGGCTGAGCCAACCCAGAGAAGCCGAGGATCAGACAAGACTCGCGAAATCATCGTGGAGACGGCTTTGAGGATGTTCCGCGAACGCGGATACGAAGCCACCACGATGCGGGCCATCGCCGCCGAGGCGGGGGTGTCCGTCGGTAACGCCTATTACTACTTCGCCTCCAAGGAAGTCCTCGTCCAGGCCTACTACGACCGGGCACAGGCCGAACACGAGGCCGCCTGCGAGAGGGTGCTGGCCGCCGAGAGCTCCTTCGCCCCACGGCTCGGCGGCGTGCTGCGGGAGTGGGTACGGGTCTCCGAGCCCTACCACGAGTTCGCGGTGAAGTTCTTCAAGCACGCGGCCGAGCCGAGCAACCCGCTCAGCCCCTTCAGCGCCGAGTCCTCGCCCGCGAGGGAGTCCTCGATCGCGCTCTACCGGAAGGTGGTCGAGGGATCGGCCGACCGGATGGACGCCGAGCTCAGGGCCGAGCTTCCCGAACTGCTCTGGCTCATGTCGATGGGGGTCGTGCTGTTCTGGGTGCACGACGCCTCGGAGGGTTGCTGGCGGACCCACCGGTTCATCGACCTGATCGTGCCGCTGGTCGACCGGCTGGTCGGACTCTCCCATCTGCCGGGTCTGCGCGGCATCGCCAGGGACTTCATCGCGGGGGTCCACGAACTGCGCGAGTGATTCACGAACTTCGCGGATGAGTTGTGGGCGAAACCGCAGACATTTGCGTAATTAAAAGATTACCCTCGGTAGTTATCTTCATGGCCGATCCGAGGGAGTCTCATGGGCTGGATAAGCGTGCTGGTGGTAGTCGCCGTCGCGATCACGCTGATCGCGCTTCTCGTACTCAGGCGGAAGGGCCGCGAGGTAGAGGATCAGGGGTCGGCCTCGGTCGACTTCGCCGTCAACCTCGCCCTCGCCGTCTACCTGCTGGTCCTGGCCTACGCCGTGGTGCTCTGCCGGGACGCGATCTCGACCTCGCAGACCGACGTCCAGGCCGAGACGGAGACGCTCAGCGAGATGTACTGGACGGTCGCGCCGATCCCCGAGGCGGTGCCGCTGCGGGCCCGGATCCGGGACTACTCCGCCAAGAGCGTCTCCCTCGACTGGCCCCTCATGGCCCGGGGCGAGATGTCCCCCGTCCCCACGAAACTGCTCGAGGACATGCGCGCGGAGGTGATCCGGCTCCGGCCCGCGACCGAGGAGGGCAAGGTCCTCCAGCAGACCGCCGTCAGCCACGTCTCCGAGATCGCCCACGCCCGCTCGGTGCGGGCGAACGACGCCAACACGGGCCTGGAGAGCATCTTCGTCATCTCGATGATGATCTCCGGGCTACTGGTCGTCGTGCTCCCCTGGACGGCCGGGACCAGACCGACGGGCGCGTCGATCGTCGGCGACCTGGTCCGGGTGAGCGTGGTCGTCGTCGGGATCGGCTTCATCATGCTGATCGGCCACCCGTTCCACGGCGTCGGCGCGGTCGGCCCCGAGGACTTCGTCGCCGTGCAGAAGCAGTACGACCAGATCGACGCCCAGTTCCCGCCGTCCCCGGCGGGCTGAGCCGACCCCGGGCTCCGTCACGGGGCCCGGACCCCGCCCCTCCTCCGCACTTCTGGTCGCACCGGTCCGGGCCGGATTTCCCGGGCCGGATTTCCTCGGCCGGGTTTCGAGCCCGAGGTCGACCACCTGATCCCCGGCGGTCGTCGGCGGGCACTCCCGCTCGCGGGAGCCACGGAGGCTCTCGGTGAAGGGACGCGGCGGTGGCCCGGCGGGTGGCCCGGCGGTGGTTCTCGCCGGGCCTCGTCGTCGTCCGCGCGATCCGTACTATCGGCTGCCTCTGCGCGACCTGCGGCTGAGCATGGCGATCGCGGTCACCGAGATCACGCCGGTGAAGAGCACCAGGATGACCAGCCTGCGGTCGGTGCCGTGCCGTCGCTCCGCGAAGCGGTCCAGGATTCGCTGTCCGCGCATGGCGAAGGGCGCGGGCGGCACGGGAGCCGGAGACGGGACGGACGAGCGCGATGGGCTCGGCGTCCGACTCGGTGTGGGGCTCGGCACCGCGACGGCCGTCGGCGTGCCGGTGGGCGGACGAGGACCCGGTGGCGTGGGCGTGGGAGGCAGGACCACGGGTGGTGTGGGCGTGGGAGGATCCGGGGTCGCCGGAGGCGATGACGACGTCGGAGTGGGGATGGGAGGCGTGGGCGTGGGAGGCGTCGGCGACGGCTGCTCCGGCTCGGGCGACTCCGTGGGCTCCGGCGTCCGCGAGGGGGTGGGCGTGGGGGTGGGGGTGGGGGTGGGATCCGGGACGGGGGTGGTCGGGTCGGGGCTGGGTGTCGCCTCTCCGGTGGCGGACGTGTCGGGTTCGCGACACTCGGAGCCGGAGCCCAGCAGTATCGAGATCACGCCGAGGCAGTGAAGGGGCTCCACGATCCCGGAAACCGGACCGCAGTGCTCCGACAGGTCGAGCAGCGAGCCCAGCACCCCGTCCCGGCAGGGAGCCGGGCTCCCGTCCCCGATCCTGACCTCGGCTCCGGCCCGCACTCCCTCTCCGACTCCGACCCTCACGCCGACGTCGGCCTCGTCTCCGACACCGACACCGACACCGACACCGACGCCGACGTCGGCCTCAACCCCGTCTCGGGCCTCCCCCTCGTCTCCGTTGTCTCCGTCGCCGGTCCCGCCCCTGCCTCCGATCCCCACGTCGACCCCGACCCTGACCCCGACCCTGACCCCGACCCTGACCCCGGCCTTCGAACCGGCCCTCGAACCGGCCTCCGACCGGCCGCCGGACGCGCCCTCGGTGCCGGCGCCGACATCGGTTCCGCCGGAGGAGGAGGCCGTGGGGGTGATCCTGGCCTGCGCCTCGATCCCGGTGACCTCGGCCCCGGCGGTGGTTCCGCTCCCGGTACGGACCTCAGGGGCGGAGCGGGGAGCCGGGGTCGGACCGGAGGGGGAGGCGTCGCTCGCGGGCGGGGAGACGGTGGACGGGAGGGTGACGGAAGGGGGCGTGATGAGCGGGAAGGTGTTCGTCTCCTCGCAGGTCGAGGCGGAAACCTCGCCGAACGATCCGTCCCCTCCGGACCGAAGGCACCGATCGGCGGTCTTCCGGATTTCGGCGGACGCCGCCAGGGCTCCCGTCGTCACAGGGACGGCCATACAGGTCGCCAGCACCGCCGCGCCGAGTAGCGCTTGTCGTCGTTTTCCGTACCGGCTTTTCGTCACGTAAACGTTCTAACATCTAACAGAGGGTTAGGGGAGAGTAATGGAATCCCCCAAAGGTCGCTTCCGTTCCACATGCCCTCCGGCCGGCGCGATCCGCGTACCGACACTCGGGGCGGGTGTGACCGCCCGTGGCCGCGGGGCGGGCCGGGATCGGCGAGTATGTGGGCAACGGACCGACGCTCCGGTGCTCGCCCCTGTCCCGGGCGTGAGATCCGGCGGGCCGTACGAAACCGGCGACGGTCAAGGAGTGAGGCGTTGGACGAGCTGTTCGACCTCGACGCGGTCGGTCAGGCGGAGGCCGTGCGCGCGGGCGAGGTCTCCCCGAGGGAACTGGCCGAGGCGGCGATCGCGAGGATCGAGGCGCACGACGGGGAGATCAACGCGGTCGTCCACCGCAGGTTCGAGCGGGCGCTGGCCGAGATCGACGCGCTACCCCCTGACGCCCCCTTCCGCGGGGTGCCGACCCTGCTCAAGGACCTGGGCTGGGGCATGGCCGGGGAACCGTACGGCGCGGGATCGCGCACGCTCGACGGGGTCGGGGTGGCGCAGGACGGCTACGGTGTGGCCAAGCTGCGCCGGGCGGGGTTCGTGGTCCTGGGACGGACCAACACCCCGGAGTTCGGCACCGCGATCACCACGGAGCCGAAGGCGTTCGGACCCACGCGCAACCCCTACGACACCGCCTACAGCCCCGGCGGTTCGAGCGGCGGGTCCGCGGCGGCCGTGGCGGCGGGCATGGTCGCCGTGGCCACCGGTGGCGACGGCGGCGGGTCGATCCGGATCCCGGCGAGCATGTGCGGGCTGGTCGGGCTGAAGCCGAGCCGGGGACGCGTCAGTTACGGTCCCGCGGCGGGCGAGGCCTGGGCGGGGTTCTCGGTCGCGGGCATGCTGTGCCGTACGGTCAGGGACAGCGCGGCGACCCTCGACGTGATCGCCGGGACGATGCCGGGCGACCCGTACGGCGCGCCCGCCTGGCCCCGCACCCTCGCCGAGGAGGTCGGCGCCGACCCGGGACGGCTGCGGATCGGCTTCCTCACCCGGCATCCGGGTGGGACGATTCCCGCCGATCCGGACCTGGAGGCCGCCGTGACCAGGGCGGCCGGGCTCCTGGAGTCACTCGGCCACGACGTCGGGCCGGGCGGCCCGGGGGCGCTCGCGGAGGAGGACTTCGCACTGCACTTCGGCACGGTCGTCGCGGTCCACGTGGCCGCCGACCTGGAGGACATCGGCCGCTGGCGCGGCAAGCCCGTGGACCTCGACGAACTGGAGACGCGCAACCGGATCCTGGGGGCGACGGGACGCGGGGTCGGTGCGGTCGAGTACGTGGCCTCGCGGGACTGGATCGACGGATTCCGCCGCAGGATGGCCGCCTGGTGGGAGTCCCACGACCTGCTGCTCACACCGTCCCTCGGGGTCGCGCCGTTCCCCCTGGGCTGGCTGTCGGCCGACGACGTGAGCATGGCGCGGGGCCGTACGAACCGGGCGGTGGCCTTCAGTTCACCGATCAACGCCACCGGCCAGCCCGCGATCTCCCTGCCACTGCACCGGACCGGGACAGGCCTGCCGGTCGGCGTCCAACTCGTCGCGGCGGCGGGCCGGGAGGACCTGCTCGTCAGGATCGCGTCCCAGATCGAGGCCGCCCACCCCTTCCACCACACCGCGATCAGGCACGTGTCCCCTCGGCAAGAGCTACTGACGGAATGATTCGCCGGTCGGCCGCTGGCCGAAGGCGTTACGGAGGGTGTAGTCAGGGGTGGCGTAGTCGCCGCCCTGAAGCCGGTCACCGGCGAAGTAACGTGCCGCTCCGGGGATCCGGTCGGCGTAGGCCTCGGCATCGTCGCGAGGACGGTAGCCGAGCCGGTCGTCGAGTTCCCAGAACCGGCGGGTGTTGGCGGAGACCGCGTACGCGGCGGTGAAGGTGACGTCGACCCGGGTCAGCGCGGCCCAGACGAACCCGGCGCAGTCGTCCGGGCTCAGCCACGTGGCCAGGTGCCGCGGCTCGCTCGGCTCCGGCTCAAGGCTGCCGATGCGCAGGCACACCACCTGTAGGCCGAACTTGTCGGCGTACAGGCGGCCCAGGGCTTCCACGGCGACCTTGCTGACGCCGTACAGCCCGTCGGGGCGGGGCGGTATCTGCGCCGAGACCGTCTGCGTGGCCGGGTAGCAGCCGGTCAGCCGGTTGCTGCTGGCCAGCACCACACGCCTGACTCCCGTACGCCGTGCCGCCTCCAGCACGTGGAGGGTGCCCAGGACGTTGCCTTCCAGAAGGTCGGCGAACGGAGCCTCGTCCGGCACTCCGGCCAGGTGCACGACCGCGTCGGCACCGTCGATGACCGACACCACATCCTCGATGTCGGCCAACTGGACTTGATGGACCTCCTCGTTCGATCCCTCGGCGGTCAGCGGTGCGCGATCGACCGAGATCAGCCGGCGTAGGCGACGCCGCAGTGGTTCACGCAGTACGGAGCCGACCTGTCCGGCGGCACCGGTGAGTACGACCGTCTCCACCGTCATGGACTGAAGTGTGCCAGCGGCCACCGACACTTCGGTCATGTGAGGCGGCGCGTTGATTCGACGATCGTTCGAGTCGTCGCCGGCAGACGACGGCGGCGGCCGGTGTCATGAAGGTCTCGTGGATGTCGTCGCGGATCTCCCGGCGGATGCGCGGACGACGGAACCGGTGCGGCGGCGATCCCCCCGGTCGGTGGAGAACCGTCCCGTCGACCGGGAGGACCGCTGCACGGTGTGACTCCGGGTGTCGCTTCGCAGCCGGGGTCAGAGACGCGGATCCGGGACGGGAGGGACGGGGTGCCGGGCCGTGATCGCGTCGATCTCGGAGGTGAGAAAGCCGAGGGTCAGGCTCGCCCGAGCGGCGAGCCACCGCTCTCCGGCCCGGTCGTCCGGCGCGTCCACGGTGCCCGGCGTGTTCCGGGCTCCCGGGGTGGGAGAGCCTGGGGAGCCGGGAGGGCTGTAGCGGCGTCGCTCGATGTCGTCGACGACCCGCGCCGGAGCCCGCATCTCCCTGAGTACGGCGAGTGCCTCACGCTTGGTGACGAGCCTTCCGTCCCGCAGTGTCACCGCGGCCCTGGCCAGGGTGAGCAGGGCGGCGTCCACCCAGATGTCACGGAGCCACAGCTCGGGACGGTCGAGGAGCGGACGCCAGAACTCCCGCAGATCCCTGACGATGAACCCTGTGAGCTCTTCGTCGGTCACGGGTGGCAGGGCGGACGCCGGGGGCTCGCCGTACAGGACCAGCCCGAAGCCGTGCAGCTCGCGCCGGGTCACCGGGGTGATCGGCCGGTGCATGATCTCCTCGTGGGCCCAGGTGAGGTGGGGGCGCTCCGGGTCGTCCAGCTCCGTCACGGCGGCGTAACTGCAGTGGAGCTTCGCGGAGAGCGGGACGTCCGCCCCCAGGCGTTCGTGCATCTCCGTGAGGTGTCGTTCCTCCTCGGAGGTGCAGGGCCGGCGCAGGACGGCGATCAGATCGAGGTCACTGCGGGTGGGCTGGTAGTCGCCCGAGGCGAGCGATCCGTGCGCCCACACCGACACCAGCGGTGCGAGCGGTGTGATGTCGTCGAGGAAACGCTCAAGAAGCGCGGAGGTGGGGGTGTGATCGATCACAAGGGTGGTCTTCCCCCCCGGACAGCCGACACCACCTTCGAAGCCGTGTTGTCGCCGTGCGGTGAGATCGGCGCTGTGCGACCGTTCACCCCGGCTCGGGTCGGTGGTGGTGGCCTAACGGGGCGTGGGGTCCTGCGTGAGGAACATCTCCAGTTGGATGTTGTCCGGATCCCGGAACGCGATCAGTGTGAAGCCTGTCGCCGGGACGACCGTGACGCCGGAATGCGTGACCCCGGCTTCGGTCAGACGAGTGGCCCACGCCTCCATCTCGGCCTGCGTGTCCACGGTGAACGCCAGGTGGTCGAGCCCCGTGCGGTGCTCGCTGAACTCCGTACCGGCGTCCTCGTGCCTGTGCCTCGTCAACCCGATGACGACTCCGCTCGGGTGGTGCATGATGCGCCGCTCGAAGCTCTCGGTGTCCCACGGGAACAGCGGGGAGAAGCCCAGGACGTCGCCGTACCACCGCACGGAGGCGTCGAGGTCGCGCACGTTCAACGCGATGTGGTGGATTCCCGAGAAGTTAGCTTTCGACATGTACTACGCCTTTCGTCGCCGCCTGTCCGCCCGAGTACGGACGCCACCTTAGAACCTGGGGCATTCCAGGGGAATCCGGACCGCCCGCCGGAGCACATCCCGGCCGGCCCGATCCCCGGGAACCGTCAGGGAAGAGTACGCGTTATATCTCAAGGCGGCAGGGTAAAAGTCTGTCGACGAACGTGCTCCCCGAGGAGGGCTCACATGGCGAAGGCGGCGCGTGCGGCACAGGCGTGGCGGGCTTACAAGCAGGTGTCACAGCCGGGCTCACCAGGTCTCGGCACCAGACTGCGCTCCATTCCCAAGATGATCGGCGCGGTGACACGCGGCCGTTATCCCGGAATGAGCAAGAGCAAGCTTGCCATGCTGGGTCTCGGCGTGGTCTACATCATCTCGCCCATCGACGTCATCCCCGACTTCCTGGCGATCATCGGGGTGGCCGACGACTTCGGTGTTCTCCTGTGGCTGATGGGCTCGCTGCTCGGTGAGAGCGGGCGCTACGTCGACTGGGAGCGCAGGAACATCCAAGCCAGGGCCTTCCCATCCTGATCGGACTTCTTCCCCTGATCGAACCTCCTCTCCTGACCAGGGCTTTCCGCTCTGATCAGGCCTCCCGCCCTGCTCAGGGGTTTTCCGCCCCGAGCAGGGTGGTCAGAGCTTCTCCATCCTGAGCCAGGCCCGTGACGGCAGAGGATGGCCGAACAGGCGGGCGGCGTTGCCGTAGGCCACCCTGGCGATGTCGGCGGGCGGCAGGTTGCCCAGGTTCGCCGCGACGGCCTGCTGGGTGTCGGGCCAAGTGGAGTCGGAGTGGGGATATCCGCTCTCCAGCAGCACGTGCTCCAGGCCGACCGCGAAGCGCACACCCGACAGAGCGTGGTCGTTGAGTGTGCCGAAGAAGAAGTTGCGGCGCAGGACCTCGCTGGGCTTCAGCCCGCCCTCCCAGGACGCCTCCCCCGCGACCGGGTGATCCAGCGCGTAGTCGGCCCGTTCGGCCAGCATCGGCAGCCAGCCGACGCCACCCTCCACGATCAGGATCCGCAGCGCGGGAAAGCGCAGCGGGATGCCCGACCAGAGCCAGTCGGCGCAGGCGAACATGGCGCTGGCCGGCATCAGCGTGGTGATCGCCTCGATCGGGGTGTCCGTGGACGGCACCGGCGTCCAGGAGGCCGAACCGGTGTGCAGGCAGACGACGGTGCCGGTCTCCTCGCAGGCCTGGAAGAACGGGTCCCAGTGGTCGCTGTGGATGGACGGCAGGCGCAGCCGGGTGGGGAACTCGGGGAACAGGACGGCCTTGAACCCGCGGGCCGCGTTGTCCCTGATCTCCTTGGCGGCGAGCTCGGGATCGGTCAGCCAGGGGAGCTGCAGGGCGATGATCCGCTCGGGATAGGTGCCGGCCCAGACCTCTACGTGCCAGTCGTTCCAGGCCCGCAGGACCGCCAGACCGAGCTCCTGGTCACGGGTCTTGGCGAAGACCATCCCCGCCTGCCCGGCGAGCATGCCGGGAAAGCACAGCGCCGCCCAGATCCCGGCACGGTCCATGTCCTCGATCCGGGCGTCGACGTCGTAGCAGCCGGGACGCATCTGCTCGAACCGTACCGGGTCGAGCGTCCACTGCTCGCGGGGCAGGCCCGCGCCCACGTCGAGCCCGGCGCACGGGTAGGTGGCTCCGCCGTACCGCCAGACCTGGTGACCCGAGTCGGTCTCCACCACCTTGGGGGCGAGGTCGGCGAATTTCTCGGGGAGCCGGCCCTCGAACAGGTCGGGCGGCTCGATCAGGTGGTCGTCGGCTGAAATGATCACATAGTCCCGCCGCCGTGGCTCGGGGTCGGGCAGCAGCGGCGTAGTCACGCGGTAAACCGTACGTCGCTGACATCACACTGAACAACCTGCAAGATATCCGCTTGGTATCTGTGTCGCATCGTCCGTCTCTCGCGCACGTCCCGGAGCCCCTTTCGCGCATGTCCCGGAGCCACCGCACGTGTGTCCCGGAGCTCCTCGCAGGCATGTCCCGAAGCCTCTCCTGCGTGTGTCCCGGAGCCACCGGGCGCGCGCTCCAGCCACCCGGACATGTGCCCCGGAGCCACCAGAGGGGGAAGACGGCGGCCCCGGGGACGGACCCGCCTTGGAGAGCGCTGCTCGCGGCGGGTCCAGGGGAGGGGCTCTACCCCGCGTTCGCCGGAGTATCAGGATTTTCGAGAAGATGCCGGCGAAGGGTGTCCGTGAGCGTCTCGCTCACCCTCAGGGTGTTCAGGCAGTAGTCCCGCACCGAGCCCAGTTCGGCCAGGAAGAAGCGCATCGCGTCGGAGGGCGCCTGACCGTAGCCCGGCCACGGCGGCGGCCCGTTCGGGTTCTCCGACCGCCAGCGGGCGATCGCCCGGGGCGTGGCCAGGCCGGTCAGCGCGTAGTCGGCGATCACGTCCTCCTCCGGCACCCCGAGCAGCCGCAGGACCAGCGCCGCGAGCACCCCGGTGCGGTCCTTGCCCGCCGCGCAGTGGATCACCACGGGCGCGTTGTCCGCCTCGGCGATCACTTCGAGCGCCTCTCCGATCTCGGCCCTGCTCTCCCGGGCCATCTCGTGGTAGTGGTCGGCGAAGAACCTGGCGAGCCCCGTCTCGGGGTCGTAGTCCTCGGTGTTCCAGAACCGGTGCTCAAGCGAGAGGTTGTGATAGCGAGGTCCGTGCGGGGCCCGCCCCTGCCGCTCGATCTCCTCCGGATGCCGCAGGTCGATCACCGTGCGGACGCCGAGGGCGTGGAACCTGCCGAGGTCGTCGTCGGCGAGCCGGTGCAGTGAGTCCGACCGGTACAGCCGCCGCCAGCGCACCCGGAGCCCGTCCTCGGCGGCGTATCCGCCCACGTCCCTGAAGTTGTGCAGCCGTGCGTACTCGATGTGCCGCGTCACGGCCCTAATCTATCCAGCGGGGGCATCTCACGATGGGGGCGGACATGCAGGTCGCGCGGACCGTGGTTCCGGCCTGGAGAGGCATCCCGTACGGCGCGCGTCTCGCGCTGTTGTTCGTCCTGGCACTGTCCACGGTGGTGGTCCACCTGAACCAGGATCCCGCGCTGCGCGGCGCGGAGGAGCTCATCTCCGACCTGCGGGCGGGCACCGTGACGGAGGTCGTCTACGACCGTGACTGGCCCGCCTACGGCACCCTGACATGGGCCAACGGCCCCCTCTCCTGGAACGAGGCCTACTTCGACCCGCCGGACGACGTCTGGGACCCCGTGACCACCAGGCTGGTCCGCCCGGCGCTTGAGCGCCGACAGGAGGCGTTCCTGGCCCGGGTGCGGGAGGCGGCCGACCCCTCCGTGCGGATCGATCGTTCCGGCGGCCCTCAGCGGTTCGGGATGGCCGGGATGCTGATGGGCTCCCCCGCCTACGCGCGCTGGTGGGAGCCGTTCGCACCGGTCGCGGTCACCGCCGAGCTGCTGGCCTGGCTGCTGATGCTGACCCGCCGGGACAACCACTACGCCAGCCGCTGGGCGTGGCTGTGGATGTTCCTGGTCGGCGGGTCGCTGCTCTACGTGCTGCTGGAGCCGTATCCGCTGTGGCGCGGGCCGTACGAGGTGTCGCCCTCGCGGGCCAGGCTCGACGGGACGCAGGGGTTCGCGCTCGCCGTGGCGATCTTCTTCGGCCTGGGCATGGTCGGCGCCTGGACGTCATGAGGCGGTAGGGAAACCATCGCCGCCGCCCGCCGCCCGCCATGCCCGCCATGCCCGCCATGCCCGCCATGCCCGCCATGCCCGCCATGCCGGTCAGGCCTGAAGGCGCCCGCCGCCCGCTGTGCCGTCCGCGGCGCGGGTCAGGTCTGGAGATGCCCGGCGATGCGTTCGAGCTGGTCGACGATCGCGGGGACGTCCGGGCCGAGGGGCTGCACGACGACGTGGTCGGCGCCCGCGTCGAGGTGCTCGTGGACGCGCTTGGCGACGGCGGACCCGTCCCCGCAGGCGAAGATCTCGTCGACGACCCGGTCGCTCGGCTCGCCCGCGATGTCCTTCTCGTCGTAGCCGAGCCTGCGCAGGTTGGCCGTGTACGGCGAGTCGGGGAGCCGGAAGAGCGGTGAGCGGCGGGCGAGGGTTCTGGCGCGGTCGAGGTCGTCGTCGAGGATGACCCCGACCCCGACCACCAGGAGCTTGCCGGGGCCGAGGACACGGCGGGCCAGCGCGGTGTTGGCCACCGGCATCGTGTGGGGGTAGGCGCCGTCGGCCCGGTCACGGGCCAGTTCGAGCATCCTCGGGCCGAGCGCCCCGAGCAGCCTCGGGAAGGGCACCGACGGCCGTACCGCCTCCTCGGCGGAGGCGTCCATCCGGTCGAGGTAGGCCCGCATCTCGGTCAGCGGCTTGGAGGACCTCTGCCCCCACAGCTCGACGAGGGACGGGATGCTGATGCCGAGGCCCAGCGCGACCCGCCCCGGGTGCGCCTCGGCCAGCGTCGCGGCCCCCGCCTGCATGACGGGGGCCTGCCTGGCCCAGACGTTGGCGAGGCCGGTCGCGACGACCAGCCGTTCCGTGGCCGCCAGCATCACTCCGAGCTGGGAGAACGCCTCGCGGCCCCCGATCCCCTCGTTGACCCACGCCGCGCCGTACGGCAGCCTCTCCAGGCGGGCCAGCTCACGCCGCCAGGTCGCGGCGCCGGTCGCCGGGGCCGCGATGCCGGCCCCTACGCGGCCCCACCGGGCGGCCGCCTGCCATGTCGTTCCATCGGTCGTCATCGAGCGCTCCATGGAAGTCGAGAAAACGGGGCGAGCGCCCCGGTTGATACTGTACGGAACCGCCGTACCGTTTGCCCACGGATACGGAACGATCGCCCCGTTTTTCGTGAAGAAATCTCGAAGGAACGACACCCACCATGGACACCCAGCCCCGGCAGCCCGCGAAACCCCTGCGCGCCGACGCCAGGCGCAACCGTGAGCGCGTGCTCGCCGCGGCCAGGGAGATCTTCGAGGCGGAGGGCGTCTTCGCGCCCCTCGACGAGATCGCCCGCCGTGCCGGGGTGGGGGCGGGCACCGTCTACCGCCACTTCCCGACCAAGGAGGCGCTGCTGGAGGCGATCGTGGTCGGCAACATGGAGGCGCTCATCGAGGAGGCCGCGCTGCTCTGCGAGGCCGGCGACCCGGAGGCCGCCTTCTTCGCCTTCTTCGAGCGCATGGTCGAGCAGGGCGCGGCCAACCGCGCCTTCACCGGGGTGCTCACCCGGGCGGGCGTCGACGTGCGGTCCGTCGCGGGTCACAGGGGCCGGGATCTTCTCGACGCCCTCGCCACGCTGCTCACGCGTGCCCAGCGCGCTGGAAAGGTGCGTGAGGACCTGACGGCCCAGCAGGTGAAGGCGCTGCTCGTCGGCGTGCTGGCCGGAGGCGACTGGCTCGGCGGCACCCAGGAGGACCGCCGCCACCTCCTGAAGGTGGTCGCCGACGGGCTTCGCCTCCGGGAGTGAGCCCGGGAGGGTGTGAGCGGGCGGTCACCGCCCGGGCGCCGGCCGGTTCCTCAGGCGTCGACCGGTTCCGCCGTCTCCCTGTCCTTCTCCGCCGCCTCGGCGCGCAGGTCCGCGGCCTCCCTGCGGATCAGCAGCACCCAGCCGCCGACCGCGACCGCGATGAACAGCCACCACTGCACGCCGTACGCCAGGTTGAGGCCGCCGCCCCCGCCGACGTCAGGCGCGGGCACGGGTGCGGGCGCCGCGGCGGCCTTCGGCGACTGTGCGATCAGGTCCACGTATCCGCCGAGGAGCCCGTACGGCAGGCCCCGCCCGACCGTCTCGGTGTTGATCAGCAGGATCTGGCCCGTAGGGAGGCCCTGCCGGTTCTTGATGCCGGTGGACTCCTCGGTCTCGCTGGACTGTAGACGCCCGGTGACAGTTACCTCATCGGTGCTCGGCGGGGGCACCTCGGGAAGGGCGTCCGCCGTGGCGCCGGCCTTGACCCAGCCGCGGTTCACCAGCACGCCCTGACCGCCGGCGGTCTTCAGCGGGGTGAGCACGTAGAAGCCGACCATGCTGTCCTGGGTGCGGCGGCGGACCAGCAGTTGGTTGGCCGCGTCGAACGTGCCCGTGACCGTCACGGTCCGGTATCTGTCCTGGGCGGGCACGCCGCCGCCCGGCGTCGTGAGCCTCTCCACGGGGACGGGCGCGGCGGAGAGGTTGGCGGTGATCTGGTGGCTGCTGGTCGACCGCTCCTCGAAACGCCCGAACTGCCATCGGCCCAGGAACACGAAGGCGGGGATGACCAGCAGAACCACCACGTGGAGCGCCAGCCATCGGGGAGTCAGAAGGAACCGGTACACGCTCCCAAGGGTAGGCACCGTGGGCACCGCTCTCTCCTTCGAGTGCGCCGTTGGCCGCCGTGGGGGCCGCCGTGGGGGTGCGGAGCCCTCCGTAGCCGATGTTCTGGAAAGACTGCGGACACTCCGGACATCGCGTACGGTCGGATGGATCCGTCCCCCCGGACCGTTCCACCACCCCCGGAGCCCATGCACGATGACTTTGCTCCTGTCGCCTCCCATGGCTCCGGTCGCGCTTCCCCGTCTAGGGGCGCTGCTGCGGCACGCCGCTCCCCGGGTGCTGGAGGGCATGATCCTCCCCGTCGCCGTCTTCTACGCCGGACTGATGTTCTTCGGCCTGTACGGCGCGCTCGCCGTGGCGGTCGCGTGGGTCTACGGCGGCATCGTCTGGCGGCTGGTCAAACGTGAGCCGGTGCCGGGCACCGTGCTCCTGGCCGCGGGGACGATCACGGTCAGGGCGGTGCTGGCCGCGGCGACCGGAAGCCCCGTCCTGTTCTTCCTGCAGCCCTGCCTGGGCGTGCTCTGCGCGAGCATGGGCTTCCTGTTCACCGCGCCGCTACGGCGGCCGCTGGTGCAGCGGGTGGCGACCGACCTGGTCCCGCTCCCCGACCACCTGCTGGAGCATCCCCGGATGCGCCGTTTCTTCGTGTGGCAGTCGCTGCTGTGGGGCTGCGCGCAGCTCCTCAACGCCTCGCTCAGCGTGTGGCTGCTGCTCAGCCAGAGCCTGGAGACCTACCTCGTCGTGCGGACCTCGCTGGTCGCGGTTCTGCTCGGCGGCGCCGGGCTGATCTCGGTGCTCGGTCTCAGGAGCTGCCTGCGGACGCTGGCGGGGGCACTCCCGGAGGAGGCGCCGGAACGGCCGATCTCGGGACGTGTGCCGTCGGGCACCGGGCATTATGATCGACTCTGACCTGTGACGTTTCCCGCATCATTTGCGGAACAAGGTTCTGTTGCCTCACCATTGACACTGTGAAAAGTGCCAAGAGCGGACGCGACGGCCGTACCCGGATCATCGAGGGGGCGCTGCGCCGATTCAGCCAGGACGGCGTCTCGGCCACCACGCTGGCCAGCCTCCGGGAGGAGAGCGGCGTCAGCGTCGGCAGCTTCTACCACCACTTCGCCAGCAAGGAACACGTCTTCGGCGTGCTCTACGCCGACACCCTGCGGCTCTACCAGGAGGAGTTCCTCGGCGAACTGCGGCGGCACGAGGGGGCCAAGGAGGGCGTCGAGGCCATCGTCGGGCTGCACATGAGGTGGTGCGGGGAGAACCGCGAGCGGGCCCACCTGCTGATCAGCGAGCGTCCCCCCAAGCGTGACGAGCCGGGCGGCCCCGAGGTCTCCGAGTCGCGCCGGGCGTTCTTCAAGCAGGTCTCCGACTGGTGGCGGCCGCACATGAAGAACGGCCTGCTCCAGCCCGTCCACGCGACCATGTGCTACGTGCTCTGGCTGGGACCGGCGACCGAGATGTGCCGTCTGTGGTTCGCCGGGGCTCACCAGCCGACACAGGAGGAGATCGGCGGCCTGTGCGAGGCCGCCTGGCAGAGCCTGCGCCAGCAGCCCGCCTGACCGTCTGCCGTCCGAGTGCTCCGGCCCGGGTCACGGGGGGCTGCGCCGGACCGGAGCGGTCTCAGCGCGCTCCCACCAGCTGCCGGGCCCGGGTGGGCACCCGCCAGACCTCCTTGTCCAGCGAGATGTCCAGACGCAGGTCCTGGCGCTGGCGCCGCAGCCCCGGCACACGCACCCGGTCGCTGACGTCGAACCTGCCGCGCCGGGGATAGCCGAACCCCAGCTCGCCGGGAAGCACCCGCAGCTCGTCCTGGTTTCCACACCGGGGACAGGTCCAGGCGACCAGGTCCTTGCCCCGGTTGTAGTCGTGGCAGGCGCGGAAATACTCGTCGGGCCGGAAACGGGATTCGCAGGCGAAGCAGGGGATCAACATCTCGGATCCTTTGGAACAGGTGGTGCGGCACCTAAGAAGTACCGCTTACCACTTGTGGTCCGCTTGCAGAACGCTTACGGCGGTCTGTAACGGTCTCATCACCAGGGGTGCGATGCGAGGATGAGCCGGTGAACGAACTGCCCGACCATCTGCCCGGCCATCTGCCCGGTCGTCTCAGGGAGCTGTTCCTCGACGCCGGCTACACCGTCGACGGTGTCCGCGAGCGTCTCGGTGACGTCGCCGCGACCGCGCTCGCCCGCGAGGAGACGGTGCCCGCGCTGCGCGCCACCCGCGACGGCGACCCGCTCGGCGCGCTGATCCGGCTGTGGTGGCTGGGCGTGCCGGTCGAGGCCCCCGGACGGCTCCCGGTCGACGAGCTGGCCGCCGCGGGCCTGGTGACCGTGGACGGCGGCCTGGTCACCTCGACGGTCCACCTGCAGCCCTGGGAGACGGGCGGTTACGTCGTCTCCGACCGCAAGGTCAGGCCCGGCGACCCGGCGCTGCGCGAGGACCACGTCGTCGGGGCCGGTGGGGCGTCGGCGAACCTGGCCCAGCTGGTCTCGCGCCGCCCGGCCGGGCGGGCCCTGGACCTCGGCACCGGGTGCGGGGTCCAGGTGCTGCACCTGGCGGGGCGGGCCGAGCGGATCGTGGCCACCGACGTCAACCCCCGCGCGCTGCGGATGGCCCGGCTGAGCTGGGCGCTGTCGGGCGTCGACGGCGTGGAGGCCCGGGAGGGCTCTCTGTTCGACCCCGTCGCGGGCGAGCGCTTCGACCTGGTCGTCTCCAATCCGCCGTTCGTGATCTCCCCCAGGGGCCGGTTCACCTACCGGGAGTCCGGCTTCGAGGCCGACGGTTTCTGCCGCGACCTCGTACGGCTCGCCCCCCGCTTCCTCTCTCCCGGCGGCACCTGCCAGCTCCTGGCCAACTGGCTGCACGTCGGCGGTGAGGACTGGCGCGACCGGGTGGGCGGGTGGCTGGCCGGGACCGGCTGCGACGGCTGGGTGGTGCAGCGGGACGTCCAGGACCCGGCCGAGTACGCCGAGCTGTGGCTGAGGGACGCCGCCGAGCAGGGCACCCCTCGCTACCGGGAGCTCTACGACGACTGGCTGGGCTGGTTCGAGTCCATGAACGTCACCGGGATCGGCTTCGGCTGGATCACCCTGCACGATTCGGGCAGCCTGGACCCGGTGGTGCGGGTCGAGGAGCTGGGCCAGCGGGTCGAGCTCCCGGTCGGGGAGTACGTGGACGAGGTGCTCGCCGCGATCGGCGCGACGCACCGGCTGACCGACGAGGAACTGCTGGGCGCCCGGCTCGCGGTCGCGGGCGACGTGATGGAGGAGCGCGTCGGCACGCCCGGTGCGGAGGACCCGTCGAGGATCGTGCTCAGGCAGACGCGGGGACTGCGCCGCGGCGCGCGGGTGGGAACCGTCGAGGCGGCCCTGGCGGGGGTCTGCGACGGCGACTACCCCCTGGAGCCGCTGCTCGCCGCGATCGCCGAACTCACCGGCGAGAGTTTCGACGACCTGCGGGTGAAGGCCCCCGAGGGGCTCAGGCCGCTGCTCGCCGAGGGCTTTTTCCACATATCCCAAGGGTGATTATCCACAGGCTGTGTATATCGGTGGATATCCTCGCCGATCGGTTGTTGATCCGATGTTGAACGCGGGGCGGGATGCTCTGGTCGTGGGCACGGCGTGAACCCGGGGGGAAAGGGATCGCGCCGAGTCCGGCCGGTCGTCACTGTGAGGCGGCCGGCCATCGGAAGGCGTACCGGATGACCGGGCCCCCTACACGCCGACCGATGGCCCGACGGCCGGCCGGGCGCCCCACATCCGACTCAGGTTCCAGACGACGGGAATCACGGTGATCAACCACTTCTGGATGACACGTCTCGACGACGACCTGTACGACCTGTACTACGAGGGGTTCGGGTCAGTTGCCGACGCGGTCACGGTCGAGCAGGGCGCGAAGATCCGCGGCCTCGGGGGCTCCGAGCCGTTCGAAGACGTCGTGTGCCCGCTGGAGGCAGGCCCGGCTGCGCTGCGTGTTTCCCTGCCCGGCGAGCGCCCTGCCTAGGACCCACAGCGACAGCGCCTCGCCGTACGGGTGGCCGATCTCGCGGCTCACCGTCAGCGCCTGCTCGGCGTGACGGGTCGCGTCGGAGAACCGGCCCGCGGTGATGAGCGTCTCGGCCAGCCGTGAACAGACGCGCTGCTCCCACACCCGCTGATTGCTGGCCCTGAAGAACGCCAGGCACTCGGCGTGGTGGTGGACCGCCTCGGTCAGCCGCCCGACGCGGGACAGCACCATCCCCAGGTGGTAGCGGGCCCGGGCGGTGCCCGCGCTGGAGCCGATCTCGATGAAGATGGCCAGCCCTTGCTCCGCGGCGGCGATGGCCTCCTCGGGCTGGCCGAGGAACAGGTGGTCCCTGGCCGAGTAGCTGAGCGTCAGCGCCTCGCCGCCCGACGCGCCCACCTCCCTGAACGCCTCGCGGGCCGAGCCGAACAGGGCCAGCGCCTCCTGGTGGCGGCGCCTGCGGCCGGCCACGACGGCCAGCGCGTTGAGCGCCTCGCCGCTGACGATGCGGTCGCCCCCGTCGGCCAGGCTCAGCGAGGTCTGGAACTCCTCCTGGGCCTCCGCCAGCCGGTTGGCGCCGAAGAGCACCCGCCCCAGCACGTAGCGGCAGCGCAGCTCGCTGGAGATCGCGCCGAGCCGCCGGGCGGCGGCGAGCGTCTCCCCGGCCCGCTGCTCGAACTCGCGGGCATGGCCGCCCGCCTCCAGCAGCGGCTCCATGGCCAGCAGCAGGTCGGCGACGGGCAGCAGCCGCTCGGCCTCCGGCGCGCCGCCCGCCCGGACGGCCGCCAGGGCAGTCGTCTGGGCGACGGTCGCGAACAGCGACTCCGCCTCGGCGGACAGCCAGGCCACGGCCTCGTCGGCCGAGGCGAAGGTGTGGCCGGGGCCGGCCACCGCGAGCCGGTCGGCGATCATGCTGCCCTCGTAGGCCAGCCGGTGCGCCGACTGCGCGCACGCCAGGTAGAAGTCGAGCAGCCGCCGCAGCGCCGAGGCGCCCTCGTCGGGATCGGGGCCGCGCTCGGCGGTACGGCGGGCGAAGAGCCTGAGCAGGTCGTGGAAGCGGTACCGCCCGGGAGCGGGGGCCTCCAGCAGGCTGGCGTCCACCAGGGACTCCAGGATGTCCTCGGTGTCCAGCGGGTTCAGCGCGAGCACCGCGGCGGCGGCGCCGATCGAGATGTCGGGCCCGTCGGGCAGCGAGAGCAGCCGGAACGCCCGCGCCTGGGGCGGGGAGAGCTGGCCGTATCCGAGGGCGAAGGTCGCCTCGACCGCGAGGTTGCCCACGCGCATCTCGTCGAGACGGCGGCGCTCGTCGGCCAGCCGGGGCACCAGCGAGGCCACCGTCCAGGAGGGCCTGGCGGCCAGCCGGGCCGCCACGATCCGCACCGCGAGCGGCAGGAAGCCGCAGGCGGCGACCACGTCCATGGCGGCGGCGCGCTCCGCGGCCACCCGGTCGGCGCCCGCGACCGTGCCGAACAGGGTCAGGGCCTCGTCCGGCTCCATGACGTCCAGGTCGACCAGCCTGGCCGAGGCCAGGTCGGCGAGCTTGTGACGGCTGGTCACGATCGCCGCGCAGCCGGTCGAGCCGGGCAGCAGGTGGGCGACCTGGGCGGCGTCCCTGGCGCTGTCGAGCAGCACCAGCATCCGCCGATCGGCCAGCAGCGAGCGGTACAGCGCCGCCCGCTCCGCCAGGCCGTCCGGGATGACGTCCGCCGGCAGGCCGAGCCCGCGCAGGAACGCCGCCAGCACCGACTCGGGGGCGGCCGGTTCCTCGCTGTAGCCGCGCAGGTCGGCGTAGAGCTGGCCGTCGGGGAACAGGTCCTGCATGGTGTGCGCGAGATGCACGGCGAGCGCGGTCTTGCCGACGCCGCCGATGCCCGAGATGGCGGCCACCGGCACGCCGTCGGCACCCGCCCGGGCCGACAGCAGGGTCCGCAGCCTGGCCACGATCTGGCGGCGCCCGGTGAAGTCGTTCACCGCCGCGGGCAGCTGCGCGGGGCGGGGCAGCTCGGGGGCCTCGGACTCGGCGGCCTCCGGCTCCGCGGCCTGTTCCCGGGGCTCGGCGGGGGCCTGCCGTACCGGGTCGGGGGCGCCGGTGAGGCTCGGGTCGCCGGTGAGGATGCGCTGGTGCAGGGCGGTCAGACCAGGGCCGGGCTCGATGCCGAGCTCGTCGATCAGCGCCGCCCGGGTCTCGGCGAAGACCGCGAGCGCGTCCGCCTGCCGCCCGCACCGGTAGTAGGCCAGCATCAGCTGGGCGCGCAGCCGTTCGCGCAGCGGGTGGTCGGCGGTCAGCGCGATCAGCTCGGAGACGGCGTCGGTGTGCCTGCCCAGCTCGAGGTCCAGGTCCATGAGCGTCTCCAGCACGCTCATCCGGCGCTCGACGAGCCTGCCGCGCTGGTGCTCGGCGTAGGGGCCGACGGCCCCGGCCAGCGGCTCGCCCGTGCACAGCGCCAGGCTCGCGCGCAGGCTCTCCGCGGCCCCGTGCCGGTCTCCCGCGCGGCGGGCGGCCTCGGCCTCCTGCACCCCCCGCTCGAACAGCGTCAGGTCGAGGGCGGCGTCGTTCAGGCGCAGGGCGTATCCCCGGCCGACCGAGGTGAGCAGCTCGGGGCGGGTGCGGGGGGATCTGCCGGGTTCGAGCACGGCCCGCAGCCGTGAGACGTAGGTGCGCAGCGCGCCGAGCGCGCGGGGCGGGGCCTCCTCGCCCCAGACCGCGTCGATCATCTCGGCCGGGGTCACCGCCCGGCCCTCGCGCAGCAGCAGCATCGTCAGGATGGAGCGTTGCAGCGGCGTGCCGAGGTCGAGCTCGAAACCGTCACGCCAGGCCTGGACGGGGCCGAGCAAGGCGAAGCGCAACCCCTCTTCGCTGCTGTGAGCAGCCATTTCCTGGATCTCCGCCCTCAAGGAAAGCTGTATGACCAAATGATAGAACCTTCAATGCGGCCCCCAAAGGCGACCGCCCGCTCGTTAACCCGAGTGTTGATTCATCGTCAATCAAGCGTTGAACCATCTCGATGATGCTGTGACCGTGACATGTCGGGCATGGCGCCACGGGGGCAGCCGTGCCCGACATGCTTGTCGCTCGCAGACGTTCATGAGCATGCCAGCCGTTTGCAGGCGCGGATAAAGAAACTGTAAGTGCGGTGCAGGTGGAGCGCTCTATCAAAGAGCCATGACTTCCTCGGCAGGAAAGGGAGTCGTCCCACCCTCAGGGAGAAACATCATGAACCGCACAATCCGCAGTCTCATGGGGCTCGCCGCGGCCACCGCCGTCATCGCGGTCGGCGTCCCCGCCCTGACCTCCTCGGCCTCGGCCGCCACGTTCACCGCGGGCAAGGCCGCGAGCGCCTACGACGTCGACTACTGGGGTCCCTACTACTCCCGCTACTTCGACGGCTCCCGGGCCAAGGCCACGGGCCGCGTGTGGGACGACAACTCCGACCGCGTCCACGTCCAGGGCAAGCTCTACGACAAGAACTCGCCGCAGTGGCTGTGCGGCTACGTCCAGGTCAAGTTCGAGAACCTCGACGGCGACGAGACCTACTACTGGGCCAAGCAGTGCGGTTCCAGCGGCTACAGGTCCTTCCACTTCGCGGAGGACGACGTCGACAACGTCCAGGTCAGGGTCTGCTACTGGGACAACTCCCAGGCCAAGCGGAAGTACTGCGGCAACTGGGACTACATCTACCAGAGCGACGACGACGGCGGGGACGACGACGAGTAGCGGAATCCCTTGGAGAACGGAACCGATGGGGTGACCGGTGACGAGCCGGTCGCCGGACGAACATCAGGCCCGCCCGGACCCCGGGCGGGCCTTTTGTTCCATGAAGTCATCGAAGTGACGAGTACGCCTCTACGCTGCCTCGAACATGCCGAGCCGCGTGTGGAGCCGTTCTCGGACGAGCGGCCACTCGCAGTTCAGGATCGAGTAGTAGGCGGTATCTCGGACCGTGTCGTCGGCGCCTCGGGTTTCCGCCCGCCGCACACCGTCCAGGTGCGCGCCGAGGGCCTCGATGGCGGCCCGGGAACGTGTGTTGCGTACGTCGGCTTTGAGCGTGATGCGGTGGACCTGCCAGGTCTCGAAGGCGAGTGCGAGCATCAGATACTTGCTCTCCCGGTTGACACCTGTGCCCTGGGCCGAAGCGGCCAGCCAGGTGTAACCGATGTCCGCCACGGACGGGACCTCGCCCACCGCTCCACGCGCACCCGGCGGCCAGGGCATGGGACCCTGCCAGTACTCCAGGTGCATAAGACGGGTGGCACCGACGATGCGGTCGGTGTGCAGCCACCGGATGGCGAAGGGCAACGTGCGGCCCTCCGCCTGCTCAGCCAGAACGGCCTCCACATAGGAGACCATCTCTTCCCGGCCATGGGGAACGCGAGTGAAGGCGTATGTTGAACGGTCCTCACTCGACGCGGCGACAAGGTCGTCGACCACCGCCAGGCTGAGCGGTTCCAGGCGCACGGAGCGCCCAGACAGGGTGACAAAAGCGGGCATGAGCACATGATGGGGGCTGACAGGCATGCCTGGTGCCAAATGACACGAGACATCTTGGTGAGCATCCAGGAAAGCGCCTATGCCCCCACCGCATGAGGCATAAAATCCCAGGTCAGAGCACATGAATGCTATCTCGGACGCGCCTGGTGCCGGGGTAAAGTTTCCTCAAAGTGATCCTCTTCGGTGATCACCCCGTCACGGGGGCCGGAACGACGGTGGAACGCCGGTGCCCACCCGGTGTCCGCCGCACCCGGTTCAGGCCGATCAAGGCCTCTCCGAGGTGGTCGAGCGAGGCCGAGATCCAGGGTGGTTCGAGGGGGTCGGGAGCCTCCAGCGCGGCCAGGCGCCGCTCGGCGGTCTCGCCGTACAGCAGGCTGGTGGCCACCCGCACCCGCAGGCCCCTCGGGTCGTCGCCGAAGGCGTGGCCCGGCAGCACGCCGACGCCGTGCTCGTCGAGCATGCTCGCGGCCAGTTCCGCGGAGGTCGCGAAGTCCAGCCCGGTGAAGTCGGGGTAGAGGTGGAAACCGCCGTGCGGTTCGTCCACCGGGATCGCGCGTGCAGGACCGAGGAGACGACACGCTCGGGATCCGGCACCCCTCCCTCGCCGGGAGGTGCGGGAACGAACAGCGGACGCGCTCCGACCAGGCCGGCCTGGTCGGCGTAACTCACCCAGCTCGGCATCGGGAGCACGACGTCGCCGCCGATCGCCAGCAGCAGGCCGTACAACAGGGACTTGCTGCCGGGGCCGCAGACCACCGGATCCGGATCCGTCGGCAGGCCCCGCCGGTGCCGGTAACCGGCCGTCGCCTCACGCAGCCCGGCGACTCCGGCGACCGGACCGTACCCGTTGTGGTCCGAGGCGGCGACCAGCCGCTCGCGCAGCGCCGGATGAACGGGGAGTCCCGCCTCGCCGGATGCTTGATTTTCGCCGTCCGGTGTCGATCCGCGAGTTCGCCACGCCGGGCCGGCTCCGCGCCCGAGGCGGGGACGGTCCGGGGGCGGTGTGCGCGAGGGGCGGTGTGCGCGAGGTCCGGCCGGTAACGTCGGAGCGTGCCTCCCACATACGCGCTCGAACGGTTGCTGTCCGCCGGTGGATCGAAGCTCGTCGCCGGCGTCGACGAGGTGGGGCGGGGAGCCTGGGCCGGTCCGGTCGCGGTGTGCGCGGTGGTCACGGACCTGTCGGAGCCGCCCGCCGGCCTGACCGACTCCAAGATGCTCACCCCCGCCCGCCGCGCCGCCATGTTCGAGGAGATCACCGCCTGGGCCGCCGGAATCGGGTACGGCGAGGCCTCACACGAGGAGATCGACGAGCTCGGCATGACCGAGGCGCTGCGCAGGGCGGCGGGGCGGGCGCTGGCCGCGCTGCCCGTCCGGCCCGGCGCGGTCATCCTCGACGGTAAGCACGACTATCTCGGGGCGCCCTGGCCGGTCCGGTGCGAGATCAAGGGAGACCTCTCCTGCGTCTCCGTGGCGGCCGCCTCGGTGATCGCCAAGGTCCGCCGCGACGCCTACATGGCCTCCATCGGCTGCGAGGAGTACGGCTTCGCCGACAACGCGGGCTATCCCTCCCCGGTCCACCAGCGCGCCCTGGCCGCCCTGGGCCCGACGGAGCATCACCGCCTGTCGTGGTCCTACCTGGACGACCTGCCCCGATGGCGCCATCTCAAGAAACACCGCAACCCGCTGGCGGGAGAAGGCCAGCTCGGGCTGTTCGGATGACGCCGGAGTGATGAGCTCAACGGTGGAAAAGCGGCGGTAACGGTTCGCGTCACCGGTCATCATCGGGGGGTGCGAATTGGGATCTTTCTGGTGGCCGCCGGATTTCCCGGGCGGGAGCCGGGTCAGGTGCTGCGGGACACGGTCGAGGCGGTCGTCGTGGCCGAGGAGGCGGGGTTCGACGACGCCTGGATCGCCGAGCACCACTTCATGTCCTACGGCGTGTGCCCGTCGGCGGTGACGCTGGCGGGGGTGGCGCTGGGCCGTACGAGCCGAATCCGGGTGGGGACGGCGGTGAGCGTGCTGTCGGCGCGGCACCCGGTCGAGCTGGCGGAGCAGGCGGCGATCCTCGACCAGGTGTCGGAGGGCCGGTTCGTGCTCGGGGTCGGGCGCGGCGGGCCGTGGGCCGAGCTGGAGGTCTTCGGGACGGGACTGCCCCGCTTCGAGCGCGGGTTCCGCGAGTCGCTCGACCTGCTGTGCGCGGCCCTCGGGCAGGACACGGTCTCCGCCGACGGGGAGTTCTTCCGGTTCAGGGAGGTGCCCATGGTCCCGGCCGTCAGGCTCAGGCCGGTCGTGGCGTGCACCTCGCCGGGGACGGTCGCGCTGGCCGCCGAGCGGGGGCTGCCGATGCTGCTGGGCATGCACGTGGGGGACGACGGCAGGGCGGAGCTGCTGCGCTCGTACGGTGGCGCGGACCCCGGCCACGTGGCGGCGGCGGTCGGGCACGTGGCCGACTCGACGGAGCTTGCCGTACGGGAGCTGAGGGCGGCGATGCCGGGGTGGCTGGGGCCGGGACTGGCGGGATACGTGCCGATCGACGGGCGTCCCGGGCCGCGGCGTGACATCGCCGCGTATGTGGACTTCCTCTGCGAGACGCACCCGGTCGGCTCGGCCGACCTGTGCGTGGAGAGGATCGAGCGGACCGTGGCGAGGACGGGGCTGCGGCACCTGATCCTCATGGTCGAGGGCGCGGGCCGTCAGGCCCGCACCCTCGACAACATCAGGCGGCTCGGGGCCGAGGTGCTGCCCCGGGTTCGCCGGATCCCGCCGCCGGGAGGGACCGCGGCGTAGGCGGGATCTCCCGGCTGAGGCCGTCGGCACTGTCATCGGGCGGCGTCGCCGGACACGGTCACCGGGCGGTGCCGCCCGGCGGGGTCAGCAGTCGACGAGGTCGGGCTGCTGGTTGAGGATCTGGGACCTGGCGGTGACGAACTCCGCGTGGGCCTTGACGGCGGCCGGGTCGAAGACCGCGACCCGGTGGCAGTTCTGGAAGGCCAGCTTCACCCCGAAGTGCCGTTCCAGGGCACCGCGCATGGCGTCGCTGGCGAGGCAGCGCAGGAGCTGGCCGCGGGCGGTCTCGTCCGGCGGGGGAACGGTGTTGTCGGTGAACTCGGCGCCGGTGCGGTCGCGCCGCTGCACCAGGTCGCTGATCACCGACCAGGCGTAGGGCAGGGAGTCACGGACGCAGGCGACGAAGGCCGCGTCGTCCACCTCTCCCGCCTTCGCCTGGTCGAGAAGCTCGTTCGGAACGGTCAGCGACATGCTGCCTTCTCCTCTCAGAAGGGGAACTTACCGACATTAGGAGGGCCCTGTAGGGCCTCCATCTAGCGCGGAAGCGACACTCGTGTGGGCCTCAGTGAGAGAGCGACATCTGTGCCGGTCCGAAAACGAAGCCGGGGTCGATCTGGGCGGCCAGATCCTCACCCGTGGCCCGGTTGGCCCACGCCTCGGCGTTGCGCAGATGGAACTGCACCGCTTGACGGCCGAACCGCTCCCAGTCCTTGCCCTGACCGTCCAGCCGCGCCATCAACACCCCCAGCGCCTCCAGAGCGCCCGGCTCCAGATCCGCCAGCCCGAAATCCCGCCCCTGCTCCATCCCCCGCACCACCGCCGAATGCCCCAGGCACACCAGCAGATCCTCCCCCACCTGCTCACGCAGGAACTCCACATCCGCCGGACCGTGCACCTTGTTGCCCACCACCGCCACCGCCACCCCGAACTCGGCCGCGTAATC
>NZ_JBFBCF010000017.1:110307-199074 GCF_040683035.1 Streptosporangium sp. NPDC051022 | reverse complement strand
CCCGCCCCGGCCACACCCCCACCACCACCGACCTGCGCACCCACCTGACCCCCCACCTGCCCGACTACATGATCCCCACCACCTACCTCCACCTCCCGTCCATGCCGCTGACCCACAACGGCAAAACCGACCGCAACGCCCTGCCCCCACCCCACACCTGCACCCCCCTCCCCACCACCGGAGAGGGAGAGGAACAGCAGGGACCGGCCACCCCCCTGCACCACACCCTCGCCCACATATGGACGGAGGTCCTCGATGTGCCGAACATCGCCCTCGGGGACAACTTCTTCACACTGGGCGGGCATTCGCTGGCCGCCGTACGGCTGCTGTTCATGGTGCGCGACCAGCTGAAGGTCGAGCTGTCGCTGCGCGACCTGTACGAGACCGAGGACTTCGCCGCCTTCAGCGCGCGGGTCGACGAGCTGCTCCCGCCCGACACCGGTTCCGCACCCGGCATGGAGCCCGCCGCTTCCGCATCCGATGTCGGTTCCGCGCCCTCCGGCGGCACGGCCGCCTCGGCGGACTCCCATGACGGACGTTGACGTGCCGAGGCGTTGCATATGACCCGGACCGACCGCGACGGCGCCGAACATCTCGCGCTGTCCCCCGCGCAGCAGCGGCTCTGGTTCCTCCAGCAGTTCGACCCCCGCTCGACGCAGTACAACGTGTGCCTGGGCTACGAACTGTGCGGTCCGCTCGACGTCGCCGCGCTGCACCGCTCCCTGAGCGAGGTGGTCGCCCGCCACGACGCCCTGCGCACGGGCTTTCCCGCGGAGCGGGGACGGCCTCGGATCCGGATCCGGCCGCCGGAGGAGTGGGTGCCGCTGCCGTACACCGACCTGTCGATCGTGCCGGACGCGGACTCGCGCGCCGCGGAGTTCGCCGCGGACCAGGTGGCGCGGCCCTTCAACCTGGCCAACGACGCGCTGGTGCGGGCGAACCTGCTGGGCTTCGGACCCCACCGGCACATCCTGCTGCTGACGCTGCACCACATCGTGGTCGACGCGTGGTCCGTGCAGATCATCCTCGCCGAGCTGGAGGCCCTGTACTGCGGGCACGCACGAGGAACGCCGGCCGATCTGCCGGCTCCCGAGACGCAGTACGCGGACTTCGCGGCCTGGCAGCGCGGCATGCTGGGCGGTGAGAACCTGGAGCGGGAGTTCGCCTACTGGGGCGAGCGGCTGGCGGGCGCTCCCGCCGTGCTCGACCTCCCCGTCGACAGGCCGCGCTCGCCGGAGCCGACGTCCTCCGGCGGCGAGTTGCCGAGCGCGGTGCCGTCGTCCGTGGCGAAGCGGCTGCGCGGGCTGTCGGCCGGGCTCAGGTGCACGATGTTCGTCACGACCGTCACCGCTTTCATGGTGCTGCTCGCGCGCTGGACCGGGACGCACGACATCGTGCTGGCCGTTCCGGTGGCCGGTCGCTCCAGGCCGGAGTTCCAGTCGACCGTCGGGTTCTTCGTCAACACCGTGCCGTTGCGCGGCGACCTCTCCGGCGACCCGACCTTCCGGCAGGCGGCGGCCCGGATCGGCGCGGCCACGCTGGAGGCGCTGGAGCACGACCTGGTCCCCTTCGACATGCTGGTCGACCGGCTGGAGGTGCCGCGTGACCCCGCGTGCAACCCTCTCGCCCAGGTGGGCTTCCAGCTCCTTCGCACGCCGCACCGCGCCGGTCCGACGCGCTGGCACGACGTCGAGGTCGGCGAGTGGGACGGGGTGCGTCAGCGGGTCACCCGGCTTGATCTGGAACTGCACCTGCTCGACACCTCGGCCGACGTCCTCGAAACGCTGCTCTGCTACAGCACGGACCTGTTCGACCGGAGTACGGCCGAGCGTCTCGCCGCCGACTACCAGGCCATCCTCGCCGAGGTGGCGACCGACCCCGACCGGCCCCTGTCGAAGCTGACGTTCGCGCCGGGCCGGACCACGGAGGGGACGCGCCCGGACGAGGCCGATGAGGACACCACGGAGAACGGGAGAAAGTGATGGCGTCGCCGATGCTGGTGACCGAGTGGTTCTGGGTGCCGGTGCCCAGACCGAACGCCGAGACCCGGCTGTTCTGCTTTCCACACGCGGGAGGGGACGCTCCCGCCTTCGCCGAGCTGGGCCGGGCGTTGCCTCCCGACATCGAGGTGTGGGCCGTACGCCTGCCGGGGCGTGGCGGCAGGTTCACCGCACCGCACGCCACCGACGTGAACGAGCTGGTCCACTGGGTCAGCGCGGCGATGCGGCCCTTCGTCTCCGGCCGGTACGCCCTGCTCGGACAGAGCCTCGGCGCGCTCGTCGCCTACAACGTGGGCAGGGAGCTCTCCTCGCTGAACCCTCCCTCGGCGTGCGTGCTGGCCGCGCTGCTGCCGCCGAACCTGTGGCAGGGGCCTCCCGGGCCGACGGGCCGGCAGGATGTCGTCTCCTTCCTGCGCAGCATCGACGACAGCGTGACGCAGATCCTCGCCCACCCGGACCTGAGCGCCCTGCTGCTCTCCGTCGTGCACGCCGACCTCAACCTGTGTCAGGACTACGTGCACCGGTGGGATCCGCCGCTCAGCTGTCCGGTGCTCGGCCTGGTCGGCACCGACGACCCGACCGTGACCGGCGACCAGATGTGGGGCTGGGCGCGGAGCACCACGGGACCGTTCAGCATGCGGGTTCTCTCCGGGGGGCATCTGGTGGTCCAGACGGCGCACGCCATGCTCGCGCGGAGCGTGTCCGAGTTCCTGAGCACTCCGGCGGGGGCGGCATGAACCGCCACGGCGACGCCCCCGCGGTGATCTCGGAGTCGGGCGTCCTGACGTACGGGCGGCTCGACAGACGGGCCGCCCGCTACAGCGCGGCGCTCGTGCGTGCCGGGCTCCGTCCGGGAGACATCGTCGTCATCACCGTGCCGGACGGCCCGGACGCCATCGCGGCGCTCCTGGCCGCGCAGCGGGCGCGCACCCCGTTCGTCTGGCTGACCGTCGACCAGCCACTGGAACGGCGGCTGTCGATCGTGGCCGACTGCGCGCCGCGCGCCGTACTCGCGCCCGCGGGCTCGGATCCCTTCCCCGTCGCGCTCGTCCAGGTCGACGGTGACGAGGCCGTGGTGGTACGGCGGGCCACCGGCACCCCGCCGCGGAGCGCGGTACCGCCCGGCACCGAGTACGTGGCGTACACCTCGGGCTCGACCGGCACCCCCAAGGGCATCATGCAGCGCACCGGCAACCTCGACCAGCTCGCGAAGTGGCTGACCGCCGAGAACGGCGTGCGCGAGGACTCGCGCCTGCTCCAGTGGGCCAGGCTCACCTACGACGCGGCCTACGTCGAGATCCTGACCGCCCTCCACGGGGGAGCCGCCCTGATCGTCCCGCCGGAGGAGGCCAAGGGAGACGCGGCGCGGATCCACGAGTGGATCGTCCAGCACGAGGCGACGCACCTGCAGACCGTGCCGAGCCTCTGCCGGCACCTGCTGGACGCCTGCCCGTACGGTTCGGCCCCCGTCGAGGGCGTCAGGACGCTCAGCCTGTTCGGCGAGTCGCTGCACGTCGACCTCGTCCACGCGGCCCGCAGGCACTTCCCCAAGGCGGTCGTCCACAACTTCTACGGACCCACCGAGTGCATCCTCGCCACCTGGCAGCCGGTGCCCGAGGAGGTCATCGACCCGATCCCCCTGGGCCGGGCCATCCCGGGGCGGGAGATCCTGCTGACCGACGACAACGGCGACCCGGTGCCGGACGGCGAGGTCGGCGAGATCCGCGTCCGCAGCGGGTTCCTGGCCCACGGGTACCTCAACCGCCCCGAGGAGACGCGGGAGGTCTTCCTGCCGGAGCGTACGTACCGCACCGGTGACCTCGGCCGCCGCACCCCGGACGGCGGGCTCCTCTTCGCGGGCAGGAGCGACGACCAGATCAAGATCAGGGGCGCGAGGGTGGAGCTCGGCGAGATCGAGGCCGCCCTGTACCGCGAGCCGACGGTCGCCCAGGGCGCCGTCCGCACCTACGGCGACAACCCCGAGTCGCTGCGCCTGGCCGCGTACGTCCAGCCGCGCCCGGACACGGTGGTCGACGTTCCCGCGCTCCACCGGCGGCTGACCCGGACACTGCCCACCTACATGATCCCGGCCTCCTACGTCGTCGTCGACCAGATGCCGCTGACCGCGACGGGCAAGATCGACCGGCTCCGGCTGCCCGCCCCCGACGCCCGGCACCGCGCCGTCGAGCCGGTCGAGTTCAGCACGGAGACCGAGCGCGGGCTGGGAGTGATCTGGTGCGAGGTCATCGGCTGTGAACAGGCGGGACCCGACGACGACTTCTTCACCGTCGGCGGATACTCGCTGCTCGCGCCGCAGATCACGGCCGAGGTGCTGGAGCGGTTCGGGATCGAGCTGCCGGTGCGGGCGGTGTTCGACCACCCGACGCTGCGGGAGCTGTCCGCCCGCATCGACCACGAGCTCGCGAGCGCGTCACCCCGGACATCGGACCACACGCCGGACCACACGCCGGATCACGCGGTGGACCAGGTGACGGAGCAGGTGGTGGATCACGCGCCGGACCGGACGGCGGCTCAGATGGCGGACCAGACGGTGGAAAGGAACCCCGATGCTGCTGGACACCTATGACCTGACCGATCCCGGATTCTGGGCCAGGGACGACGCGTACCCGATCCTCGACGAGATACGGCGCGAGGGCGCGGTCCAGCGGCACGAGTCGGCCGCCGAGGGACCGCTGTGGGCGGTGCTCACCCACCGCGAGGCCCTCGCGGTCCTCGGGGACGCGGGCTCCTTCAGCTCGCTGGGCGGCTCGCTGCTGGGCACCGGTCACGGGCCGCCCGCGGGGTCGGGCCGGATGATGGCCCTGAGCGACCCGCCCCGGCACCGCGCCTACCGGGAACCGGTTGTGCCCTTCTTCTCCGCCAGACGCGCGGCGGTGCTGGAGGAACGCGTACGCGAGCTGACCGAGCGGGTCGTCGAGCGGCTACTGGTCCACGAGAAGATCGACTTCGTCAGGGACGTCGGGGCGGTCGTCCCGCTCACCGTCATGTGCGACCTCATGGGCATCCCGGACGACGACCGTGACGAGATCGTGGACATGTGCGACCAGGCGTTCCTCGGGCGCAATCCGGCCGAGCGGCGGGCCGCCCACCAGAGGCTGCTGCCGTACCTCCTCCAGCTCGCGATGGAGCGCCGCGAGGAGCCGGGTGACGACATCATCAGCGCGCTGGCCACCAGGCTCGAACTGGACGAGGTGGTGCTGAACTGCGACAACATCATCGTCGGCGGGATACAGACCGTACGGCACACGGCCGCCATGGCGATGCTGGAGCTGATCCGGCACCCGGACGCGTGGCGGGAGCTGGGCGAGAAGGCCGATCCGGGACTCGCGACCGACGAACTGCTCCGCTGGACCTCGGTCGGGCTCCACGTACTGCGCACGGCGACGACGGACGTCGAGCTCGCCGGGCAGCGGATACGGGCGGGGGACCGGGTCGTGGTGTGGACCCCGGGCGCCAACCGCGACGCCGCCGTCTTCGAGGAGCCCCACCGTCTCGACCTGGCCCGGCGTCCCAACCGGCACATCGCCTTCGGCTGGGGTGAGCACTACTGCATCGGCGGCCCGCTGGCGAGGACCGAGCTCAGGGTGCTGTTCACGACGCTGTCCACGCTCGTGGCCGAGGTCGAGCCGCTCGGCGCGTTCGAGTACAACCAGTCCATCATCAACTTCGGGCTGGACTCCTTCCCGGTCCGTCTCCACCGCAGGTGACGCCGTGTGGATCCCGGACGCCCAGGTGGCGGACGCGCACGGTGTCCCGGCTCTCCGGTCTCTCGGCCAGGCGTTCCGCGACGTCGGCTTCACCGAGGACGGCACGGTACGGGCCCTGTCCGCGGAGAGCCCGGCCGAACTGCTGAGCAACGCGGCCTTCTACGCCTTCTGTTCGACCGACCGGGTGGACGAGCTGGTCACGAGCGCGGCCGGCGTCATGGTCCAGCTCTTCGTGCGCAACGGCGACGTGGCGTGGACCCGGTACGCGCGGGTGGTGCCCGCCCCGTTGCGCGGGCTGCTCGGGACGCTCGGGCTGGTCTCGTCCGACGGTGACGTGGTGACGTCGACGGTCTCCGTCTCCCCGGTGCGTTCCATGTACTTCCTGTCGGACCAGCTGTTCAGAACCGGCGCGCGGATCGCGATGTCCCGCAGGTCCACGGTGGTCATGCCGCCGCACGCCTCCAGCTTCGAGCTGCTGGACAACCTCGGCGCGGTGGACGGCAGGCTGGTCGACGTCGGATGCGGATGCGGCGTCCTCGCCCTCGCCCTGGGAGCGCGGTGCTCGTCGGTCGCCGGCGTCGACCTCAACCCGCGGGCGGTCGCCTACTCCCGGGCGAACGCCCTGGTCAACGGAGTGGAGGCCGGATTCCACGTCGCCGACCTCCGCTCGGACCTCGACATCGGCGGGCCCGCCGACCACATGCTGTTCAACAGCCCCACCGGTCCCGGACACCACGCGGAGGCGGAGATCGGGTGGATGAGCGCGGAGGACGCGCTCAAGTTCGTGGTGGCCGCCGCGCCGAAGGTACTCCGCCCCGGGGGGCGGGCCGAGGTGCTGCTGATCCTGGAGGTACCGGAGGACAGGGCGTCGGCGTCGGAACTGGTGCGGGGCTGGCTGCCGAGGGAGCCGGGCGTCGCCGTCACCGAGCTGCGCCGTTCCCCGCTGTCGATCTCCGCCGGGGCGGTGGCCCGGGGCAGGATCGACCCCGGCTGCCTCCTGGCGGACGACGCCCAGGAGGCGATGCGTCTGATCGCCCATCTGCGTGCCCGCCGGATCCGCGAGGTGGTCCCGGCCCTGGTCGCCCTCACCAGGCCGCACGCTTGACCTAGACGGTCGTGAGCTGTGGGGACCTGCGCAGCAGTACGGTGCCGGAGAGCATGAGGACCCCGCAGCACACGGCCAGCAGGATCCGGTAGTCGACCGCCGCGATGAGCGCGGCGCCGAGAGCGATGGAGAGCGTCTGCGGGCCGACCGTGAACAGGTCGGCCGCGGCGGCGACCCTGCCGAGGATCTGCTGTGGCGTGGACCGCTGCCACGCCGTCGTGTAGCCCACCACGAGCCACGGCACGCCGCAGCCGATCAGGGCGAAACCCGCGATCACCACGGGCAGGCTCGGGACCGCCAGCAGCGCGGTGCCCGCGGCGCCCAGCAGGAGGCCGGCGCCGACCGTCCTGGCTTCGCCGTACCGGCGGATCATCGCGGCGACCGTCAGCCCGCCGCAGATCCCTCCCGCGCCCTGGATCGACATGAGGACCCCGAAGAACGAGGGAGGCTGTCGCAGGCCGAACTCGATGACGGCGAAGTCGACGGTGTCCAGCAGCCCGATCACCGCGAAACTGGCGGCGACGGCCACCGTGGTGAAGGCGACGAGTGGGGTGCGCGCGATCTGCGCGGCGCCCGCCGTGATCTCCCGCAGGAACGGCTCGCGCGTCTGGGGCGGGGTGGGGGCGCTTTCCCGGACGCGGAGTCCGGCGAGCACCACGACCGCGACGGCGAAGGTGAGCGCGTCGAGCGCGGCGAGCATGTGGCCGCCGACCGCGGTGTAGAGGGCGGCGCCGGCCAGCGGGCTGAGCAGCCGCGTCCCCTCGCCGATCGTGCGTATCGCGGCGTTCGCGCCCGCGAGGTCCTCACCGGGGAGGATCTCTTTGATCAGCCCGATCTGGGCGGGGCGCAGAAGGATGAAGGAGAGGCCGTATCCGAAGGCGACCGTGTAGATGATCCACAGATCGGCCTCGGAACGCACCCCGAACAGGGCCAGCACTCCGAGGCCGGCGACGGTGTTGACCGCGATGAGCAGCGGTCTGCGGCGTAATCGGTCGACGATGTGCCCGGCGAAGGGGGCGAGGAGCACCGGCAGGGACAGGCAGAGGAAGACGGCTCCGGCCGCGGAGTTCTCGCCTGTCAGGTCCTTGGCCCAGATGCCCAGCGAGAGGTAGAGGGCGCTGTCTCCGAAGGAGCTGAGCGACTGCCCGACCAGGAGCCTGCGGAACCGGGAGTCGGAGAGCGCGCTCACCGCGGGGTCTCCTGACTGTCGGACGCATCGGGATAGTGCTCCGCGCTGCCGGCCATGAGCAGCCGTACGGGCCGCGCGCCCTCCGGCCTGAGCTCGGCCTTCTCCACCCGGTCGAGATAGCCCATGACCACCGATCGCAGAAGCTCACGGAACTCCGACAGCTCCGAGGAGGTCATCCACAGCGTGGCGCCCAGGAGCAGGCTCGCGCTCTGCCACTCCTCCGGCTCGGACTCCATCCGGCGCCGCCAGGCGCGCAGGCGTGCGAACTCCTTCTCCAGGAACACCTCGGTGAGCGCGTTGCCCATCGGGGTGTTCTCCGCGACGGTGTCGATGGACTGGACGGGCCTGGCCAGCCGCCAGGGCTTCTCCCTGGTGTTGGAGGGAGCCCGTTCGATGAACCCGTACTCGGCGAGGGTGCGGAGGTGGAACGAGCAGCTCGCGACGCTCTCTCCGGTGATCTCCGAGCACCGCGTCGCGGTGGCCGTTCCGACCACTCCCAGGGCCTCAAGCAGCGCCAGCCGGATGGGGTGTGCCAGGGCGCGCAATGCGCGAGGATCGGTGATGGTGGGGTGCTCGTCCATGGCGCCATTATGATGAGACAAGAAATCTTTCGCAAGGATCCTTTAGGATGCTGCGGCAGATGACGGAATGTCACCGAACCTTTCGTTCGAGTGAGGTGGCATGGCGGGCCTGCCCAGGCAGAGGCCCCTTTCCCCCTCGGGAAAACGGGATCGTTCCCGGCTTGCTCCCTTCGGGAGCGGAACCCTCCAGGCCCGCTGGTCGGGCGTCACATGGGCGACATCCTGAACCATTCGCCCCCGGCGTACGTCTCATCTCCGTGAAGAGAATCCTGACAGTCTGCACCCTCGCCGGCGTCATGGTGAGTGTCACGTCCCCCGTCTTCGCGGCCGCGCCCTCCGGCGCGATCCCCAGGGGGTTCCTGCTGTACGAGAAGGTGGCCGAACAGAAAGCCACCACCGCGGCCAAGTGGTCGATCAACCAGAGCAGAGACGCCAAATTCACGGTGAACCCCTGCCAGAACGCGTCGCTGGCGCTCCAGGGCCGGATCGCGGCCCGCACGATCAGCTATCTCTCCTTCAACTTCCAGAAGTGGGAGCAGGTGATCCTCTACTCCTCGGCGAAGGCGGCCGAACAGGCCCTGGCCGAGGTGCGCAGGGCGCTGCCCGTCTGTCCTCCGTTCAGGACGTCGCAGACGGCCTACAAGTACTCCGGCACGGCCGTGGCGCTGGGCGACGAGGGGCTGGCCGTCACCGGCCAGCTCTACCAGGGAGGAAAGGCCACGGTGGGCGGTGAGCGGGCGATCCTGGTCCGCAAGGGCAACGCACTGATCGTCTACTCGCAGGCGGGAGAGTCCGGCGCACCGGATAAGGCGGACTTCGCGCAGCAGACGAGGGACGCCAGGAGCATGCTCGCCAAGATCTGCCAGGTGGCGAGGTGCTCATGACCCACGGATCCGTGCCTCGCGGACTCAGGATCCGTGGTCTCGGGTCTGTGGGCCTGGGCCTGGGCCTGGGCCAGCCCGTGAGCCCGTGAGCCCGTGAGCCTGTGAACCCTGTGGTTCATGGACCCACGGTCCGTGAACTCGGAGTTCGTGGCCTCGTGGTCTGTGGATTCGAGCTCAGTGGCTTCGTGGTCCGTGGCCTCGTGACGTACGGGGCCGCGTCGTCGGCGGAATGAGGCCGCCCGCCCCCGGCGCTCTCGCGCCGGGGGATCGCCGCCGTCTCATGTCCGGGAGGCGTCGCGGTTTCATGTCCGGGAGGCGTCGCCGTCGAGCATGGCCAGTGCCTCGTCGGCCCAGGCGATGGCGGCGCGTGCGGAGTGCTCACCGGCCGAGACGGTGATCAGTGAGTAGGACCGCTGTTCCGCCGTGTCCTCGGCCGCTATGGCGGTGTGCAGCGACTCAAGGGTCGCCAGGCGTTGCTCGGCGTCGCACCTGGCCTGCTCCAGCAGGGCGCGGCACGTGTCGGAGCCGAGGAAGCGCCCGAAGAACAGGCGCAACAGCAGGCCGTTCCTGGGCGGAGTCCGCTGGACCGGTTCCCCGAGCAGTTCCTTGAGACGGGCCTCGCCGTCGGCCGTGATGGCGAACGTCGAGGACCCGGAACGGGTGCCGTGCTGACGCCGGACCAGCCCCTGCCGCTCCAACTCGGCCAGCGCGGGATAGATCTGGCCGACGCTTTCACCCCAGAAGTGCCCCAGCGTGCTGCGGATGGCCTCGTGGACGGCATAGCCGGTCATGGGCTCCAGACTGAGCGCACCCAGTACGGCGATCGTGGTCTGTCGGGTTCTCTTCACCTCTCACCTCATCGCCTTCCTGCCAGTACGTGACCGGAAACCCCCACCAGGCTGAGCGCCGCCCACCGGCACCGATCCGGCGGAGGCCTGCGTCTCCTCGCGCTGCTTTGGGCCATTGGGACGCCGATACGGCGAGTGGTGACGCGGGCCTGGTCGGCGCTGATGCGCCAGTGCGGTGACCGCTTGTCTTCGCCGCGTTCGTGACCGTTCCGGGCGCCGGTACGGCGAGCGGTGGAGCGGGGCGGATCGGCGCCGACGAACGGCGTCCGGCCCGGTGAACGTTCCCGGTCACAGCGCTGGGCGTCACCCGGTGGGCGTTCCCACTCCCGACCTCGGGAAGGTGATCCCGATGGTCTAGGGATGCGCGGTATTCATGATTTAGGGCGTGATCTGATGCTATGACTGACCGGTACTGAACGGAAGTCGAGCGTCACCGTCCCTCTTCGGCATCGGAAGGCACCTCCCGGCATCGGGAAGGCATCTTCCGGCATCGGGAAGGCATCTCCTGACATCGGAAGGCTCGGACACGGTCGCCCCGGCGCTCGCCGACTCCCGCCACGCTCGCCGGTATATGTGAGCCCGCCCCCATCTTCGAGACGAATGTGCCGGACGGCGGAACCACTCGTCGCGACAGGTCGCTGACAGAGCGATAGGCGCGGTTCATGGTGGTGCCTGACCATGGGGGCGATTACGGGGGCTTTTTTCGAAAAACGCATACATCAACCTGTGTGCTCCCCTACCCTCTGCAAGGTCGGACCCCGCACATCAAAGGAACAATGGCGTGGCGCAGTCGTGGGCCGAGTTGCCAACGCGCCGCGTCGTGTGGGTACGGGAAAAGAATTCCGCGACCGCCGAGGTGCCGGCCGACGCGTTACCCGAAGGTTTTCCCGCGATATTCCCCTATACCGCGAGCAGGGGCCGGGCCGTGGGGGAAACGGTCGCCGACATGCTCCACGAGCTGGAAAGGGCCGTCGTCGGTCTCTTCCCCGCCTGGCTCCCCGGTGCCGAGGAGATCGACGGTTCAGGGGGTACGGCCGTGGCCGCCGTACGCGAGCTCGCCAGGCGGGCGGCCTCCGGCCACCGCCACCTCGCGTCCTTCCTCGCCGAACTCGCCGTGCGCTCCCTGACGGGAGCGGCGTTTCGCGACCGCCGGCCGGACGCCGCCGAGGTACGCGCCGAGGGACTGGCCCTGGTGTTCGCTGCGAGTTTCCGCCGTTCTCGGACGGCGCTCCTCGTCCAGGTGCCCGGGGGACTGTCACCGGCCGAGGAGGAGGCGCTGGTGGCGGCCGGTGAATGGCTCGTCCAGCGGGACGGGCTCGGTGTCTGGTTCACCGGTGCCGCGCCGGTCGCCGTCGACCGGATCCGGACGGTCACCGTACGGCCCGCCGTACTCCCCGGGCTGCCCGCGCGGGCCGTACGGCCAGCACATCCCGCACGCCCCTCGCAGACTGCGTATCCCGCACGACCCGCACCACCCGCTCCGTCCCCGGACCCCGAACCTGCCCCATCCCGTCCCGCCGGTTCCCCGGCCACGGCGGGACGCCCGCATCCGGCGAGTCTTGTGGAGTCCGCGCTGGAACGGGCGCTCAGCTCCCAGGTCTGGGCCGAGGGGCGAGCCTGGAACCAGACCTATCAACCGCACCCGCTGGCCAACCCCATCCGGGTGGACCTGCTGTGGCGGACCGAGCGCTGTGTCGTCGAGCTCGACGGCCCCGAGCATCGTCGTCCGGACCGGCTCGCCGAGGACCGGTCACGGGACGCGCGGCTCCGAGAGGACGGGTACGCGGTCCTGCGGTTCAGCAACGAGCGGGTCATGGCCGATATGCCGGCCGTACTCCGGGAGCTGAAGCGGTTTCTCAAAGCCCACCGTGGTACGTACGAAGGATAGAGATATGTCGGAAAAAGGTCTTTCATTCTCTGAGATAACGATTTTGATGATTTTGATGGTTGAAGGGAAGGAGGTTTCCAACCCTGACCTCAAGGAACGCTACGGCGTGACCCTCGACGGGAAGTCGCGCCTGAAGCTGAACGATCTCAAACTCGTCGAGAGCCGGAAGCAGGGCCGCGCGTTCACTCACCTCCTCACCGACGACGGCTGGGTCAGGGTGGCCGAGGAGATCGCTTCCGGCATCCCCATGCCCCGTGGCGCGGCCGGGGCGATGAACCTCGCCCTGGTGACCCTGGTGCGAGGCATCCTGGCGGGGACCGGTCAGTCCCTCGCCGACCTCGTCCTCTCCGCGAGCGTCCCTGCCGATTCTCCGGCCGAGCCCGAAGCCGTTCTCACCGAACCCGACGCGCTCCTCCCCGCCGAGCCCGAAGCCGCACTCCCCGCCGAGTCCGAAGCCGCCCTTCCTGCCGGGACCGGAGACGGGGGAGGTGAAGGTGGCGGGGACGTCACCGAGCGGATCCGCGCCGCCTACGCCGAACTGGCCGCCGAACCCGGTGCCTGGGTCGGTCTGGTACGGCTGCGGCCGCTGCTCGGCGATGTGCCGAGGGCGGAGGTGGACAGGGCGCTCAAGGGAATGAATCGTCTGACGGAGGTGAGCATCGAGCCGGATCACAACCAGAAGCTCCTCACCCCGGAGGCCAGGGCGGCGGCGGTGACCATCGGCGACCAGGATATGCACCTGATCTCGATCGAGGCACGATGAGCGGCCGGGAACTCGAAGTACTGCAGACGCTCCGGTTCAACTGGGCCGAGGGGCCGGAAGACGTGTGGAGTCCCTCGGTCTTCCACGTGGAGGGTCTCAACCGGGCCGTGGAACGCGGCATTCTCGGCGGGCTCGCCGACGTGGCCGCCGGTGGTGCCACCAGCCCGATCGGTCTGGTCCTGCGCGGGTCGAAGGGTACGGGCAAGACCCATCTCCTCGGCTGGATCCGGGAGAGGATCCAGCTGGAGGGCGGCTACTTCTTCCTGGTCGGTCTGCTGGACGCCCGGAGCTACTGGGAGAGCACCCTGATCTCCATGCTCGACGGCCTCTCGCGGGACGGCAGCGAGGGGGAGACTCAGCTCAAGATCCTGCTGCGACGGCTGTCCGAACTGGCCGACATGCCGCGTGGGGTGCAGCGCGAGGTGATCGGGAACCGCTCGGTGACGCGCGAGAGCCTCGACACCTTCGTGGCGGGGGTACGCGGGGTCAACCCCCACGTCGGCCAGGCCGCCAAGGACACCCTGCGTGCGCTCGTGTTGCGCGCCTGCGCCGACTACGCCGTCCAGGACATCGGCTACGGCTTCCTGGCCGGGCTGCCCGAGGAGGAGACCGGCGAGCGCGCGGCCTGGGGGATCCGGCAGCTCCCCAAGACGCCGCAGGAGATCGTCAAGGACCTCTCCCACCTTCTCGCGCTGACCGGGCCGTCCGTCATCGCCGTCGACCAGATCGACGTGCTCATCGCACATTCTCCGGTCACCGGTGAGAGCGCGGCGGCGCGCGACTGGCACGACCTCATCGTGGTCGACCAGGTGGCGAGCGGGCTGATGGCGCTGCGCGAGGTCACCCGCAGGACCCTGACGATCGTCTCCTGTTTCCCGCAGACCTGGACCCTCATCGAGGAGTTCGCCACCTCCAGCGCGCGTGACCGGTTCCGGCCGATGCCCAGTCTCAAACCGCTCCCTGACGCCGAGGCCGCCCGTGCCCTGATCGAGAAGCGGTTCGCCACCCGGTTCGCCGAGTCAGGTTTCGAGCCGCCCTACCCGACCTGGCCGGTACGGCCGACGGCGTTCGAGGGCGCGGACGAGTACACCCCCCGGCAGTTCCTGATCAAGATCGACACGCACATCGGGGCCTGCCTGGACCACGAGGAGGTACGGGAGCTGGAGCGCCTCGACCAGGAGGCGGGCTCACACCAGCCGCGTGTCCGCGAGGACTCCGACCTCACGAGCATCGACGCCCGTTTCGCCGAGCTCAGGCAGCAGGCGCAGGTGGCCGACGCCCTGAACGCCGCCGTCGAGGACACCGTGATGCCCGCGCTGCTGGCGGCGGGGCTGTCGGCCTGGATCGACGGGCTCGGCGAGGGCGGGCGCCGGTTCGGCGTCGACCCGTCACCCAGCAGTAAGCCTCCGCTCCACGCCCGTCTGCGGCTCACCCTGAACGAGGAGACCGAGGACGAGGCGCACTGGGCGTTCCGCGCCATCGCCGCCACGCATCCGATCGCCGCGCTGAGCCGCCTGCGTGCCGCCTCCGTGACGGCCGGACTGAACGCCGAGGTTTCCCGGCGGCGGCTGTTCGTGCTGCGCAACGAACCCTGGTCGAAGGGGCCGCGCACGGTCGCGGCCGTCGCCGCGTTCGAGGAGGCGGGCGGCCGGGTGCTGGAGGTGAACGAGGAGGATCTCAAGGTCCTGGCCGCGCTGCGGCAGCTGTACGCGGACAACCCGCCGAACCTGCGGGCCTGGCTCGCCACGCGGCGACCGGCGGAGCACGTCACGCTGCTGAGCGAAGCCCTCGGCGACGCAGCCACCTACACCGCTCCCACGCCCGCCGATTCCACACACACGGCCCCCGCATCCACCGCTTCCGCGTCCGTCGACTCCACGCCCACCGTTCCCGCTCCCACCGATTCCACGTCCACGGCTCCCGCTCCCGCCGTTCCCACTCCTGCCGGCCCCGTGTCCGCCAGGCCCGTGGTCGCCGATTCCACGTCCGACGAGTCCACGACCCCCGCATCCACCGTCGGCCGGTCCGTGATCGCCACCCCGGTGCATGCCACCTTCGTGCCCGTCGGTACCGTTCCGACCGCCTCCACGATTCCCCACCCCGCGGTCGTCGGCTCCGAATCCACCGCCCCCGTGTCCAGCCGGCCGGTGGCTCCCGAACCGGTCGTCTCCGAGTCCACAGGAACCGGATCCACGGTCACCGAGCCCACAGGCGGGGAGTCCACGGTCAGCGAGCCCCCGGGCATCGGGGCGGCGGTCGCGGAGGTGGCGGGCGGCCTGCCGTACGTCCCCCTCGGTACCGCCGTCTCCGACGGTCGGCCCATCGGGATCGAGCTGGAAGCCCTCAGGAAGCACGCCGTGATCTTCGCGGGGTCCGGGTCGGGCAAGACCGTCCTCATCCGGCGTCTGGTCGAGGAGTGCGCGCTCCAGGGGGTGTCGGCGATCGTGCTCGACCCGAACAACGACCTGGCGCGTCTCGGGGACGGCTGGCCCGAGCCGCCGTCGCACTGGGGGCCCGGTGACAAGGAGAAGGCCGCCGAATACCTGGCCGCCACCGACGTCGTCATCTGGACGCCGCGCCGGGTCGCCGGACGGCCGCTCAGCTTCCAGCCCCTGCCCGACTTCGCCGGTGTCGCCGCCGACGCCGACGAGTTCGGTACGGCGGTCGACACGGCCGTGGCCGCGCTCGTGCCGCGCGCCAAGATCGACTCCAGGACGGCCAAGGCCCAGGTCGGACAGGCCGTACTGCGGGAGGCCGTCGCGCACTACGGGCGTGGGGGCAAGCAGGGCATGACAGGTCTCATCGAGTTGCTGGCCGCGCTGCCGGAGGGCGTGAGCAGGCTCGCCAACGCCGAGCGGATCGCCGCCGACCTGGCGCAGACCCTGAAGGCGGCGATGGTCAACGACCCGCTGTTCGCCGGTGCGGGCGTCCCGGTGGATCCCGGTGTCCTGCTCACCCCGCCGCCGGGCAAGCGGGCGCGGGTCTCGGTGATCAGCTTCATCGGCCTGCCGTCGGACGAGCAGCGCCAGGGCTTCGTCAACCAGCTCCAGATGGCGCTGTTCGCCTGGATCAGGAAGCACCCCGCCGGTGACCGCCCGCTGGGCGGCCTGTTCGTGATGGACGAGGCGCAGACCTTCGCGCCGTCGGGCGCGATGACCCCCTGCACCCAGAGCACGCTGGCGCTGGCGGCCCAGGCCCGGAAGTACGGTCTCGGCCTGGTGTTCGCCACCCAGGCCCCCAAGGGGCTGCACAACTGGATCCCGGGAAACGCGGCGACCCAGTTCTTCGGCCTGCTCAACGCCCCCATCCAGATCGAGGCGGCCAAGGAGATGGCCAGGTCCAAGGATGGCGTGGTCACCGACATCTCCCGGCTGACGACCGGCCAGTTCTATCTGGCCGCCGAGGGGACACCGTTCACCAAGACGCGGGTGCCGCTGTGCCTGACCCACCACCCCAAGGCCCCTCTCACCGCGGAGGAGGTCATCGCCAGGGCGGGCATCTGAGAGGCCGGGGCAGGCGTCCGAGGAGGACGCCCCTCCCGGAACCCGGAGATCGTCATGTCGCCGGGCGTGGGGCGGCCGGGCGGGAGAGTTCCCAGCGCAGCTGGATCTCGCTCGGTGACTGCGCGGGCAGGAAGGCCGCCTCGCGCAGCCGGCGGTTCGTCGGGCTGGACGTGACGTAGCCGAGCCCGCCACGCGCGGTCGCTTCGAGCCGTGTCGCCGCCAAGGTGAGCGCGGCGGCGTCGAAGCGGATCTGGGTGACCACGCGTGGATCCGCCGCCGTGGGCGCCCACTGGGCGTGGCGGGCACGGTCGCGCACATCGGCCAGGCACCCGGTGACCTCTTCGATGTCGGGCAGGAGCACGGAGCCCTCACCGGTCGCGGCGGAGCGGGCCTCGTCGAGGGCCCGGCTCGCCAGCCCGACGCAGAACGCGGTCTGCAACAGCAGGAGCACCGGGCGGGCGCGCCGGACGAACGCGTGCAGATCGTCGGTGACGACGTGCTCGGCTCCGGCCCACGCGCCCGAGAGGGTCACCGATGACGACGCGGTCGCGTCGAGAGCCAGCAGCCGAGGGGACGGGGCGATCGAGACGCCCGGGTCACCGGCGCGCACCACCACGACGACCCGGGCGTCGGTGTCCCCGACCCGGGCGGGCAGCACGATCGCCGCGCCGGGCACGAGGTTGGAGGCCCACCTGATCGGGCCGTCCAGCCGGAAACCGCCGGCCTGCGGGGTGGCGACGACGGGGACGATCCGCATGCCCGCGGCCTCCTGAAGTGCCGCGGCCATCGCGGTCGAGCCGACCTCCGTGCCCGCGACGAGGTCGTCGCGTAACCGTCCGAGGACCGTGTCCTGTCCGGTCTCGCCGAGGTACTCGATCACCATCCGGTGCGCCCAGAACGAGAAGGCCGAGCTCAGGCACTCGGTGGCGATCAGCTCGATCAGTTGCGCGACGTCGGTGACGCCCGCGCTCCCAGGTGCGGAGTCCAGGCCGAGCAGACCTCTTTCTCCGAGGTGGCGCAGAGTGTCCCGCAGGTCCGTCTCGCCGCGGTCGGTCGCGTCGGCCCGTCCCGCGACGTACTCGCGGAGATCGGGCAGATGCCGGTGCCAGGATGGCGGGGCGGTCGCCGTCCCGTTCACCGCGCCGTCCCCCGGTCCGCCGCCGTCCCCTGGTCCGTCGTCCCCTGGTCCGCAGTCGTTCCCCGGTCCGCGGCCTCCTGCTCCGCCGCTTCCCGGCCGGATCCGCGCTCCTGTCCGAGCCCGTGGTCGAGGCCGAAGAGCCTGCTCACCGGGGTGGAGACGGCCTCGCGGGCACGCAGTACGGCGGATTCGTCCGGACCGTCGTAGAAGCACAGGCACTTGGCGGTGTCCTCGCGCACGTAGGTGCGCAGGAAACTCACCTCGGGGACCTGCGCGTACAGCGGCGCGCGGGCTTTCTTGCGCGCGAGGTAGTCGTCCATGCCGAGGTCCTCGGGAATGTCCCATTCGACGAGGTAGTCTGCGGCGCCCCTGGCGCGCACGACGTCCTCGAGTGCGGCGCCGACGAGCCGGACCTCGTCCGGTCCCGTGACCGCCGCGACGCCCGGCAGCCGCGACGCGTCCAGCCGCAGGTCCGCGCACGAGTCGGCCTGGACGACGACGTACACCCGCGACAGGTCCCCCGTCACCTGTGACTCGATCAGCTCACCGCCCGCCCCGGCGGCCTGCCGGGAGACCTCGGCGATCGCGGCCTCGACCGTCGGCCGGTCAGCGGCTTCAACGCCCAACTCGATGAGGTACAGCGCCATCATGCCTCCTTTGGAACGGACGCACCCGGTTCTGGCGCGATGGTGGGAACCACGGTGGCTGTCCCATAATTCTCTAGTAGACAGATCGGTATATCGGGAAAAGCATACGCCATGCTTTGCCGGACACAACCCCGCCCCGGGCGTGGGGCGTAAACTGCCGTGGTGACCGCCCTCTCGTCTCCCAAACCCGCCGAACGCCTGCTGGAGACCGCGGGCAGGTTGTTTCCGATCCGGGGCATCCGGGCGGTGGGGATCGACCAGATCATCGCGGAGGCCGGGGTCGCGAAGGCGAGCCTGTACCAGGCGTTCGGTTCGAAGGACGCCCTTGTCGTGGCCTACCTCGAACGGCAGGACGCGGCTGACCGCGCCGTCTACCGGGCGGCGGTGACGGGGCTCACCGACCCGGCGGGGAGGGTGCTCCTCTCCTTCGACCTGGCCATGGCCGCGGCGCGGCGGCGTTCCTATCGCGGTTGCCTGTTCCTCAACGCGGCGACCGAGTTCCCCGATCCCGGCCATCCGGTCGCGGAGGCCGTCGAGGCCCACCGCGCCTGGATGCGCGCCCGGTGGGCCGAGGCGCTCGCCGGCCGGGGTGTCGAGAGGGCGGCTCTGGTCGAGCGGGTCCAGGTTCTCTACGACGGGGGAGTCGCCGGGGCGAAGGCCGCGCGCTCGACGGCGCCGATCGCGCTGGGGCGCGAGATGGCGCGCGAGCTGCTGGCCGGGTGAAGTCCACGGCGGGCATCTTCATGTAAAACCGATCTGTCTGATAGGTTTTCAGGGCGGGTGCTTCTCGTACCGTGCGCCCGTCGCCGCGTCCTGCCCTCGTGGCCGCCGCGGCGCTGAACACGGCCGTCGCGCCCACCGGCCAGGCCCCCCTCCAGGGACAGTCACATGCCGCAGCACGCCACCCCACCGCCGCACACCACCCCACCGGCCGTCGTCTCGCCGTACGTCGCCGAACTCTCCGCCGTCGGCGTCCGCTACGGCCGGCACGAGGTCCTCACCGGCATCGACCTCGCTCTGGAAGCGGGTGAGTTCCTCGCCCTCGTCGGCTCGTCCGGAGCCGGCAAGTCAACGCTCCTGCGGGTCCTGTCCGGGCTCCAGGCCCCGACCTCGGGTACCGTACGCCGTCCCGAGGACGAGGGGGGTGCGACCCGTTCGGTCTTCCAGGCGCCGCATCTGCTGCCGTGGCGGACGGTCGCGCGCAACGTACGGCTCGGCCTGGAGTACCGTGCCAACGGCGGACGCCGGGGCGGCGACAAGACCGCCGCCGACCGCCGGGTGAGTGAGGTCCTCGCCGAACTGGGCATCGCCGACCTGGCACATCGCTATCCGTCGCAGCTCTCGGGCGGGCAGGCCCAGCGGGTCGCGGTCGCGCGGGCCGTGGTCGCCGGGCCCTCGCTGCTGCTTCTCGACGAGCCCTTCGGCGCGCTCGACCCCCTCACCCGGGCCGATCTTCAGGACTGGCTGCGGGCCGTCCACGAGCGGCTGGGGCTCTCGACCGTCCTGGTGACCCACGACCTGGACGAGGCGCTGCTTCTCGGCGACCGGATCGGGTTGCTGCGCGCCGGTCCCCACCCGCTCGACGTGGTGCCCTCTCCGGTGAAGCGGCGCGAGGAACTCGCCGACGGATCGGCCAGGCGCGACCTTCTGTCGCACTTCACCTCCCGCGCCGAACGGTCCGAACCGGGCGGCCCCGACGCCGGCGCCACGAGGTCCGGAGCCCCGCCCGGCGTGCCCGGTTCCGGTTCCGGTGCCGCGGCGTCCGGAGTCGTGTCCGGGGTGTCCGGTGCCGTGCCGTCCGGTGACACGGGCGGCGGGGGTGCCGCCCCGGGCGCGGTACCGGTCGGAGCCTCCGGCGCCACCCGCAGGGAGGCGCTGGTCGTCGCGGGCTCGCTCGCCCTGCTTTCCGCTCCCGCCGTCGGATCCGCACTGACCTCCGGCGGCCGGGCGGGTGCCGCAGGTACGGCGGGCGCGGCCCCCCTCCAAGGGGAGCCCGCGACCCTGCGCGTCGGCTACCTGCCCATCACCGACGCCGCCCCGCTGCTGCTGGCTCACGACTCCGGCCAGTTCGCCAGACGCGGCCTCACCACCCCGACCCCGATCCTCTACCGGGGCTGGGCTCCGCTCGTCGAGGCGTTCCAGGGAGGAAACGTCGACATCGTCCATCTTCTGATGCCGCTCGCGATCCAGCTGCGCTACGACGCCAAGGTGCCGGTGAAGGTGCTCGCCTGGAACCACACGAACGGCTCGGCGCTGACCGTCGCCCACGAGGTCGGTTCGGTCGAGGACCTGGCCGGCACGAACGTGGCGATCCCCGCCTGGTTCTCCGTGCACAACGTGGTCCTGCAGAAACTCCTGCGCGGGGCCGGCGTCACCCCGGTCGTCGACACCGCGCCGAGCGCGGCCTCCCGTACGGTCCAGCTGGTCGTGATCCCCCCGGCGGACATGCCCGTCGCACTCAAGTCGGGATCCATCTCCGGATACATCGTCGCTGAGCCGTTCTGCGCCGTGGGAGAGGCCCTCGGAATCGGGAAGATCCTGCGGTTCACCGGCGACGTGTGGAAAGAGCACGCGTGCTGTGTCACGGTCGTGCGCGAGCCGCTGGTACGCGACCGGCCGGACGTGGTCTCGCGCGCCACCGAGGCCGTGGTCGCGGCGCAGCTCGCCATCCGTAACGATCGGGAGGGAGCCGCCCGGCGTCTGTCGGCGGGAGGCTACCTTCCCCAGCCCCTGCCCGCGCTGGAACGGACCCTCGCGGCGCGCCAGGATCCGGCCTATGTCAGATCCGGTGCGGTCCGGCACCCGCGGTGGGGGGCCCACCGCATCGACTTCCAGCCCCATCCCTATCCCGGCTACACCGCCGAACTCGTACGGGCGATGAAGGAGACGATCGTGGACGCGGATGTGAGCTGGCTCGACGCCCTCGATCCCGCAGGGGTGCACGCCGACCTCGTCGCCGTCGGCGTCGCGTCGGCCGCGATCGACGCCGTGGGCGGGCTGGGCGCCTTCGGCGTGACCGGGACCCGCACGGAGGTGGTCGAACCGTGAGCGTCCTCGCGGGATCCGCGGCGCGCCACCGGAGCGGGGAGCCACGACCTACCGTGCCGGACGGGCGGAGCGGGAGGGCGACCGTGACCCGTGTCATGGCGCGTGCGGGGGTGGTGGTCGTGGCCGGTGCGCTGTGGTGGCTGGCCACCCGGTTCGCGTTCGCGGACAACGTGATCCTGTCCCGGATGGGGCCGGACTCGGCGCTCCCGGCGCTGCTCGGGATGCTCGGCGAGCACTCCACTCTCTCGGCGATCACCGTGTCGTTGCGTCGGCTGCTCCTCGGGCTGCTGCTCGCGGCGGCCGCCGGTGTGCCGCTGGGACTCCTGTTCGGCTCCAGGGCACTGGCCGAGTACGCCACCGCCCCGGTGATCCAGTTCCTGCGCATGACGTCCCCGCTGGCGTGGGCGCCGCTGGTGATCGTCCTGCTCGGCTCCGGTGACGCCCCGGTGATCACGCTCATCGCGCTCGCCGCGGTGTGGCCGATCGTGCTCGGAGTCTCCGCGGGAACGCGCGCGCTCGACCCGGGCGCGGCACTGGTCGCGCGCTCACTCGGCGCGACCCGGTGGGAGATCGTCCGCAGCACCGTCCTCCCCGGACTGGCCGGCTCGCTGCGGACGGCGTCCCGGGTGGCTCTCGGCGTCGCCTGGGTGGTGCTCGTGCCGGCGGAGATGTTCGGCGTCTCCAACGGGCTGGGCTATTCGATCCTCAACGCCCGCGACAACCTCGACTACGAGGGGCTGGCCGCCACGATGCTGCTCATCGGGGCGATCGGCTTCCTGCTCGACCGGATCCTCGGCGGAGGACGCCCGGACCACCGCGCACGGTGACGCACCACCCGGACCCCACCACGGAGCTCCGCCACGCGGACCCCTTCGCCCTGCGGACCCCTTCGTCACGGAACCGCTGGCCTGGCCCACCCGCCGTCAGCCCTCCAGGCTCAGGGCGAGCCGGAGGGCCAGGCCGGTGTTCCTGCGGTGGCCGAGCCGGTGCACCGCCAGCTCCAGCGCCTCGCGCTGACCGACGAGGACCACCCATGCCTTCGCCCTGGTGACCAGGGTGTACAGCAGCCGGCGGCGCAGCATCACCCCTCCGGCCTCGGCCACGACCGGCGCCACCACGAAGGGGTACTCGCTGCCCTGGGAGCGGTGCACGCTGATCGCGTAGGCGTGGGTCAGCTCGTCCAGCTCGCCGAAGCCGTACCGCACGCTCTCCCCGTCGTCGGTGCGGACCTCGACCAGCCGGTCCTGCGTGTTCACCGCGGTGACCGTGGCGATCTCCCCGTTGAAGACGCCCTTGTCGTAGTTGTTGCGGATCGGCATGACGCGGTCGCCCACCCGGAAGACCGCAGGCCCCGACCAGTGCTCGTCCGTGCCCTCGCGCGCGGGGTTCAGCCGCTCCTGCAGCATGCGGCCGAGTTCGGCGGTGCCCGTGGCGCCCCTGCGCATCGGGCACAGCACCTGGACCTGGTCGCGGCCGATGTTCTGCTTGCGGGGAATGGCCTCCGTCGCCAGGTGGACCACCCGCTCGGCCACCTGGCCCGGGTCGTCGAGCTCCTCGAACCAGAAACCGCCCCGGCCGGGCAACGCGGGCAGCTCGCCCGCCCTGATCCGGTGGGCGGCCTGGACGATCCCGCTGTCCTGCGCCTGCCGGAAGACGTGGGTCAGCCGGATGCGCGGGATCTCCGGCACGTGGAGCAGGTCGGCCAGCACGCTGCCCGGCCCGATGCTGGGGAGCTGGTCGCCGTCGCCGACCAGCAGCAGGTGACTGCCCGCCGGTACGGCCGCCGCCAGCCGGGTGGCCAGCTGCAGGTCCAGCATCGACGCCTCGTCGACCACGATCAGGTCCGCCTCCGCGGGGGACTGCTGGAACAGCGTGCCCTCCTCCGGCTCCGGCTGCCGGGCGAGCATCCGGTGCACGGTCATGGCGGGCAGACCGGTGAGCTCCGACAGACGTTTGGCGGCCTTGCCCGTCGGCGCGGTCAGGGTCACCGTGCCGCCCATCGCCCGCACGGTCGCCGCGATCACCTTCACCGTGTGGCTCTTGCCGCAGCCCGGACCGCCGGTCAGGACGGACACGGTGCTGGTCAGCACCAGGTTCACAGCCGCCCGCTGGTCCTCGTGCAGTTCCTCGTCCTCGGCGTACGGCCGCAGCGGCAGCGTGGAGGGGGCCTGCCAGAGCCTGGCCAGGTGCGCCGCCAGCGCGACCTCGCGGCCGTGCTGCTCCTTGGCGTACACCACCGGCCGGTCCGGGTCGGCCGGTGACGCCTCGACGACCACCTGGCGCTCGGCGGTCAGCGCGTCGAGTGCCCGGCGGATCAGCTCCTCCTCCTGCTCGACCAGGGCCGCCGCCGCGGCGACGAGCGCGGGCAGCGGCAGGAAGCAGTGCCCGTCGCGGGCCGCGGCCGTCTCCAGCCGGTCGAGGACCGCCGCCTTCATCCGCTGCGGGCTGTGCTCGGGCATCCCCGACCGCAGCGCGATCCGGTCGGCGGTGTGGAAGGCGATCCCTCTGACCTGGCCGATCAGCCGGTACGGATCGGACCGCAGGACCTCGCGCGAGTCGTTTCCGTACACCTGGTAGATCTTGGCGGCGAGCAGCGGGCTGATCCCGAAGCCCTGCAGGACGACCATCAGCGCGGCGACCGCTTTCTGTTCCGCCCACGCCTCGACGATCTGCGCCTGCCGTACGGTGCCGATGTTGACGACCTCTTTGAGACGCTCGGGCTCGGTGTCGATGACCGTGAGCGTCCGCTCGCCGAAGTGGCTGACGATGGCGTGGGCGAGTCGCGGCCCGATGCCGCGGATCAGGCCGGAGCCGAGGTAGAGCGTGATGGCGCGCACGGTGGAGGGGGTCACCCGCTCGCACCGTTTGACCAGCAGGCGGCTGCCGTGGCGCGGGTGCTCGTCCCACTCGCCGGTCAGCCGCAGGGTCTCGCCGGGCTGCACGCCGGCCAGCGCGCGGCCGGAGGCGACGAACCCGCCCAGGCTCTCGGCGCTCACCCGCGCCACGGTGTATTCGTCGTCGCGGACGTAGACCAGCTGCTCGACGGAGGCCTCCACGTCCGCCGGGCCCGGCTGTGCGACCACGGTCACCGTACGCTCCCCGGAAACTCTGCGCGGTACCCCGGAAACTCTGTGGGAACTCTGTGCGGGTACCTCGTCACAGGACACTAGCGGGCGGCTGCGACAGTCCGGGATCCGTCACCGACGGCGCGTCGGCACCCGGCGAACGGGCGGAATGATCAAGTAGGGCGTGGGATCTGTGCCGGGAGATCCCACAAGAGTGCAGCCATCGTCAAGCTTTGGCACCGAGGGCGGTCCTACGGTCGTCGCGTGCTCGACGAACTCTCGAAGATGCCCATCGCACCGCGACGGCGACTGGGTTCGCGCTGGGGGCTCGGCGCGCTGCTGCTGGCGGTGACCGCCCTGCTGCTCTGGACCGTCGTCACCAGTCCCAACCTGGACTGGGAGGTGATCGGATCCTACCTGTTCGCCGAACCCGTTCTCAGCGGGGTCGGCGTGACACTGCTGCTCACCGTCTCCACCCTGCTGCTCGGCCTGCTCATCGGGATGCTGCTGGCCCTGATGAGACAGTCGGGCAACCCGGTGCTCAGCGCGGCCTACGCCGCCTACGTCTGGTTCTTCCGGGGCACGCCGCTGCTGGTGCAGCTGGTCTTCTGGTTCAACCTCGCCCTGCTGTTCCCCAGGATCGGCATCGGGATCCCCGGCACCTCCCTCGGCTGGTACGGCGAGGCCAACACCCTCATCACCCCGTTCGTCGCGGCGCTGTTCGGCCTGGCCCTGCACGAGGCCGCCTACATGGCGGAGATCATCCGGGGCGGTTTCCTGGCGATCCCGCGCGGCCAGGTGGACGCCGCACTCATGATCGGCATGACGCCGGGGCAGGCGTCGAGACGGATCGTCGTGCCGCAGGCCGTACGGGTGATCCTGCCCGCGCTCGGCAACCAGTTCATCCTCATCCTCAAGGGCACCTCGATGGTCTCGGTCATCGGCGGCGGCGACCTGCTGACCCGCGCCCAGCAGATCTACGGCCAGAACTACCAGGTCATCGCCCTGCTTCTGGTCGCCTCCCTGTGGTACCTGGCGCTGGTCAGCCTGGCCTCGATCGGCCAGCACTACCTGGAACGGGGTCTGCGATGAAGGGCGCGGTGAGCGTACGGGGCCTGCGCAAGTCCTACGGCGACACGCCGGTACTGCGCGGCATCGACCTGGACGTCACGCCGGGAGAGGTGGTCTGCTTCCTCGGCCCCTCCGGCGGCGGCAAGAGCACGCTGCTGCGCTGCATCGCGCACCTGGAGACGGTCGACGCGGGGCTGGTCGCCGTCGACGGCGAACTCGTCGGGTACGAGCCGCGCGACGGCAGGCTGGTCGAGTCGTCGCCGAAGCGGCTGGCCATGACCCGCCGCCGGATGGGCATGGTCTTCCAGCAGTTCAACCTGTTCGCGCACCTCAGCGCGCTGGAGAACGTCATGCTCGGCCCGGTGACGGTCCTGCGGCGTGACCGGGAGGCGGTCAGGAAACGGGCGGAGGAACTGCTGGCGCGGGTGGGGCTGGCCGCGCACGCGGACAAGCGTCCCGCGCAGCTGTCCGGCGGCCAGCAGCAGCGGGTGGCGATCGCCCGCGCGCTGGCGATGGACCCGTCGGTGCTGTTGTTCGACGAGCCGACGAGCGCGCTGGACCCGGAGCTGGTCGGCGAGGTCCTCGGGGTCATGCGCGACCTGGCCGGTCAGGGCATGACCATGCTCGTCGTCACGCACGAGGTGGGGTTCGCGCAGGAGGTGGGGGACACCGTGGTGTTCCTCGACGGAGGCGTCATCGAAGAGCAGGGCCCGGCGAAGCAGGTACTGCGTTCGCCCGCGTCGGAGCGCACCGCCGCGTTCCTGGCCCGCGTCCTGTAAGGCCCTTCGGGGCTCTGTACGGCCCTGAGGACACCGCAGTCCTCGGGGCACCGAAGTCTTCGGGGCGTCAAGCCCTCAGGGCGTCGAAGCCCTGAGGACGAGAAGTCCTGAGGGCTCCGTAAAGGCAGCAAGGAGCGACATGTCAGTCATCACTCGTGGTTCCGTCCTGGTCATCGCGGTGGCCGTACTCGCCGGGTGCGGCACCTCGACGCCCGCCGCGTCGCCGTCCGCGGCACCGGCCGCGCCGTCCGCAGGGGCTTCGGAGGCTCCGGCCGCGGGGTCGTCCGCCGCGGCGGACGGCGTGCCCGACCGGATCAGGCAGGCGGGCGTCATCAACGTCGGCACCACCCTGCCGAACCTGCCCTACCTGCTGACCGACGAGGCCAACAACATCACCGGCGGCATCACCCCCGACGTCGGCAAGGCGGTCGCCGCCAAGCTCGGCCTGAAGTACAACATCCAGAACGTGGCCTGGGAGGCGCTGCTGCCGGGTGTCGCGGGCGGGCGGTACGACATGGCGGACGACGGCATCTCCGACACAGTGGAGCGGCAGAAGCTCGGTTACTTCGTCGACTACATGGAGTCCTCGCAGGTCCTGGTGACCAGCAAGGACAAGGCGGCGACGATCAAGTCGCTCGACGACGTCTGCGGCAAGAAGGTCGCGGCGATCCGGGGCACCACCGACGTGCAGGTCGTCAAGGACGCCTCCAAGCAGTGCACCGACGGCGGCAAGCCCGCCGCGCAGGCGGTGGAGTTCCCGACCGCCCAGGACTCCGACCTGGCGCTGCGTTCGGGCCGGGTCGACGTGGAGGTCCTGGTCGCCGAGACCGCCAAGTACGCCATCAGCCAGGGCTCGCCCGTGGCGATCGTGGCCGAGGGCTTCGCGCCGACCTACGTGGGCATGTTCGTCGCCAAGAAGGACAAGGCCCTCGCCGACGCCCTTCTCGTCGCGCTGAAGGAGCTCAAGGCCGACGGCACCCTCGACAAGATCCTGGGAGGGTACGGCCTCAAGCCCATCGACGAGCCCGGAATCAACCTCGCCACGTCTTGAGTGTCTCAAGTCCGGTTTCCGCGTTCGGAGGTGTGAACCAGGTGCTGCCGATGCACGAGATCGAGGTGCCGGTACCGATGGGGCTCTCGCCCTTCGCGGTCGGCACCTTCGACGAGATGGGATCGTGGTCGCGGGCGGCCTTCCCGCACCGCCACGTGTTCTACGAGGTCCTCTACGTGAGCGCGGGAAGCGGCACGCACACGGTCGACTTCAGATCGACTCCCATCCGCCCCGGCACGATGTACTTCATCGCGCCGGGGCAGGTCCACCACTGGAACTACGACGTGCCCATGCAGGGCACCCTGGTCCTGTTCACCGAGGAGTTCCTGCTCTGGCAGGAGGAACCGCCCTTCTTCCACGGGCTCAGCGAACACAACGAGCTGAGCCTGACGGGCGACGACGCGGTCCGGATGACCACGCTGCTCGCGCGGATGTGCGAGGAGTACCGGGGGCGGGGGCCGGGGTTCGCCTCGATGCTCCAGTCGTACCTGCAGATCCTGCTGGTCACCAGCGGGCGGCTGGTGGAGGCGTGCGGCGGCGGCGGACGGGGCACGCGCTCGTCGGTCCTGGCCCGGGCCTTCACCCGGCTGGTCGCCCGGCACGTGGTCGACGTCCGCTCGGTGAGGGCCTACGCCGACCGGCTGGGCGTCACCTCGGGGCATCTGGCCGAGACGGTCAGGGAGGCGACGGGCCGCAGTCCCGGCGAGATCATCCGGGACGCCCTCACCCTGGAGGCCAAGCGGCTGCTCGCCCAGAGCGACCTGTCGATCGCGCAGATCGCCAGGTCGCTGGCGTTCGAGGACGTCTCCTACTTCGGCCGGTTCTTCAAGCGGGAGGCGGGTGTGACACCGGGGCACTTCCGCCGGGAGATCCGGGAAAAGTACCATCCTGGCCAGATTCAGTCCCTGTCTGCTCAGGTCAGTGGCTCCTTAGTGTGAGGGAAACCCTCGCACGGCTCCTTAGCGTGAGGGAAACCCCCGCACCAAGGAGGCCGCATGGCCGGCGCCCACGAACACCTGTCCGTCCGTGACAGGGTCCGCGAGGAACCGCCCAACGGGGAGTACGTCTCCTGATGGACGAGACGGTGTCGGTGACGTACGTCTCCGCCGACGACGTCGAGATGCTGGTGCTCGTACTGCCACGGCACCTGATGGCGGACGCCGCCACCGTGGAGCGTCTGAGGGATGTCGTGCAGGACACCGTCACCGGCATCGTCTCCGCCTCGGCAGGCCCCCGAGACGGTCTCCTGCCCCGCATCCGCGCCTACATCGACGACCACCTGGGCGACCCCGACCTGTCGCCGGAGGCGATCGCCGCGGCGCACCACATCTCCACCCGTTATCTGTACAAACTGTTCGCCCGGCAGGGCACCTCGGTGGCCCGCTGGGTCAGGCAACGCCGCCTGGAACGCTGCCGCCGCGACCTGTCCGACCCCCGGCTCGGCGGCAGGGCCGTCGGCGAGGTCGGCGCCCACTGGGGCTTCTCCGACTCCTCCTACTTCAGCCGGGTCTTCCGGGAGACGTACGGCTGCTCCCCCCGGGCCTACCGCCACGGCCTCAGGGCCTCCTGAACGCGGTCCGTCACGGTTTCAGGGCCTCCTGAACGGCACGGATCCGGGGGCGGGGAAGGCGGCCGGAAACCTCCGCCGGTCGCCTTCCCCGTCCCCGGGGGCCGAGGCGAGGTGGTCCTGGAGTTCGGCGTGGCGGAACTGCCAGATGGGGCCCACCGTCCGCAGCAGACCCAGCCGGTGCGCGTCGTCCAGAAAGGACATCAGGCCGCGGGGCAGGAGGCGACGGCGCGCGAGCCGGTGGGTGGCGATCAGATAGGCCACCCACGCGTGGTGTTCTCCCACCGCGAGGGCGAACAGGGACCCGAACATGAGCGCGATCCCCAACGTGCTCACGAGCCCGAACACGAACCTGTGCGTGTCTCCGAGGGGGTGTCCCAGCGCCTGTCTGGGTATGGCGTCGGGCAGGAGCGCGTAGGCGAGCCCGAACAGGAGGCCGAACACGAGCCCGAGTGCGACGAGGCGGACGAGGTTGAGGGCGCGGTCACCGCGCAGGCTCGACAGCGGGGTGCCGGCGGTCCCGGCCGTGGCGGGCGCCTCCAGCCGTCCGGCTATTCCGGACACGAGCCCGTACACCAGGCCGGACACGAGCCCGAACACGAGGCCGAGGACGAGCCCGAACAGCAGCCAGGCTCTGGGGCCGGAAACGAACACGTACGCGGGAACGGATGCGGACCCGTAGACGGGCCCGGCGATCGCCCCGGCCGCGAATCCGGCCGCGGCCCCCCTGAAGAACCTGGCGGCGAACCCCCTCCGGGGCCGGCCGGGAAGGCGGACCCCGCCGGACAGGGGAAACCGGGTGAAGCCCGGCGCCTCACGACTCCAATCCTTGATCTTGAACGCGAACACGAGCCCGAACACGAGCCCGAACAGGGCGTCGCTCAGGAGCCATTCCCGGACGTTGTGTGTGAGCCACCCCATCCCGAACACGGCCCCGTAGACGAACCGGCCCACGAACCCGATCACGAGCCAGGCGGCCATCGCGGTCATCGATCCGATCAGGAACCCGGTGCGGAACCGTCCGATGCCGGTGTGCCGGGCCAGGTGCCACCAGGCCAGGTCGCGGGTGTCGTCGGCGGTCAGCAGCCGGGCCAGGTAGACCAGGTGGTCACGAGTTCGGTCGGCGGCCCAGGGGCGGCGGGGGCGGAAGTGCTCGGCCGGATCATGGGTGGGCGGCCGGGAGCCGATGGCGGCGGGGATCAGCCGGTCCAGCAGGTGCGCCCGCAGCCGGACGGTGTCCTCGGCCGGCGGGCCGACGAGCGGGGCGGGATCGGCGGCGGGGACGACGTAGACGGTGCGGATCAGCCACAGTCCCAGCGCGGTCGAGGCGGCCTCGGTCAGGGCGGGCGCGGTACCGCCGGTCAGGGCGGCGAAGACGGGCTCCCAGTCGTGGCGGGGGCGCGGCGGCAGGCAGGTGCGCAGGTAGCGGACGGCCATGGCGGGGGTGAGGGGGCGCGGGGCGATGACGGCCGCGGCGGTCAGCACGTCCCCGGCCTGCCGTACGGCGGCGGCCAGCTCGTCGGTCCGGCTGGTCAGCACCAGCCCGTCCCGGTCGGACAGCGAGCCGTTCAACGCCCCGATCACCGCGACGCGCCGCTGCTCGGGCAGCTCGTCCAGACCGTCCAGGAAGGGCAGTACGTGCCCCTGGCCCACCAAAACCTTCGCGACGTCGGGGCCGAAGGCCGGGGCGGTCAGCGCGGGGTAGTCCCGGGCCAGCCGTACGGCCAGCCAGTCGTGCAGCCGGGGATGGGCGGTGGTGTCCCAGCCGTTGAGGGTCACCAGCACCGGCACCGGTTCGTCCGGGGTGGCGGAGTCGAGGAGTTCCAGCAGCAGTTGCACGGCCAGGGTGGTCTTGCCGCTGCCCGGCCCGCCGGTGACGATCAGCCGCCGCCGGCTCAGGGCGCGAAAGCTCTCGGCCAGTTCGGGGATCCGGCCGCTGGAGGCGGTGAAGGTGAGCGGCTCAGGTCCGACCAGGTGGGGGTGGTCCATCAGGCCCGCGTCGCCGGCGAGCCGCCAGGAGACGGGGATCGGCCGCGGGTCGCCCAGGGAGCGGATCGTCGCCTCCCGCCGCCACTGCTCGGCCACCAGGAGGCCGAGAGTCCTCTTCGCCGCCTGAACGGTCTCCTCGGTGGCCGGCGGCGACGGACCGGTACGGCGGGCGGCGAACGTCCCGTGGATCGCCAGGGCGAGACCGGCCACGCCGACGAACGCGCCCAGCACACTGGCCGCCTGGTCAGCCGTCCCCAGGTCGACCCGGGTGAAGTAGCGGACCATCCCGGCCACGGCACAGACGAACAGGGCGACGCCCGCCCACTGGAGAACGCGTCCCGGCATGCCCCCATCGTCGTGCGATAACAAGATCCCCGAAGGGAATCACGGCACACCCGCCACTTCCGGTCACGGCCAGGGGCCGAAACCCCGGGTTCCGTTCCGTGGATCACCGAGCGTTGAGGTGCGGCCCGCCCGCATGGGCCTCGCCGAGTCCGCTCGGCAGGGCCGGTCCCCGGGGCCCGGTCTGCCCGACGAGGCCCGCCGGTCAGGGTGTCGTCGCCGTCACGCGCTGTTCGGGACCTTCGCCATGATCAGTTCCCGGCTCACACCGTCGGCCAGGAGATCGCCCGGCTCGCCGGTGTCCTCGAAGCCGTGGCGCCTGTAGAGCGCGACGGCCCTGTCGTTGTCCGGCACCACCGCCAACCGCAACGTCGTGGCCCCCCGCTGCGCGGCCCACCGCTCGACCTCTCCGATCAGGAGGTCTCCCACCCCCTGACCTCGGGCTGCGGGACCGACCCACATGGAGATCAACTCCACACTGTCCGCCTCCTCGGCAGGGAGGCCGCTGACCATCCCGACCGGCCAGCCGTCGAGGAGCGCGACGACGTTGTGCGAGCCGGGAATCCTCAGACGCCCCCGCCAGCGTTCCTCACGGTCGCCGTCTCCCTGCCACTCCGCCAGCGTCGACCCGAAGGCGTACGCCGCCTCGGTGAGCGCCGTCAGCCGCAGCTCCCGCCATATCGGCCAGTCGTCCGGTTCCAGGGCGCGTAGTTCGATCACGTCTCCGACATTGCCGGTGGACGGGGGCGACGGCAACGGAATTACCGGCGGCACGGACGACACGGCCCGTTTGAAAGCCCGGCGACGCGTCGCCGACGGTCATCGGGGTCCCGCGGTGAAGCGGACGGGGAGATGTTCGACCCCGTGGTGGTGTCCGCCGCCGGTGAGGCCGGTCACCGTCGGTTCGCCGGCGAGTTCGTACTCACCGAGACGGGCCAGGACGACGTCGAGGGCGGTGACGAGTTCGACGCGGGCGATGAACTGGCCGATGCACGCGTGGGTCCCCGCGCCGAAGGTGAGATGGTCGCGGGCGTTCGGGCGGGTGAAATCGGCCTTCGCCGGGTCGGGGAACTTCTCCGGGTCCCGGTTCGCGGCCCCCCAGCCGAGCAGTACGGGGTCTCCGGCCTGGATCTCCCGCCCCCCGACGGTGGTGTCGCGGGTCGCGTCGCGCCGGAAGTTGTGGAGAGGCGCGTAAAGACGCAGCAGCTCCTCCACGGCGGCCGGAATCAGGGACGGATCGTCGATCAGCTGACGGCGCTGTTCCGGATTGCGCGCGAGGTGCAGCAACATGCTGCCCAAGACGAGGATCGTGGTGTCATGACCGCCGAAGGACAGGGTGAACATCAGCCGGGCGATCAATCGGTCAGAACCGTCCCACTCCCCGAAGTTCGCCTGGGTGAGGCTGGTGAGCAGGTCGTCGGCGGGTTCCTCACGGCGCTCGGCGGCCAGGCGTTCCCAGCGGGACAGCATCCGCTCCAGAGCCTCCGCCGCGTCCGGGGAGCCACTCGCGCACGCCAGGAAATCGAAGGCGTCCTTGCGTACCTGTGCCCGGTTCTCCGGGCTCAGGCCGAAGACCTCCCCGATCACGGTGAGGGGAAGCGGTTCGGCGAAGTCGGCGACGAGGTCGGCTTCCCCGCGGTCGACGAAGGAGTCGACGAGTTCGTTGACGATCTCGCGGATGCGGGGCTCCCACCGCTTGGCGACCATGTTGTTGAACCTCGACGCGAGCACCTTGCGGTACGCGCGGTGCTCGGGGTCGTCCATTTCGAGAAGCGGGAACCGCTCCTCGGAGACGGCGGGGAGGTACACGCCGTGGGCGGAGGAGAACGTGTCGGCGTCCAACGCGGCCGCACGAACATCGTCGTAGCGTGTGAGCAGCCAGTAGCCGCCGTACTTGCTGCCGCGGCTGACCGGGCATCCGCTCCGGAGGTCGTCGTAGATTTCGTGCAGGTTCGACGCCGTGATCGACGGATCGTGCGGATCGAACTCGAGCGTGGACGACGCCCGCTCAGGGTGGACTTGTTCGGACATCGGGAACCCGCCTTCCCAAAAGTGGATCATGATCGGTCGCGGGTGACCGATGACTGGGGACAGTAGGTGCGTATCGGCCTCCGGCGCAAGGACGGCGGCGTTCTGCGATTCGATTGCATTATTGAGGCAGATTTCTGCGTTTGACCTGGGGAAGTCGGTGGGCGACCGTGTTGAGCTGACACATGCGGGACTGCGCCCGCCTCGTGCTTGGGAGACCAGATGACCGCGTTGACCGGGGCGACCCCGCCACCCGTGACGGACGCCGATGTCACGCTCGAGGAGCTCTACGACGACCCGTTCCCGATCTACAGGCGGCTACATCGGCGGGCCTCCGTGCACCGGTTCCCTGCGATCGGGCGCTACCTCGTCATCGGCTACGAGGCCTGCCGCCAGGTCGAGATGGATCCGGAGACGTTCTCCAGCGACGACCCGGGCTCCCTGCAGCGCCGCAGCATGGGCCATTCGATGATCCGTAAGGACGGCGACCAGCACACCGCCGAGCGGAGGAGCTACGGCAACGTGCTCAAGCCCAAGGCGATCGCGCAGACGTGGAACGCCGTCTTCGCCGAGACGACCCGTGAGGCGGTGGAACGATTCAGGGCCTTGGGGCCCGGTGCCGACTTCCACACCGGGTTCGCCGCACCCCTCGCGGGCGAGAACCTGAGACGGGTCATCGGCTTTGCCAACGCCACCTCCGACGACCTGCGTCGCTGGAGCCAGGATCTCATCGACGGTGCCGGAAACTACCCCGACGACCCGGCGGTCTGGGCTCGTGCCGAGCGCTCTTCCGCGGAGGTCGACGAGGCGATCCGTGAGCTCCGGGGCGCCCTTGTGGCCGAGCCGAACGAGACGCTCCTGTCGCACGTCGTGAACTCGGGTCAGCCGTTCGAGTCGGTCTGCGCCAACATCAAGCTCGCCATCTCCGGAGGGCTCAACGAGCCACGCGACCTGATGGGGATGATCGTGTGGGCGCTTCTCGACCATCCGGACCAGCGTGATCTCGTGCTCGCCGAGCCGTCCCGCTGGAACGACGTCTTCGACGAGGCCGCGCGATGGGTGTCGCCGCTGGCGATGTACGTGCGCACCACGACGACCGAGACGGTTCTGGACGGGTACCGGATTCCCGCCGGCAGCGGCCTGGCCGTCGTGGTCGGGGCCGCCAACCGGGACCCCGCCCACGTCGAGGATCCGGACGGGTTCGACATACGCCGGGAGAAGAAGCCGCATCTGGCGTTCGGCAACGGCCCTCACTTCTGTGCCGGTTCGTGGGTGGCGCGCGCGATGGTCGCCGGCCACGCCGTGCCGGCGTTTCTCGACGCGTTCCACGACCTGCGGCTGGACCCGGACAACCCGCCGACGGCGGGCGGCTGGGTGTTCCGCGGGCCGCTGAGCCTCCCCCTGCTGTGGACCGAGTAAGAACGCAATCGGAAGGCGACGACCATGCCCGAAGTGACCTTTCACGAGCCGGACGGCACCTCGATCACCGTGACCACCGTACGTCCCGTCTCGGTGATGCACGCCGCCGTGACCAACAACGTGCCGGGCATCGTCGGTGAGTGCGGCGGGAACGCCATGTGCGCCACCTGCCACGTGTACGTGCGCGAGATCGACCTCGACCGGCTGCCCGGCATGGAGGAGGACGAGGACGAGATGCTCGAAGGCACGGTCGCCGAGCGGACCGGGCGGAGCCGTCTGGGCTGCCAGCTGATCCTTGACGACCGGCTCGACGGCATCGAGGTCGACATCCCCGCGGCGCAGCTGTGAGCGACGCGAGTGCCGCCGGTGTGGTCGTCGTCGGGGGCGGCCAGGCAGGAGTGCAGGTCGCGGACTCGATCCGAGCCGCGGACGCCGACATGCCCATCACGGTGATCACCGACGAAGTCGCGTTTCCCTACCAGCGGCCCCCTCTGTCCAAGTCGCTGCTGGAAGAAGACCTGGGGCAGGCATGCCTTCCGCTGCGGCCCATCGGCTTTTTCAGGGACCGGCGCATCACGCTGCTCGGCGGCGTCCGCGTAACCGCCGTCGATCGGGACGCGCGGACCGTCGGCCTCGACAGCGGGCAGGAGATCCCGTACGAGGCTCTCGTTCTGGCCACCGGCGCCCGTGCCCGCGAGATCTCGGCTCCGGGGACGCGGCTGGACGGCGTCCACACCCTGCGAACGCTTGACCAGGGCACGTCGTTGCAGGCGACGCTGCGCCGGGCGAGTCGAGTGGTCGTCGTCGGTGGGGGATTCATCGGCCTTGAGGTGGCCGGAGCGGCGGTGAGGCACGGCCTGAGCGTGACCGTACTGGAGGCCGCTCCCCGGGTTCTGGAGCGCGCCGTCACGCCCCAGGCCTCGGAATGGCTGACGGATTTCCATCTGCGGTGCGGTGTCGACGTCCGCCTGCGGACGGGCTTGGCGCGGATGTCGGGAAACCGGGGTCGCGTCTCCGGTGTCGTGACCACGCGGGGGCAGGAGATCCCCTGCGACGCGGTTCTCGTCGGCGTCGGGGCGACTCCCAACGTCGAGCTGGCCGAACGGGCGGGGCTGGCCGTCGACAACGGGATCGTCGTCGACGCCTCCCTGCGGACCGGCGATCCGTCGATCTGGGCGGTGGGCGACTGCGCACGCTTCCCGTGTGTTCACTCCGGCTCACCGACGAGGCTGGAGTCGGTACAGAACGCCACGGACCAGGCGCGCTGTGTGGCTGCCAACGTCGTCTCCGCCGTCCGGGGAGGCGGGGGCGAGGGCTCGCCGTACGACTCGGTTCCGTGGTTCTGGTCGCATCAGGGCTCGGCGAAGTTGCAGATCGCGGGCGTCGGGGACGCGGCTGACGCCGACGTCGTCGTCAGGCGCCACCACGACTCCAAGATGAGTTTCCTCTGCTTCGAGGACGGCGAGCTGACGATCGTCGAGTCGATCAACGCGCCCGCCGACCACATGGCCGCGCGATCCCTGCTCGCGCGCCGCGTCCGCGTTACCCCGGAGGCCGCCGCCGATGTCGGCGTCCCGCTGAAGTCACTGCTTCCCTCCTGACGGGGGTTTCTCCGTAACGGCGACCGCGCCGGTCCACTCGGGCGGGGTGGCCAGCCGCTCGCGGGCGAAGTCGATGAACGCCCGGACGCGGCGCGGTGTGGCGCGACCGCGACGGTGCACGAGGAAGACCTCGACCGGGTGCACCGGCGGGTCGATCTCCAGAGCGTGCAGCGGCGCACCGTCCAGCGAGTGGTTGTGCCGCTGGCGCTGGAGCATGACCGCGTAACCGAGGCCACTGCCGACCAGGGCACGGACCAGTTCGATGTCGTGCGTTCGCCATCGCACGTTCGGCCGTAGCCCGCACTGACGGAACCACGCCATCGTGTAGTGCCCGCTGGGCGGAAGGTCCAGCAGGATGAGGGGGTCGTCGGCCAGCTCCGGCAGGGCCACGGTCGTACGGGACGCCAGCCGATGGTCCTCCGCCACCAGCACGTAGGGGCGCCGGGAGAGCAGGTGAACCCACTCCAGGTCGCTGTCACCGGGCGACTCGTAGACCAGGGACACGTCGACCTCCCCGGCCAGCATCTGAGCGGCCAGGTCGTCCTGCGAACCCTCGAAGAGCTCGATGGCGACTTTCGGGTGCAGGTTGCCGAAGCCCTGCAGCAGCGGAGGGAGGAACGACGCGGCGAGAGGTGTGTAACACCCCAGCCTGAGTACCCCGGCCAGTTCACCCGAGCTGTCGTCCAAGGTGCTGGCCACTTCCGCGGCATCGGCGAGCAGTTGCTGAGCGAGGGTCCGCATCAGGCGGCCCTGAGGGGTCAGGACCACGCCCCGGGACTTCTTACGCACGCACAGCCGGGCGTGCACCGACCGCTCCAGCTCGGTGACGCTGGCGGATATCGCCGACGGTGAGCAGTGCAGCGACTCCGCGGCCCGGCTGATGTTTCCGGTGCGGGCGACGGCGAGGAAGATCTCCAGCTGGCGGAGCGTGAAGCGTGGGGCCTCCATGACACCCTTCTGCGATTCAGCGGTTGAGCACGCCCCCGACGGCTGAGCGGGCGGCCAGGGCGGACACGGCCTCGACGGTGGACCGGCGTTCGTCGAACCAGGCGAGGGTCCAGTTGCACATCCCGATGATGAGAAGCGCCTGGGAGGTCGCCTGGTCGCCGACGAAACTGTCGTCGCCCTGTCCTTCCCGGATGACCGAGGCCACCCGTTGGACGTAGTCGTTCTGCTGCCGGCGCAGCGCCTCGCCGCGCTCCCCGGGAAGCCGCCCCATCTCCTCGAACTGGACCCGGAACAGGTCCGCGTCGGTGAGGACCAGACGGACGTGTGCTTCGACCAGTGCCGCGAGTTTGTCGGCGGGCGGGATGTCCCGTTCAAAAATACTGTCGGTCGCCTCCTTGATGAGGGCGCCCGCACGCTCGGTGAGTTCCCAGAGGATCTCGTCCTTTGAGCTGAAGTAGTGATAGAGGGCTTGTCGTTTGACCCCGAGCGTGACCGCGACGTCCTCCAGTGTCGCCTCCCGGAATCCGCGCTCGGCGAAGAGACGTTGCGCTTCGGCGAGGATCTGCTCGCGGCGGTTGGGTCCTCTGCTTGGGCTCACGGATCCGAAGGATATCCGGTGTCAACGCGCCGGTCTGATCGACGTGGCACCCCGCCGGGGCGCCCCATCGTGTCACCTGCTGTGTCACCCGGCCGCGTCACCCGGCCGCCGTCCTCGCAGACCGGGAGACCTCCCACGACTGCGAGGACGCGACCAGACCGGTGGACGACCTCCGATCTCACCTCGTCACGCGCAGGTCGATCTTCCGGACCTTGCCCGACGCCGTGCGCGGCAGGCGGTCGACCACATGGAGCAGGCGAGGGATCTTGTAAGCCGCGAGGCGATCGGCGCAGTAATCATGCAGCTCCTCGATCGTCGGCGCGGCCATCCCGGGCCGGAGCGAGACGACCGCCGTCACCGTCTCGCCGTAGACCTCGTGCGGCAGGCCGATCACGGCGACCTCCGCGAGCGCGGGGTGACCCGAGAGCACGGACTCGACTTCCGCCGGATAGACATTGACCCCGCCGGCGATGACGACGTCCTTGCTGCGGCCGACGACGGTCAGGTAACCGTGCTCGTCCATGGTCCCGAGGTCGCCGGTACGGATCCAGCCGCCGGGAGCGAAGAGTTCGGCGTTGGCCTCGTCGTTGTTCCAGTACCCCGCGGTCACCGTCGGGCCCCGCTGCTGGATCTCGCCGACTTCGCCGGGAGCCGCCGCGTCGCCGTCGGGGCCGACCACCCGGACCTCGGTGTAGAGCGTGCTGCGACCGGCCGAGCCGATCCTGGTCTCGACGTCGTCGGGCAGGAGGATGGTGCTCATCCCGCCGCCCTCGGTGAGCGCGTAGGCCTGTCCGAGCGCCACCCCCAGCTCGCTGTAGGTGGTGATCAACGGAAGCGGGAGCGGTGCGGAGCCGGCGCTCACGACGCGCAGGGTCCGCACCGCCTCCGGACTGAACGACGGGTCGTGGGCGATGAGGGTGAGGATCGCCGGGACGGAAAGGTAGATCGTGACCCGGTGCCTGCGGATGAGCTCGATCGTGTCCGCCGCCGTGGTGAAGGTCGTCAGCACGATCGTGCCGCCGGTGAGCACCGGAGCCTGACTGAGGGTCAGCAGGCCGCCGGTGAAGTGCAACGGCGAGTTCACCAGGTGCCGATCCTCGGGCACGAATCCGAACGACGAGGTCAGCGTCTGGGCGGTGAAGTAGAAGTTGGCGTGCGTGAACGTGGCGCCCTTGGGCTTCCCGGTGGTGCCGGAGGTGTAAAGGATCGCGACCATGTCGTCGAAGCCGGGTCGCGGGATGTCCGCCATCGTCCGCGCGCCGGCGGGTGCGACGTCGTCGAGGTCGTCGACATCCAGGATCACGCCCGGGGGGCTGCTCTTCGCGGCCTGTTCGCGGTACACGGACTCCGTGACCAGCGCGGTCGCCCCGGCGTCGCCGACGACGAACGCCACCTCCGGTGGGGTGAACGAGGAGTTCACCGGCACGAACACCGCGCCGATCCGCGCCACCGCGAAGAAGACGAAGTAGTACTCGGCTCTGTTGCCCATCAGGCAGGCGACCCGATCGCCGAACCGCACGCCGCCGGCGACCAGTCGAGCGGCGAAGGCGTCGACCTCTCGGTCGAAGTCCTCCCACGATATCTCGGCGTCGCCGCACACGATCGCCGGTGCGGACGGTTTGACCATGGCCCAGTGAGCGATGGAGCGGCTGATGTCCCAGTGCGCCATGCAGTGTCCTCCTCATATTGACAACTTGCTTGCGCGCAAGCAAGGTTACAACCGTGGTAGACGAGAGCACCAGTGGTGGCACGGCTCCGGTCTTGAGACTTTCCGCGGAGCAGTACGCGTTGGCCGACGTGGCCGGCCAGGCGGCCGGTGCGCGCTGGGAGCCGGAGCAGATCCTGCGGAGCGGTCCGCCGGAGGCCGAGGCCGTCCGGGAGTTGTGGCGCGGGCTCGATCGAGATCTCGGGTTCATCGGCTTCGCCGCGTCGGGCGAGGCCGACGCCGGCACCGCCGTCGATCTCTGCGTGCTCGCGGAGGAGTGGGGGCGCCGGCTCCTTCCGGTGCCACTGCTGAGCCAGGCCGCGGTGGTGATTCCCCTGCTCTCCAGGGTCGGGTCCGAGGCGGCCGCTCACGTGCGCGACGAGATCGTCGCCGGTCGCAGGATCGTCGCGTTCGCCGAGAGCGGCGAGTTCGACGTGGGGCGGCGCGCCGGTTCGGACTCCGTCGTCGTGACCGGTGACCTCGACATCGTCCTGGACGGCCGGTTGGCCGACGACCTGCTTCTGGTCGCCGACGCCGGCGGCGGACCGCAACTCGTCCTGATCGAGCTGGACCGAGCCGGCGTGCGGCGCCGACGGCTGGAGGGACTCGACCTCACCCGCCTACCGGCGGCCGTCTCGCTGAACGAGGCACCCGGGCGATGCCTGGGACCGGCACCGAGGACACCTCTGGGGGCGACCGCGTACGCCTGTCTGGCGGCCGAGCTGGTCGGCACGGCAGGCTGGGCGCTCGACGCCGCCGTCGAGCACGCCGGGCAGCGGGTCCAGTTCGGCCGTCCGGTCGGGTCGTTCCAGGCGGTCAAGCACCGCTGCGCGCGGATGCTCGTGGCCGTGGAGACGGCCAGGTCGTTGACCAGGCTGGCCGCATGGACCATCGCGAGCGAGGGCGAGACCACCGCCGCCAGGCAGGCGGCACTTGAGGCCGCCCGGAGTGCCGCCACCGCGGCGGTGTCCAACACATGGGACGTGATCGGCGTTCTCGGCGGGATCGGGTTCACCTGGGAGCACCCCGCCCACCTGCACTACCGGCGGGCGCGAGCGGCCCGCATGTTCTTCGGCGGTCAGCGTGGCTGGCAGCACGAGCTGGAGGAGTCACTGTCGTGATCGATCTCGACGCCTTTCGTGATGCCGTGACCGCCTTCATGCGTGAGCACGCGCGCCCCCGCGGCGGAAAGGAGGCGGCCGCCCCGATCGCGGAGGCCCGCCGGTTCCAGCGGGCCCTGTCCGACGCCGGGCTGGCGGGACTCACCTGGCCCCTCGAAGCGGGCGGGCGCGGTCTGGGGCGCGAGCATCAGCGTGCCTTCGACACCGTCGCGCAGGAATTCGACGTCCCGACTTCGGATCTGACGATCGCCCTGAACGTGTGCGGGCCCGCGGTGGCGGAGTTCGGCGACGATGAGCAGCGCGGCCGGCACTGCCGGGCGACGCTGCGAGGCGAGCAGGTCTGGTGCCAGCTCTGGTCGGAACCTGACGCCGGTTCCGACCTGGCCGCCGTCCGGACCCGCGCGGATCGCGACGAGGACGGCGCCTGGGTGATCCACGGCCACAAGATCTGGACCTCGGTCGCCCAGATCGCCGACTTCGCGATCCTCCTGGCCCGCACGCAGCCCCACGCGTCCAAGCACAAGGGGCTGAGCATGTTCGTCGTGCCGATGGACAGCCCTGGAATCAGGGTCGAACCGCTGCGGCAGATCACCGGGGAGGCCGAGTTCAACGAGGTCTGGCTGGACGGCGTACGGCTGCCCGCGGACGCCCTCCTCGGCGAGGACGGTGACGGCTGGCGCGTACTCACATGGATGATGGGCCGCGAGCGGATCTCGGTCGGAGTCACCATGCGGAGCTCGAACACCCTCCAGTGGGAACAGGTCCGGGACATGGCCGCCGACCGCGGCCTCCTGGACGACCCCGAGGTGGCGTCCCGGCTCGTGTCGTTGCGGAGCCTGTACCGGGGCGCGGAGGCCCTCCGCCTGCGCATCGCGCAGGAGGTCGACGCCGGGCAGTCTCCCCCGACCCTGGGTTCGGCGACGAAGTTGGTGGAAGCCCAGTTCATCGCGGACGCGGCGGAACTCGCGGCGTTCATCACCGGCCAGGACTCGACCGCGTGGCTCCCGGACTCTCCGGGCGGTGCCGAAGCGGACTCTCCGGGCGGTGCCGAAGCGGCCGCCGCGCTGTTGAAGGCGCCGGCGTTCTCCATCGGCGGCGGCACGACCGAGATCCAACTCAACACGCTGGCAGAGCAGGTCCTCAAACTGCCGCGCGAACCCCGACCCTCGTGACACACATCCACCGAACGACTCAGGAGGCAGCACTGATGACCACACCGGACGTGGAGACCGTCCCGGGACGCCTGAACGGGCGTGTCGTGATCGTGACCGGCGCGGGCAGGGGGCTCGGTGCCGCATACGCGCGCTCCGCCGCCGCCTCGGGCGCGGCCGTGGTCGTGAACGACCTCGGCGTCGACCTGGACGGCACCGCCGGGCTCTCGCCGGCGGCGCAGGTCGTCCGGGACATCGAGGCGCTGGGCGGCGTCGCGGTCGCCTCGGCACACGACATCGCCGACGAGGACGGCGCCCGGGCGCTCATCGATCTGGCGGTCGAACGGTTCGGTGATCTCGACGTGGTCGTCAACAACGCCGGCATCCTGCGCGACGCCATGCTCGTCTCGATGTCGGCGGCGGACTTCGACGACGTCATGGCGGTTCACCTGCGCGGCCACTTCCTCACCTCCCAGGCCGCCGCCAGGTACTGGCGCGGGCGCGTGAAGCAGGGTGAGGTTCGCGACCGTGCTCTGATCCAGACGACGAGTATCGCGGGCCTGCACGGCAACATCGGGCAGTTCAACTACACCGCCGCGAAGGCGGGCATCGCCTCCATGGTCATCAACGGGCACCTGGAACTTCACGGCCGCTACGGCGTCCGCAGTTACGCCATCGCCCCCGGGGCGCGGACCCGGCTCACCGAGAACTCGCCGGGCGCGAAGGAAGTGGTCGCCCGCCCCACCGACGACGGCTTCGACTTCTACGCGCCGGAGAACGTCGCCCCCTTCGTCGTGTGGCTCGCGGCGCCGGACTGTCCGGCGCCGTCCGGCTCGGTGTTCGGTGTCGAGGGAGACCTGATTCGCCGGTACGCGCCCTGGACGGTCAGCGCGGAGGTGACCAACGGCGGCGTCTGGACACTGTCGGACCTGGACACCAGGGCGCCGGAGCTGTGGCCTGACGGCGGCAACCTCGTGGTGCCGGCATTCGAGATGGTCGAGCGCACCCAGAAGCGCGCCGAGCAGTTCCGGGCGGCGGCGCGATGAGCCGCGAGCCCGCACTGCTGAGCGCCTCTCGCGACGACGAGACGGGGGAGATCTACATTCCACCGCGAACCTACGCGGCCGACGGATCGCTGCGCCGGTGCACGGAAACCGGCATCCCGGGCGTCGGCACCCTGGTGGGCTGGACCGTCTCGGACGGCGAGCAGTACGGCCTGGTGGTTCTGGACGCGGGGCCGCGTCTGCAGGTCCTGCTCAGTGACGAGGCCCATGCCTACGGCGAACGCTACGTGGGTGTGGAGGCCGACGAGGAGGTGAGGTTCTTCCGTGCGTGATGTGTATGTCGCGGGTGCGGCGACCACGGCTTTCGGCCGGCACGGCGTGGGCACCGGCGTGAAACTGGCGACCGGGGCGGCAACGGACGCGCTCGCCGCCGCCGGTCTCACATTCGACCAGGTCGAACTGTTGCTCGGCGGTACCGCGCACCCCTTGAGTCCGCGGCCGGTCTACGTGGGCAGGGAACTCGGGCTGACCGGTGTACCGATCCAGCACGTGTCGAACGCCTCGGCGACCGGGCTCTGTCTCGTCCACGAGGCGTTCGAGGCGGTTCGGACGGGGCGAGCCGACGTCGTCCTGGCGGTGGCCTATGACGCGCCGGAGACCGACGTTCCGACCGCGCAGATCATCGCCGGTGAGGGCCACCTGTCGCCGGTCGTGTCGTTCGCTCTCACCGCGCGGGAGCGGATGGAGACCCACGGAACGACTCCTGAGCATCTGGCCATGGTGGCCGCCAAGAACTGGAACTACGCCCGATCGAACCCGTTCGCGGCCCGACGCTCTCCCGAGCCGGTCACCGTGGACATGATCCTGAAATCGCGGATGGTGGCGGATCCGCTCACCTCCAAGATGGTGACCCCCTGGTGTGAGGGGGCGTCGGCCGTGGTGTTCTCCTCCCGGCCCTCGGGGGCGACGCCCGCGGTACGGGTCGCGTCGAGCGCGCTCACCACCGCGCGGTACGCACCCGACCAGCTTCTGGAAGGGGCCATCGGCGGCCCGCCCGAGTTGAGCCGCGCGACCGCGGCTGCCGCGATCGAGCGGGCGGATGTCACGACGGACGCGATCGACGTGGTCCAGATCCATGACGGATTCGCCATCGAAGAACTGATCTACTACGAGCTGCTCGGCTTCATCGCCCCCGGAGAGGCGGAGAGTCTCGTCGAGCAGGGAGCCTTCGGACCGGGGTCGCGCGGTCGCTTCGGCCTTCCGGAGTTCTCCACCGACGGCGGCCTCATCGCGAGGGGTCACCCGGGTGCCCCGACAGGGCTCGCGCAGATCGTGGAGACGGTTCGGAGGCTCACCTCCGGCGGCGACAAGGTGGGCATGTGTCACCTTCTGGGAGCCGGTGGCGTCTGCGCCGCGCAGGTGTTGGTCCATGGCTGAGCCGAGCGCGTACCCGCCGGTCACGACACGCATCGAGGCCGACGACGTCAGACGGTTCTCCGAGGCCGTGAAGGCGGATCCGGACGCGGGCGTTCCGCCGACCTTCGCGGCGGTGTACGCCATCCGGCATGGAATCCACCAGATGCTCGCCGACGCGTCGTTGGCGATCGACCCGGCCCGATTGCTCCACGGTGAGCAGGACATCGTGTGGGACCGTCACCCGCGAGTCGGAGACACGGTCACGGCGCGATCGCGGGTGATCTCCGACGTTCAGAAGGGGAGCCTGCGGTTCCTGACCGTCGAGAGTGTGGCGATCGACCAGGACGGCGATCGGGTCTGTGTGGCGCGAGCGGTGATGGCGGTGCGGTCGTGACGGACACGGTGAAGACCGAGACCTTCCCCATCACCGCGGACGACGTTCGCCGTTACGCCGCCGCTTCGGGGGATCACAACCCCATCCACCTCGACGAGGGTTTCGCACGGGCCGCGGGTCTCCCGGGCCGAATCGCGCACGGAATGCTCGAAATGGGGCTCGTCGCCACCGCCGCAGCGCGCTGGGCCGGATCCGCCGAGAAGATCCGGCGGATCAGCTGCCGCTTCGCCGGCATGCTCGTCGTCGGTGACACCCTGAGCATCCGGGGAACCGTGGTGAGCCGGGAGGACGGGCTGGTGCGCGTCGCGGTCGAGGGCACCGGGGGAGACGGCCGCCCCGTACTGACGAACGGCATCGTGGAATACATGGAATGACGGCCGGGAGCCGGTCAGGGATCGCGTCCGGGGCATTCCGCCGGATGCGACCTGACAGGCTCTTGGTGCCCGGCGACCGCACCGTCCGAACGTCGGCTCGGTCAGCCGTTTGTCGGACCGAGCTGCGAGACTCCGCGCATGCACGATCTCCTCGTCTCAGAGGACCCCACCCCCGCCGCTCCTCCCGCCACGATCAGACGCTCTTCGGACACGCGTCCTGATCCCAGCCGCGGCAGGCGGCCGACGTGAGCGCGTTCGAGCGGTTCAGCCTTCAGGCGAGCCCGGAAGAGTGGCAGCCCGCGTGGATCGTTCGCGGAGAGCTCCGCGACCAGCGGTTCGACCTGCCCCCGGGAGTGTCCGGTGTGACCTTCGACCGGACACGACTGGCAGACGTGGACTTCTCCGGAACGCGGTTCACCGACTTCAACGTCCACGGCGGCGAGTTCGAAAGATGCGACTTCTCCGACGTCGTCTTCGAACAACTGTCGACGGGCATCACCCGCCAGGGAAGGCGGTGGGGCGGTTCTAGCCGGCCGCAGTCGGTCTTCCGCGATTGCGTGTTCCGGCGCACCCGCTTCGCACCCCTCACCCTCTTCGGCAACGTCCGGTTCGAGAGATGCGTGTTCGACCGGTCACGGCTGAACGGTCAGACGTCCACGTTCGAAGCCGAGTTCGTCGACTGCGTTTTCCGTGGTCGCGTGCGGAACGTCAACTTCTGGGGCCGACCGGTCGGCCACCGGGCCGCGCTGGGCAGAGACCGCAATGAGTTCACCGGCAACGACTTCACCGGCGCGGAGCTCGACTACGTCGCCTTCCACCACATCGACCTCCAGGCCCAACGCCTGCCCGGCCTGCCCGGCTACGCGCTCCTCGACCGGATCGGCGACCGGGTGGAGGCGGTGCTGCCCCTGGTGGAGCGCTGGCCGGACCTCCGTCACCGGGCGACGGCCCGCTCCAGCCTGGAGTTCCTCGCGGGCACGGCCCTGGAGCAGAACGACGACCAGGCGCTGGTGAGCCCGTCGGACATGGGCCGGAAGCTTCCGCCCGCGCTCCGCGAAGAGCTGTTCGAGGCGTTCAGACGCACGTCCAGCGATACATCCCCTGGTTGAGCCGTACCGCCTCGCGGGCCAGATCCCGCAGAGCCGTGACGCGTGCGAGCTCGAACTCGTCGAGCAGTTCCTCCTCGGCGTACTCGCGCAACCGCGCGTCGTCCGTGTCGGCGAGCGCGGCGACGGTCTCGGGTGCCGCCCGATCCACGCTCGTCGACTCACCGTCGTCCGCGACGACCTCGCTGTCACCGAACTCGCTGAGGTCGCGTCCGCTGAGCTCGGCTGCCAGCGTGTCGAGTCCGTCGAGCCATCCCTTGCAGTCGGCATACGGCAGGTTCGCGGCCCCAGGTCCGTCGGACAGGACCAGCTGGGCGGACTGTTCGGAGTCCGCCGTGAAGTAGTCGACGAGAACGCCCATGACGGGCCACTCTACTGGGGGTGCCCGCACCGGCCCATGGTCCGCCTCGAAATCGGAAGCTGAAGTTCAGCCGGGCCTCGCCAGACCGTCGCGCTCCGCGCGATCCAAGCTTGGGCTGTGCTCCTTGGGGCTCCGCCCCAAACCCCGGGCGAGGGACCTGCCGGTCCCTCACACTCCCCGGACACCGACCGGTTCCCCGGCGAACCACCGAGTGCGACACGGAGTCTCTGCGGTGAGGAGTAAGCGAGCCGCGTGGTCAGGGAGCTCCTAGGTGTTCGCCGGTGAGACACCCGTTCGCATCTCTCGCGCCCTAGTCGTCAAAGGCTTTCCCTATTGGCGTCGGCCCTGGTTTTTTACGATCGTCACCAACGAAGCGGTATCCCGCAGATCGGGGAGAACGCAGGTGGCTCCCGCATCACGCAGGTCGTCAGCGGTGCTTCGGCCCGTCGCCACTGCGATGACCGGCACTCCGTTCTGAACGGCCGCTTCGACATCGGCGGGCGTGTCCCCGATGAGCACCGCGTTGGCGGGTTCCACGGCTCCGCCGAACGCGGCTGCGGCCCGCTTCAGTGAGATTCGCACCAGCTCGGCGCGGACGTCGTCGTCCTCGCCGAAGGCCCCTATCCCCCACGTGATAGTGCGCTCAAGCCCGAAGGCCTGAAGCTTGATCTCGGCGACCGCCCGGACGTTTCCGGTCACCACTGTCTGTGTGACGCCGGGCAGTACGGCCAGGGCCTCCAGGGCGGCGGAAGCACCGGGGAGGGCGTGCCCCTGCTCTCGCACATCGGCGTTCCGCCGGATATGAGCTTCGGCGAGGGCGTCCGCGAAACGCTCGAAGTCGTTCCGGTCGACGGTCAGGCCGTGGAGCTTGGCCGTCTCCCGGAAGATCACAGATTCCGTGATGCCGTCGATCTTCGCCTGCCGGAGCATCGGCACCCCGGTTGTCCGCTCGAACGCCTGCGCGGACAATTCACGACCAATACCTCTCATGTCCACGAGTGTGTGGTCAATATCCCACAAAACGATCCGAAGCGCCGTCATTGCCACCTCCAGTCAGTTCATGCCGCTTCAGATTGTCGCACTGTTCTCTCGGACCGAGCCATCTCGATTCTCATCCGGTCTACGCTCAGTGCAGCGGTCAGGAAGGGGGCCGGAATGTCTGTGGATCTTCCCATTGGGGAGCGCATCCGCTACTGGCGAGAGAAAAAGCAGCGCAAGCAAGCCGCGGTCGCCGGCTTGTGCGGCATAACCGAGGAATATCTCTCGCAGATCGAGCGCGGCTTGAAAGTACCATCGTTGCCGGTTCTTCGAGCTCTCGCCGCCGAACTTGGCGTTCCAATGTCGGCACTGCTCGACGAGGCGCCCAGAAAAGAGGTGCCTGGGAAGGGCGGTGTCATCGACCAGGATGTCATCCACGCCCTGATGGGATACGGCCCGCCACGAAGTACTCCTCCACTCCCGTCCACCGTGTTGCGGGAGCGGGTGGAGGCGGCGTGGCGGATGTGGCAGACCAGTCCCACGCGATTCACCGACGCGGCAACCGTACTGCCAGGCCTGATTGCTGATGCCGAGCACGCCACGCGTGTCCAGCGGACGAGTGTCGACTCTGCTTCCCGGCGGGACGCCTTCCGGGCGGCGGCCGACCTTTACTTCCTGCTTCGGTCCTACTGTCGTCGAGCCGACCGCGTCGATCTTTCGCTCATGGCGGCCGATCGCGGTCTGCGCGCGGCCGAGGACGCAGACGACCCGATCCGTATCGCGGCGGCGCAATGGAACCTTGGCCATGTTCTTCTCGCGGACGGAGAGCACGAAGGGGCCGAGCAGATCGCGTGCCTCGGCATTGAGCAGCTCGGCGCTACGCGACACAGCGAGGCTGCGGCACTGGCCGGTGCGCTGGAACTCGTGGCGGTTGTGGCCGACGCTCGCCGAAAGAAGTGGGGGAGCGCCCGGCGACGTCTTCGGGACAGGGCCGTTCCCCAGGCACGACAGGCCGGTGAGGGTAACTCCATGTGGACCGTGTTCGGACCGACCAACGTCGAACTGCACAGCGTGAGCATCGAGATGGAGGCCGGGGAGGCCACCGAGGCGTTACGTGTCGCAGATCAAATCGACACCAGTCACCTGCCGTCGCTGGAACGTCGTTTCACTTTCCTGCTTGACGTGGCCCGTTGCCACGACCTGCGACGTGAGGATGCCGCCGTCCTTGTTCACCTGCTCGACCTGCTCCACATAGCGCCAGAGGATTTTGTCCGCAACTCTCTCGCCCGGGACATGGTTATCCGCCTTCGTCGTCGCCTACGTCCCATGTACCGGCGACAGGTGGACGTGCTCACAGAACATCTGCAGCTTCTTTGATCTCCCGAACCCTCGGTTACCCGAACTGCTGGTTCGGGTAACCGGCTCCGCAAGCGCCTACCGTCGCAGAGAGGTCACACGACGGCAGGGGCGTTGATGATGAATACGGCCGGAGTCACACCGCATAGCACCACGGATCCGCTCCCTCGGCTGAGGGGGGGGCGAGTGGGATGCGATCCGCGTACCGCGATATATCGGTCTGGTGGCGCTGACGCGACTACCTGCCGGTGACTTTCCGGTCATCGTCGATCCGATCGAGCGGGCCGTGTATTTCCTGGTTCCTCCTGGAGAGGTCGATGACTGGGAAATTCTGGACGCGCGAATCTTGACGGTGACGCGCCGCTTTCTTGTCCCGCCGGTTCAGCGGAATATGCCGCCTGGACGGTACTGGCTCGCAACGCCGCGGAATGCCTTCAAACCGAAGCTGTTACGAGCGGCTTTGGAGAAAGTTTACAGACTTACTCCGCACTAGTCCTGTAACGGCGCCACTGGGATGGAAACGGCCTTGCTGACGTGCCGCCCAGGCCGTACGGCCTGTCCTGGAGTTCTCTTCCCCACCGCATAAGGCGGACCCGCCCGGCGCTAGAGACGTCCGGACGGGTCCTTGATCGCAAAGGAGTGCGATCCATGGAAGATACTAAGTCCGGCAACCCCGTCGGGGCGATTCCCGGCTGGCGGATCATCCGCAGTGACAAGAACCGGCTGTGGGCCTCGCGGGTCGTTCCGTTCACCGAGGCCGAGATGGGGGTCGGCGCGACGCGGACGGTCGACGCCGACACCTTCGACGACCTGCGGGCCGAGGTCGAACGGCAGGAGACAACGGCCGAACGGCAGGAGACGACGGCCGGGCGGGGGGAGTCGTGATCGGGCGGGGTGCTCGCGAGCCGGGACGGCATCGCGACGGGCGGCCGTACACCACCGTCCATCGCCGTCTGTGGGACGGTCCGGCCCGTGCCGAGGCCGAGCGGCTCGGTCAGGCGTGGCCCGCCTGGCTCGTGCTGTACAGCCTGGGACGTCGCAGCTTCTACGCCATCGCCACCTGGCCGGCACCCGCTCCGCTGATGGTCACGGACGACACCGCCGAGGGGCTGGAGGAGCGGATGCACGACGTGGAGACCGCCTTCACCTGGAGCGATCTCCCTCTGGTGAGGCCGACGGTCTCACCTCCCCAGAGCAGGCGCGGCGGCACCGTTCCCCAGGCATCCGCCGCCGCGCCGTACCACCTTCGTCATCCCTACCGGAGGGCCGCGTGATCCTCCAGAGAAGGCCGCCCTCCGTGGATCCGGGCCTGCTCGCCGAGCGGCTGCTCGCGCTGAGGCGGGCCCACCCCGGCTGGAACATCTCCTACGACTCGGGCATCCGGGTCTGGAGAGCCTTCCGACGCCGCATCCCCGAGGCAGGAGAGGCGCGGGCGGGCATCCGGTACATGGTCAGAACGGCCACCCCCGAACGGATGGACGAGAAGCTGACCGAGCAGGCGGAGATCCTGAACGCCCTGCCCCCTCTTCCGCCGCCCGCTCCTCCCCGCACCTTCCTGCGGTTCTGAAGCCGGTACGGCTCGGCGAGCACCCCTCGCCATGCCGTACTTCCCTCGTGCGGCTCGGGAAGGAGGGGCCCGGGCCGCACCTCAACGCGGTTCCCACGTGCTCGGGGAAGGGGAACCGCCCCACACCGGCACGCCCACCCAAGCCGGTGTGACCCCGGTGCCCGGCCGGTCCCCACACCGGCCGGGCACCACCTACCCCGCAGTTCTCCGCTCCGCTACGACGAGAGAAGGGAAGGCGCCATGACAGCAGTTCTCGCCGAGATGACCGAGGCTTCGACCATGCTCGGCTGGCGGGTGGAACTGGAGATCACCGGACGGTGCCAGCTCCAGTGCGTCCACTGCTACGTCGACTCCGGGCCGTCCGGCGACCACGGCACCATGACTCCCGCGGACTGGCACGCCATCATCTCCGAGACCTCCACCCTGGGCGTGACCCGCCTGCAGTTCATCGGCGGCGAGCCCACCATGCACCCCGCCTTCCCGCAGTTGCTCGGCCACGCCGTCGGCACCGGCCTGCGGGTGGAGGTGTTCTCCAACCTCGTCCACATCAGGGACGGGTGGTGGCCGCTGCTAAAACTGCCCAATGTCAGCTTGGCGACGAGCTACTACTCCGAGCGGGACGACGAGCACGCGGCCGTCACCGGCAGCGCCAACAGCCACCACCAGACTCGGGCGAACATCGGTCGCGCCGTCAGCTGGGGCATCCCGATCCGGGTCGGCGTCATCGACACCGGGGACGGCCGGCGCGTCGCCCGGGCCCGTGCCGATCTGATCCGGCTCGGAGTGCCCGCCGACCGCATCAAGGTCGACAGCGTGCGGGAGGTCGGCCGCGCCTCCCGCCTTCGGCCGGATGTCTCCCAGCTGTGCGGGCACTGCGGTCGCGGCAAGCTGGCCGTCGGCCCGACGGGGGAAGTATGGCCCTGCGTGCTGTCCCGCTGGATGAAGATAGGCAACGTGCACACCGCCTCTCTGGCCGAGATCGTGGGCAGTCCCGAATGGCGGGCCGCGGTCGCCACCATCCCCGTCGCCCGCCGCGGTGGCGACTGCGTCCCCGACACCGGCGACAGCAACGACTGCTCGCCCGCCGCCGCCCGCCTTGACGCCTGCAACCCCGACGACGGCACGTGCAACCCGAGCAGTGACGGCAATGACTGCTCGCCCGCCGAGACGGACGCCGACTACTGATGGACTGGATCCCCCAGGCCGAAGCGCTCGCCGAGACGGTCACCCACCCTGACTCCCGCTGGCGCGTTCCTGTCGCCTCCACACCCCGGCACGTGTTCGTGCCCCGCTGGTGGGATCGGGGTACCGGCTTCGCGCTGCGCGACGGCTCCGCCGACCCCCAGGCGTGGCTGGAGGCGGCCTACAGCGATCGGACCCTGGTGACGAAGGTCGGCGCTCTGCACGCCGACCACGCCGCCCCCGGTATCCGGCCGGTGGGCCGCCCCACCTCCTCGTCCACCCATCCGGGCCTGGTCGTGCAGATGCTCCGGCATCTGCGCCTTCATGACGACTCCGACGTGCTGGACGTGGCGACCGGCTCCGGCTACAGCGCGGCCCTGCTGTCACGGGTCGTCGGGGAGGAGCGGGTCACCAGCGTCGATGTGGACCCGTACCTCACCCATGCCGCGACCGCCCGTCTGGACGAGGCGGGTCTGCGTCCGACGGTCCTCACCGTCGACGCGACCGGTTCCCTGCCGGGGGAGTACGACCGGATCGTGTCGATGGTGTCCGTGCGGCCGATCCCCGCCTCGTGGCTGGCCGCGCTCCGGCCCGGTGGACGCCTCGTCACGGTCGTCGCGAACACCTCGATGATCGTCACCGCCTGGAAGAACGAAGACGGCGGCGCCGTCGGCCGGGTGGAACGCGACTGGGCGATGTTCATGAACACCCGCCACGGTGAGGACTACCCACCCGGCCTGGCCGACCGGCTCGCCACGATCCGCGACCAGGAGGGCGAGGAGGTCACTCAGGGGCGCTACGGAGTCCTGGAGGTCCGGGAAGCGTGGGAGGTGGCCTCCATGCTGGAGATCCTCGCCCCCGGCGTCGAGCACCACTACGAACGTGACCAGGACGGCCGCCGCACCGCGTGGATGGTCCACGCGGACGGGTCGTGGGCACGCGCCACCGGCCTGAGAGGGGAGCCGCCGACCGTGCACCAGGGCGGTCCCCGCCGCCTGTGGGAGGTGCTGGAGGAGATCAGGCACCGGCAGAGCATGACCGGTGGCCTGCCGGTGTACGGCTCCACCGTGGAGATCAGCCCGGACGGGACGATTCATCTACGGCGCGGCCACTGGACGGCCACCGTCGGGTGACGTGGCCGGAGTACCGCACCTTGCCGGAGCATTCGGAACCCTACGGATGGCCGGTGGACCCGGTCGTCCACGTCTCCAGGAGGCGGATGATCTCGGCGTGGCCGGTGCCGAGCTGTGTCTCCGAACGGAGGGCGCCGGTGTCGTCGCGCATCTCGGCCACGATCCGTACGTCGCCTCCCTCGGACTCCTCGCGGCGGAGGGTGATCCGCGCCCCCTGTGGGGCGTGCTCCTCGGCCCGGGAGAGAACCTCCGCCTCGATGTCGAGGCCGGCGTACCGCCGGGCGAGATCGATGGGGCGCCGGCCCCGGACGTCGGCCGGAGCGGGGTTCGCCCCGTGGACGAGCAGCTTCCTGACCACGGCCGTCGCGCCGCGCTCGGCGGCGTGGGAGAGGGCGGTACGCCCGGCGGAGTCACCGATGTCGGGGGCGGCGCCCCGGTCGAGCAGTGCCTTCACGACGGCCAGGTGCTCGTTCGACGCCGCCCAGTGCAGGGCGGTCATCGCGCTCCTCGCGACATCCTCCCGCCGGTCGGGATCGGCACCGGCGTCGAGCAGCGCGGTCACCACCTCGGTGTGCCCCCAGCAGGCCGCCGCGCACAGGGGCAGTCCCTCGCTGTCGCCGCCGACACCAGCTCGCCTCCGGTCATGCGGCCATTTTGTGCGGCGGCACCTCCGTGATCCATCGGTTTTCCCCGGTGGGAAGGGGGCGGGGTGTCCAGGCCGGTCGTCGCGGACGGACCGAGCGCGGACACCCCCGCCTTGTTCATGTGGTCACCCCGTGGGGTGGATCGTCTAGGGGGTCAGGATGTCGTCGATCGCCGCGTGCAGGTCGGGGCGGGGGCCGATGTGGTGGGGGTCGCCGGTGGCCTGCGGCGTACCGGTCAGTTTGAGGGTGTCGCGGACCTGGGCCGGGGTGAGCACCCCGCCCGCCTGCTTGGCCACGCCCTGGAGGGCCGCCACCGCACCGGCGACGATGGCGCTGGCGCTGGAGGTGCCACTGAAGACACCGGTGTACATCTTGTTCGGATCGGTCTCCGACGGGGTCAGGTCCTGGGAGCCGGGAATGCCCAGGGTGGCCACGCAGGTGCCGTAGGCCTGGACGTCCACGCGGGAGCCGTACGTCGAGAACGACAGCGCGGTCAGCTCGGCGGGTGCGTTGGGGCCGTGGCAGTTCGTCCCGCCGGGGCTGGGCGCTGCTCCGGCTCCGACCATGATGGCGCCGGAGTCGGGACGGCCCATGAGGGTGGTGGCGTGGACATCGGCCGGGTCGTCGAGGTCGTTGCCGCCGTTGCCGGCCGCCTCGACCACGGTCACCCCGGCGGCGGTCGCCAGCACCGTCTGGTCGTAGATGCTGCTCTCCACCTCCCACGGGTACCAGCGGGTGGCGGGTCCGTCGAATGCGACCTCGACCTCGTACAGGATCACGTCACCCGGACCGGAGTTCGCGGTGGCGTAGGCGACGGCGTCGGGAACCTCGGTGCCGGACAGGTGCAGGGTGGCGTGCGGTGCGATGCCCGCCATGCCGAGCCCGTTGTCGTCCTGGGCGCCGATGACCCCGGCGACGGCGGTGCCGTGCTTGACGATGAAGTCGTTGGCACACGGTTCGCCGAACAGAGCCGGAACCTGGACCACCGCGCCGGTCGCGACGCGCCCGGCCAGTTCCTCGTGGCACATGTTCCACTCGTTGGTCAGTCTGCTCAGCTGGACCGGGCTGGTGCGGTTGGTGGTGGTGCCTTCACCGAGTCGTCCGCTGCCGTTGGCGCCCCAGACGTGGACCACCGGACCGACCTTGCTGATGTTGTGCGCGGTGCCCGCCGTGATCGAGTCGGCGGTCAGGGAGGTCGCGACGGGGGTGGTGGAGTCGGTGGTGGTCCCGTTGCCGAGCTGCCCCTGGGCGTTGTCACCCCAGGTGTAGGTCGCCGAGGTGGCCGAGGAGGTGGCGGCGGTGCTGTGCAGGGAGCCCGCGGCCACCTGGGTGACGCCGGTCAGGCCGGAGACCGAGACCGGGGTCTTGCGGTCGGTGGTGGTGCCGTCGCCGAGCTGGCCCTGGCTGTTGTCACCCCACGCCTTGACCGTGCCGCCGTTGATCAGGGCGAGCACGTGGTCGGCGCGGCTGCTGACCTGCTTGACGCTGGTCAGGCCGGACACCGTGACCGGGGACGTCCGGTTGGTGGTGGTGCCGTCGCCGAGCTGGCCCTGGCTGTTGTCGCCCCACGCCTTGGCCGTGCCGGTGGCGAGCACGACGACGGAGTGCGCCGCTCCCGCCGCGACGGAACCGAACGCGGTGGACACGCTCGTGAGGCCGGGAACGGCGAGCGCGACCGTGGAGTCAGCGGTGCCGTAGCCGAGCTGGCGCTTGCTGTTGTCGCCCCAGGCCCGGACGGTACCGTTCGCCAGTACGGCCAGCACGTGACCGGCGCCCGCGCTCACCCCCACCGCGGTGGAGATTCCGGTGACCTGCACCGGGACCGAGCTGTCGGTGGTGGTGCCGTTGCCGAGCTGCCCCTGGCTGTTGTCACCCCAGGCCCACACGGTGCCGTCGGACTTCAGCGCCACCGAGAAGCCGGTGCCGGCCGCGACGGCGGCGACGCCGCTCAGGCCGGGGATCTTCACCGGGACCTTCCTGGTCGTGGTGTTGCCGTTGCCGAGCTGCCCCTGGGCGTTGTCGCCCCAGGCCCACACCTCGCCGGCCCCCGAGCCCCAGGCCGTCATCAGCGAGTGGTCGTCACCCGCGGCGATCGTCTGAGGGCCGGACTGCGGGGTCACCGCTGAAGTGACCTCGATGTCGGTGACGGTGACGCCGTCGCCCTTGCCGCCGGTCTGCGCGTTGGCGTAGTCGGCGTCGACCCCGCCGCCCTGCACCGAACCGGTCGCGTTGCGGTACTTCTGGTGCGAGCTCAACGGCTCGGTGGGGGACGTGAGGATCGGCCTGGCCTGGGCGATCTCCACCGACGGCAGGGCGTTCAGGTCGCTCAGCAGCGACTCGATGCCCTGGGGCACCGTGACGACGAACCACGAGTTCAGGTCGGGCAGCTCACGGCCGACCCGCTTCTCCAGCTGAAGCCGCCGCTCGGTGACCTTCGTCTCCGGCGTGGACGACAGCGGCCTGATCGACGCGCCCTTGTACCTGGCCAGCACTTGCTGGATCTCGGAGGCGTCGGCGGCGTTCTTCGCGACCGGCTTCAGGCCTCGTACCCGTACCTCCCGGTCGGACTTGAACTTCACCGACAGCTGGGTCGTGGAGAACCCCTTGGGCAACGGCCCGTGCGTCCCCGGCGCGACCCCCTTCTCCCTGCTGTGGTCATAGGCCGGGGGTGGTTCGGCCGAGACCGGTCCTGGCGAGATCAACCCCGAGAGCGTGCCGACGATTACGGCGAGTGCGGCGGCGAGCCGACGGCGCGACGATCGAAAACTTCCACGGTCCTGAGCAGTGGAGCGAACCGACAACGAATTCTCCTCTGGCGTCTTCTGTGACGCGCGGGTTCAGAGTCTTGCGATTGGTGAATCCGGGCGTGCCGAGAAGTAACGGCATGCTCATCCGAGCACGACGAACCGAGGCGTCGCCGCCATCGGAAGACCCATTACCCGCGCAATCAGCGTGTATCGTGAAAACAACAGACCTGACGGGTCAGCATAGGCTGATCGCCCACTCGGAAATCAACCATTTAAATTGCCGTACGGTCGGCCATTGAGTGATCACGAGGAGTGATCATGTCAATTGTCGACAGAGTCGGCTGATCGGCGAAAAGTTAATCAATGTGTGCTTGACGGCGATCGGAAAACGTCGTAGAAATGACCGTTCTCCGCCCCTGGTCGCCGCGGCGCTCCATGTCCGCTCGGTCGTCGTGCGCCGTCACGCTGCGGGAATGGCGGCTACCCGGTTGGTTTCAGCGCGGCGGAGGGCGTGCGCGGACCACGCGTTCTCCTGGGAAAACGGGGCGCTCCAATAGGGGGCGACTTCCGGTGCGGGGTGTGAGCCGGGCGGAACACCCGGCGAAACGGGGCGGAAGGAAACAGGCCGCGAGGGTCCACGCCGCACGAAAACCTCCGTGCCGTCAGGGTGAACCCCGTGGTTCTCGGGGCACGAATGTAACGCGGTGGGGGGTGGGCTGTGCCCGGTCATGCTAACGCCGATCCGGGCACCGTTCGAAATGTCGTGGAAACGCAGGGTGAATCTTTCGAGGGGAAACGCTGGAAAGGCAATGGTGTGCCTGTCGGCTCAAACCGGCGGAGAAAGGGCCTGATCTCGCACACCGGAGCCGCGTGAAAGGCGTTCCCGCCGGAATCCCCGAATCCTCGAATCCCTGAACCCCGTGAGGGCGGGGTCGTGGCGGCCGGTGATTGTTCCGTGCGTCGACGTCCTTCCCGTATCCCGTGCGTCGACGTCCTTCCCGGGTCCCGTGAGCCGTCCGGACCCTCCCATGTTCCTGCCGATCCGGCCCGCCGCCGAGCCCCTCGTCGGCCCGGTCCGGCCTGCGGCCGACGCCTTCGTCGGCCCGGTCCAGGTGGGTTCGGCCCCGTTGTGGCACGTGAAGGCCTAGGCGCCGGATTCTTCCCGACAGTGCGTTGGTATATTTACCGACGATGCGTCGGCAAGGTTGGCCGCGCATCGTTTCCGTCGTACGGCGAAGCCCGTCCCCGTTCCCCGGTGAGGCAGAGCCGTGCCCTCCCCTCGCTGAAGGAGTGCCATGTTCCTCGCCTGGCGCGAACTGGTGTTCGCGCGCGCACGTTTCGGGCTGATGGGAGGGGTGGTCGCGCTCATCGCCGTCCTTGTCGTGCTGCTGTCCGGCCTGTCCTCCGGCCTCGTCAACGACGGCATCTCCGGCCTCCAGCGGCTCCCGGTCACCGCCTTCGCCTTCGCGCAGGGCACCAAGACCGACTCCGCCTTCTCCCGCAGCTCGGTCGAGCTCGCGCAGGCGGACACCTGGAAGAAGCAGGACGGCGTCGCCGACGCGGCACCGTTCGGCAACATGCTCGCCAACGCCAAGGCGAGAACGGCGGGCGGCACCGAGATCCCGGTCGACCTGGCGCTGTTCGGCGTGGATCCCGGCTCGTTCCTCTCTCCCGAGGTCTCCTCCGGGGCCCGGCTCGGCGCCGACCCCGCCGGGATCGTGGTCAGCCGGACCGTCCTCGACGAGGGACTGTCGATCGGCGACACCGTCACGATCGACCGGCTGGGCACCCGGCTCACGATCGTGGGCACCACGGGCGACCAGCGCACCTTCGGACACGTCGACGTCGCCTACATTCCGCTGCGCACCTGGCAGCGGACGCACGCCGGGGCGGGACCGGACGACGAGGTGCGCGAGAGCGCCTACCAGGAGGCGACGGCCGTCGCCCTGCGCCTGAGGGACGGGGCCGGTACGGACGCCGTCCTCACCGCCGGTGACGCGGCGGCCGGCACCACGAGCATGACGCTGAAGGAGTCCTACGGCGCGTCGCCCGGCTACTCGGCCGAGACCTCCACGCTCACGCTCATCCAGGTCTTCCTGTACGCGATCTCCGCGCTGGTCGTCGGGGCCTTCTTCACGGTCTGGACGATCCAGCGCAGGCACGAACTCGCCGTCGTGCGCGCCATGGGCGCCTCCACCGGCTACCTCATGCGCGACACCATGATCCAGGCGACCGTCGTCCTGGTGTCGTCCACCGCCGTGGGCTTCCTGGCGGGTGTGGGCGGGGGCGCGTTCCTCTCCGGGACCCCCATGCCGTTCGCCCTGGAGGCGGTTCCCCTCGCCTTCGCGGCCCTGCTCCTGATTTTCCTCGGTCTCGCGGGCGCCGCCACGGCGGTCGGCCGCGTCGTCCGTGTCGATCCGCTCACAGCCCTGGGAGGAAACCGATGAGCGCGCACTCCACGCTTCCCGAGCAGCCGGTCCGGCCCGGAGACCCCGCGCGGGAGGGGCTCTTGCTGGAGGGCGTCACCCTGCGCCTGGGCGACGGCGACGCGATGGTCACCGCGCTCGACGACGTCCACCTCGCCGTCGCGCCCGGTGAGCTGGTCGCGATCGTCGGCCCGTCCGGCGCGGGAAAGTCGAGTCTGCTCGCCGTCGCCGGCGCGCTCACCACGCCGGACAGCGGCCGCGTCCTGCTGCACGGTGTCGACGTGGCGCGGGCGAGCGCGCGGGAGAAGACACGACACCGCAGGGAGAAGATCGGCTTCGTGTTCCAGTCGGGCAACCTCATCCCGGCGCTCACCTCGGCCGACCAGCTCCGCTTCGCGCTCGACGTCGCGGGCGTGCGCCCGCAGGACGGGTACGCCCCGCTCGATCTCCTGGAGCGGGTCGGCATGGCGCACCGGGCCGGGCACCGCCCGCACCAGCTCTCCGGTGGCGAACGCCAGCGGATCGGCATCGCCCGGGCGCTCGTCACCCGCCCCGCCGTACTGCTGGTCGACGAGCCCACCGCGGCGCTCGACCGCGCCCGCAGCCACGAGATCGTGGAACTGCTCGCCCGCGAGACCCACGAGTCCGCCGTCGCGACCGTCATGGTGACGCACGACCACGACGTGCTGGGACACTGCGACCGCGTCCTGGAGATGGTGGATGGGAAACTGTCCGGGTAAGGAGAAGCCCACGATCGAGGAGTGCCCGTGCCCCGCATCCAGGCGGCGACCCTCGCCGAGCACCGTGCCGCCCAGCACCGTGCGCTTCTCGACGCGGCCCGGGCGATCCTGGCGGAGACCGGCAGGCCTCCCACGCTGAGCGGCGTCGCGGCGCGCGGCGGGCTCGCGCGTCCGAGCGTCTACCAGTACTTCCGGTCGGCGGAGGATCTCCTCGTCGCGATGGTCGAGGACGTCTTCCCCCGCTGGTCGGCGCGGGTCGCGAAGGCGATGGACGCCGCCGCCGGTCCCGGGGAGCGGGTGCTCGCCTACGCGCGGACGAACTTCGAACTCGTCGCGGAGGGAGAGCACGCGCTCGCCACGGCGCTCGCGGAGATCGCCCCGAGCGACACGGTCGCGGAGAAGACCCGCGCCATGCACGGGCAGCTCCTCGAACCGCTGGTGGAGGCGCTGCGCGATCTCGGCGTCGGTGACGCGTCGTCGACGGCGGAGATGGTCAACGCCGTGGTGCACGCAGGGTCCCGCATGATCGAGGCCGGTGCCGACCCGGAGAACGTGTGGGAGTGCGCGAGGGCACTGCTCGAACCGTTCGCCCGCGACGCGGGACGGACCCCTCCCAGTACGGCGCCACGGACCCGGATCGGGTGAGGCCTGCATCGGACCGTCCGGGGAGCGCCGTCCGGGGAGCGCCGTTTGGGAAGCGCGGTCCGGGAAACGCGGGCGCGGGGGTGCCCACGCCGGTCGTCACGGACGAACCGAGCGTGGACACCCCCGTCCTGTCCATGCGGTGATTCCACGGGGTGGATCATCTAGTGCGGTGATCGGGAACGTTCACCGGGTCGAGCGCCGCTCACCGGCGCCGATCCGCCCCGTTTCACCGCCCGCCGTACCGGCGCCTGGACGGCCACGAACACGACGAAGGTAAGCGGTCACCGCGCTAGGAAGGTAAGTGGTCACCGCGCTAGGAAGGTAAGCGGTCACCGCACTAGGGGGTCAGGACGTCGTCGACCGCGGCGTGCAGGTTCGGCTGCGGGCCGATGTGGTGGGGGTCGCCGGTGGGCTGGGCCGTACCGGTCAGTTTGAGGGTGTCGCGGACCTGAGCCGGGGTGAGCACCCCGCTCGCGGCCTTGGCCACGCCCTGGAGGGCCGCCACCGTTCCGGCCATGACGGCGCTGGCGCTGGAGGTGCCGCTGAAGGTGCCGGTGTACATCTTGTTGGGGTTGGTCTCCGAGGGGTTCAGGTCATGCCCGCCGGGGGTGCCCAGGGACGCCACGCAGGCGCCGTAGGCCTGGACGTCCACGCGGGAGCCGTACGTCGAGAACCACATCGCGGTCCGCTCGGCGGGCGGGGTGGAGCCGGTGCAGTTCGTCCCGCCGGGGGCGGGCGGCGCCCCCGCTCCGACCATGAGGGCGCCGGAGTCGGGGCGGCCCATGATGGTGGTGGCGTAGGGGTCGGTTGTGCTGTCGAGGTTGTCGCCGCCGTTGCCGGCCGCCTCGACCACGGTCACCCCGGCCGCGGTGGCCAGCACCGTCTGGTCGTAGACGCTGCCGTCCAGCTCCCACGGGTACCAGTGACCGCCGGAGCCCACCTGGATCTCGTACAGGATCACGTCGCCCGGGTTGGAGTTCGCGGTGGCGTAGGCGACGGCGTCCGGAAGGGAGGTGCCGGAAACGTGCAGCGTGGCGTGCGGCGCGATGCCCGCCAGGCCGAGCCCGTTGTCGTCCTGGGCGGCGATGATCCCGGCGGCGGCGGTGCCGTGGCCGACCGGGGAGTCGGTGGAGCACGGGTCGCCGAACAGGGCCGGCACCTGGACCACCGCGCCGGTCGCGACGCGCCCGGCGAACTCCTCGTGGCACAGGTTCCAGTGGTTGGTCACCCCGCTGAGCTGGAACGGGCTGGTCCGGGAGGTGGTGGTGCCTTCGCCGAGCCGCCCGCTGCCGTTGGCGCCCCAGACGTAGAACCACGAGCCGAGCTTGGCGACGTTGTGCGCCAGGCCCGCCGAGATCTCCTCGCCGGCCAGGGAGGTCGAGGTCGCGATGGGGGTGGTGGAGTCGGTGGTGGTGCCGTTGCCGAGCTGCCCCTGGGCGTTGTCACCCCAGGTGTAGGTCGTCGAGGAGACCGACGACGTCGTGGCGGCGCTGTGCAGGGAGCCCGCGGAGATGCCGCTGACGTTGGTCAGGCCGGACACCGCGACCGGGGAGGAGCGGTCGGTGGTGGTGCCGTCACCTAGCTGGCCCTGGCTGTTGTCGCCCCACGCCTTGACCGTACCGCCCGTCATCAGGGCCAGCACGTGGTCGGCGCGGCTGCTGATCTGGCTGACGCCGGTCAGGCCGGGGACGGCGACCGGGGAGAGCCGGTTGGTGGTGGTGCCGTCGCCGAGCTGGCCCTGGCTGTTGTCGCCCCACGCCTTGAGCGTGCCACCGGCCAGCAGGACGACGGAGTGGCCCGTCCCCGCCGCGACGGAACGGGATCCGGTGGACACGCCCGTGAGCCCGGGGACGGTGATCGCGATCGCGGAGTCGCCGGTTCCGTAGCCGAGCTGGCGCTTGCTGTTGTCGCCCCAGGCCCGGACGGTGCCGTCCGACAGTACGGCCAGCACGTGACCGGCCCCCGCGCTCACCCCCACCGCGTTGAAGATTCCGGCGACCTGCACCGGGACCGAGCTGTCGGTGGTGGTGCCGTTGCCGAGCTGGCCATGGGTGTTGTCGCCCCAGGTCCACACGGTGCCGTCGGACTTCAGCGCCACCGAGAAGCCGTTACCGGCGGAGACGGCGGCGACGTTGGTCAGGCCGGGGACCCGAACCGGGACCTTCTTGGTCGTGGTGTTGCCGATGCCGAGCTGGCCTTGGGCGTTGTCGCCCCAGGCCCACACCTCGCCGAGCACCGGGGTCCACGACACCATCAGGGAGTGGTCGTTTCCGGCCGCGAGCGTCTGCGGGCCGTACAGCGGGGTCACCGTTGAACTGACCTCGATGTCGGTGACGGTGATGCCGTCGCCCTTGCCGCCGGTCTGCGCGTTGGCGTAGTCGGCGTCGACCCCGCTGCCCTGTACGGAGCCGACCGCGTTGCGGTACCTCTGGTGCGTGCGCAGCGGCTCGGTGGGAGACGCCGCGATCGGCCTGGCCTGGGCGATCTCCACCGACGGCAGGGCGTTCAGGTCGTTCAGCAGCGACTCGATGTCCTTGGGCACCGTGACGACGAACCACGAGTTCAGGTCGGGCAGCTCGCGGCCGACCCGCTTCTCCAGCTGGAGCCGCCGCTCGGTGACCTTCGTCTCGGGCGTGGACGACAGCGGCCTGATCGAGGCGCCCTTGTACTTGGCCAGCACCTGCTGGATGTCGGAGGCGTCGGCGGTGGCCTCGGCGACCAGCTTCTGGCCGCGGAGCCGTACCTCCAGGTCGGACTTGAACTTCACCGACAGTTCGGTGGTGGAGAACCCCTTGGGCAGCGGCCCGTGCGTCCCCGGCGCGACGCCCTTCTCCTTGCTGTGGTCATAGGCGGGAGCCGGTTCGGCCGAGGCGGGCCCCGCCGAGACCATGCCCGACAGCGCGCCGACGGTCACGGCGAGTACGGCGGCGGCGAGCCGATGCCGCGACGATGGAAAACCTCTGCGATTCCGGGAAAAGGAGCGGACGGACAAAAAAATCTCCTCTGGCCTCTTCCACGCCATGCGGGTTCGGAACCTTGCGATCAGTGACCCAGGGCATGCCGAAGAACGGTGGCACGCTCCCCCGAACGGATTGGTCCGAGGCGCCACAAGCCCCGTTAACCGCGTAATTGGCGTGTCATGAAAACAACAGACCCGACGAGTCAGCATAGGCCGATCACCCATATGAAAATCAACCCATTAATCGATTTACACGGTCGGCTGTTAAGTGAACGCGAGGAGTCATTGTGTCGATTCGCGATGGGCTCGATACTTCAATGAAAAGTGAATCGAAATGCGCTTGACGGTGGCCGGAAGGCGCCGTAGAAATGACGGCCCTCCTGTGCTCTGCCGTCCGCTGCGCTCCGTGTCCGCCTGATCTTCATGCGCCATCACGCTGTGGGAGGGGCGGATTCGTGGTGAGCGGTCGCTTATTTCACCGTTGTTGAAAATGTTCGCGCGGTGCGCTCTCCTTTGGGTGGGCGAGACGCTCCGGTGGGAAGTTTTATTTCCGGCACGAGGTGAAGATCGGGCGAAACCATCAACGAAGTGGGACACAATCGAACGCGGCGGTCGGAGAGCGCTCTTACCGCTCCGCAGGTGCGAAACCAGAAGACTTCGGGGAGTGAATGTGACGCGACGGGCACCGAATGTCACCCGGTTGTGTCGGTAGCGCGCCGGATACCGTTCGAAAGGACGTTGAAACGCAGGGTGAACATGCCGGAGAGAAATGCGGGAGTGACAATGGCGCGCCGTCCATCGGCGCCGAGCCGCCCCGCGTCACCGCCCGCCGTACCGGCGCCCGGAGGGTCACGAGCACGGTGGGAATGGGCGGTCGCGGGTGCGGTGAAGGTGAGCGCCGCGGGTGTGGTGGAGGTGGACGGTCGCGGGTGCGGGCGACGGTCGAGCGGGTGGGCACGCGGGCGCGGTGGGAGTGAGCGGTCGCGGGGCGGTGGGGGTGAGTGGCTGTGGTGAGGGTGGACGGTTGTGGGGCGGTGGGAGGGGGCGGTCGTTGGTTAGGTGGGGCGGAGGCCGGCGAGGGCGGCGACTCTCAGGCCGGTGTGGAGGTCGCGGCGCACCCGTCCGTCGGACAGGTCGTCCTGGACGATCTCGTGGATCCGGCCGAGCCGGTAGTACAGCGTGCTGCGGTGGATGACCAGCACCCGGGCCGTCTCCTGGGCGTCGGCGCCGTTGTCGAGGTAGGTCTCCAGGGTCTCCACCAGCTTCGCGCCCGAAGGGGTCTCCAGCAGCCGCCGGACCGCGGGCGGGAGGTCGTCCAGGGTGAGGGAGTCCAGGGGGAGCTGGACGAGCAGGCGGTCCAGTCCCAGGTCGTCCCAGTGGGCCGAGTGCCCGTAGCGGGCCGGGTCGGCGGCCGCGGCGCGCCAGGCCATGACGGCCTCGCGGTGGGACTCGTGCACCCGCGCCAGGGAGTCACGCGGGCCGCCCGCCCCGGCACGCAGCGACTCCAGCCCGGGGCGCCGGAGCAGGCTGGCGAGCTTGCCGGCCTTGACGGGGCGGGGGATGACCACCACCCCCTCGTCGCCGAGCACCGCGCCGCACGCCTTCAGCGTGGTCAGCCTGACGATCACCGACAGCGCCTGCTCGACCGCGAGCCTCGGCCCGCTCGCGGAGCGCGCCGTGGGGTGGGCGGCCCTGAAGACCATCACGGCGTATTTGGCGGCGGAGCTGAGCATCCCGGAGTCGACGAGCTCGGCGGCGGCCGCGGCGCGCTGGGAGGGCTCCGCCGACAGCAGCCCGACCAGCAGGCGGCGCGAGTCCTCGGAGGTCTGGCGGCGCTGGAGGGTGCGCAGGGCCAGCAGCGCGCCGATCTCTGACTCCATCGGGGCCAGGGCCGTCCGGTGCTGCGCCTCCAGTTCCTCGTCGGGGGTGTCGCCGATGTAGGCGATGTAGCCGACGAGGTGCCGGTCGAGCCAGACCGGGTAGATCACCCGGGCGGGCATCCCCTCGTGCGGGGGCAGCCGTACCGGGGAGTGCGCCCTGCGCACCTGGTGGGCGGCGATCATCTCCTGGGCCCGGGCGCTCGCCTTGCGCGACAGGATCACCGACTTGCGGGCCTCGTCCACGTCGTTGGCGTGGACGCTGAACGCCACGAGGTTCAGGTCGTCGTCGTAGAGCACGACCGGGACGTCGAGCTGCTCAGCGAGTGTCTGGATCATGTCGTCGAGGCTCATGTCACCCCCCCTCCCGCGCCGACATCGCGCCGACGTCGCACCGGTATCACCGGTATCACACCGGCATCGCGCTGATACCGCTCCGGCGCCGCCGCGGCGCCGCTCCGAGATCGTTCCGGTGTCGTTCCGACACCGTGTCGGACTCCTACCTCGGAGATTAGTTCACCTGTAGCGAGACGCCACCCGGATACCGCGGCGTAACCTCCTCTAAACGCCGATTTAACCCCTCTGACCTGGGTTGCTGCCGTGATTAGGAGCGTTTTCAGTGAGCCAATGTGATTTCGCGTCGGTCTCCGGTCACCTGTTCTCCGACGGGTGGCGTCCCGGCGGTGCCGGGACCGCGGACGTGCTGGAGGTGGCGACCGGCGAGCGCATCGGCGAGATCGGCCTGGCCGACGAGGCGGACGTCGAACGCGCCGGGGCGAGCGCGTCGGCCGCCCAGCGCGAATGGGCCCGTGCCTCCTACAAGGAGCGCTGCGCGGTGATGGTCAGGGCGGCCCAGGCGCTGGAGTCCATGCGGGCGGACATCGTGGAGACGATGATCCGGGAGACCGGCGGCATCCGGTCCAAGGCCGAGCAGGAGGTGACCAAGGCCCTGGACGAGCTGCGTTCGGCCGCGGGCCTGGCCGACCAGCCCTACGGGCAGCTGCTGCCGCACGAGGACCCGTCCGTGCTGAGCATGGCCCGGCGGGTCCCGGTGGGCGTCGTCGGCGTGATCGCGCCCTGGAACGCTCCGCTCATGCTCGCCATCCGCTCGGTGGCCCCGGCGCTGGTCCTTGGCAACGCCGTACTGCTCAAGCCCGACATCAAGACCTCCCTCAGCGGAGGCGTCGCCCTGGCCCGCGTGTTCGAAGCCGCGGGCCTGCCCTCCGGGCTGCTTCACGTCCTGCCCGGCGGCCCGGAGGCGGGCGAGGCCGTCGTACGCTCCCGGCACACGTCGGTCATCTCCTTCACCGGCTCCTCCGCCACCGGGCGGCGGGTCGGCGAGATCGCGGGCGGCCTGCTCAAGCGGGTGGTGCTGGAGCTGGGCGGCAACAACGCCTTCATCGTCCTGGACGACGCCGACCTGGACGCCGCCGTCAACAACGCGGCCTGGGGCTCGCTGCTGCACCAGGGCCAGATCTGCATGGCGACGGGCCGTCACCTCGTGCACGAGCGGATCGCCGACGAGTACGTCGAGCGCCTCACCAAGCACGCCGCCTCCCTCGTCATGGGCGACCCGCGGCGCCCGGAGGTGCGGGTCGGGCCGCTCATCGACGCCCGCCAGGCGGCCAGGGTCCACGACATCGTCACCTCCTCGGTCGCCTCCGGCGCCGTGCTCAGCACCGGCGGCACCCACGACGGCCCCTTCTACCGCCCGACCGTGCTCGACCGGGTCACGCCGGAGACCCGCGCGTTCTCCGAGGAGATCTTCGGCCCGGTGATCCCGGTGACCAGGTTCGCCTCGGACGACGAGGCGGCCGATCTCGCGGGCCGGACCATGTACGGCCTGTCCGCCGCGATCCACACCGGGTCCATGGCGCGAGGGCTCGCGCTGGCCGAACGGCTGCGCACCGGCATGGTCCACGTCAACGGGCAGACCATCAACGACGCCGCCCACATCCCGATGGGAGGCATGGGCGCCTCCGGCAACGGCGGCCGTTACGGCGGCCACTGGAACCTGGACGAGTTCACCTACTGGCAGTGGGTCACCGCCCGTCCCACCCCGCCCGCCTACCCCGTCTGATCACCCCGGACTCCCCACAGAGGTACTGACATGAGGATCATCGTCGACGAGACGCGCTGCGAGGGCTACGGATTCTGCGCCGAAGCCGCCCCCCACCTGCTGGAACTCGATGACGAGGGCGAGCTGACGGTATTGGCCGAGGAGGTCGCGCCGGACGAGGCGGCGAACGCGGAGGCCGCGGTGCGCGTGTGCCCGGTCGCCGCGCTGAGGCTGCAGCAGTGACCGAGGACGTCCGGGAGATCGTGATCGTCGGCGGCTCCATCGCCGCCGTCACCGCCGCCGACACGCTGCGCCGGCACGGGCACGAGGGCTCGATCACGATCGTGAGCGACGAACGCTACACGCCCTACGTGCGGCCGCCGCTCTCCAAGGGGATGCTGAAGGGCGCCGAGACCGTGGAGTCGGTCTTCATGGCGCCGCTCCGCCCCGACGTCGCCTTCCGTTCCGGGTGCCGGGCCGTCGGGCTCGACCGCGAGCGGCGGCGGGTGCTGCTGGACGGCGGCGAGGAGCTCCCCTACGACGGCCTGGTCGTGGCCTCGGGAGCGCGGGCCAGGCGGCTCGGGCCGCCGGAGGCGGGCGAGCTGGTGGTGCGCGACCTGGACGACGCGCTGCGCCTGCGCGCCGCGTTCGCCGAGGCGGGCTCGCTGGTCGTCGTCGGCGGCGGGTTCCTCGGCATGGAGATCGCCTCGACGGCGCGCGGGCTCGGGCTGGAGGTCACCGTCGTCGACCAGGATCCCCCGCTGGTCCGGCAGTTCGGCGGCTTCCTGGCCGAGCACATGACGCGGGCCGCCGTGGACGAGGGAGTACGGCTGGTCCGCTCCCCGGGCACGGTCGAGCTCGTCGGGGGAGCCCCGGTCACCGCGGTGCGGACGGCCGACGGGCTGCTCCTGGAGGCCGACGTGGTCGTCAGCGCGGTGGGCGACGTGCCCAACGTCGAGTGGCTGGCCGGATCCGGCCTCGGCGGTCCCGAGGGCCTGCTCGTCGACGACCGCTGCCGGGTCGCGCCGGGCGTCGTCGCGGCCGGGGACGTCGTCACCCGCGTCAGCGACCGCACCGGCAGGCCCCGGCGCTCCCCGCACTGGGGCAGCGCGATCGACCAGGCGCGGGCCGCCGCCCAGGCCCTGCTCAAGGGGGACGAGGCCCCCGTCTACCGCCCGGCGCCGTACTACTGGACCGAGCAGTGGGGCCTCGACATCAAGATCTGCGGCCGGATCCTGCCGGGGGCGACCCCGGAGATCCTCAGCGGATCGCTCGACGAACGCAGCGCCCTCATCCGCTGGACCCACGAGGGCGTCCCCGTGGCCGCGGCCACCGTGAACCACCGCATGCCCGTGGTCAAACTGCGCAAGCTCGCGACCGCGTCTGACCCCGTACCCCCCGCATTTCTCGAAGGAGCACGTGGATGACCAGCATTCCCGAGGGTCCGTCCCTGGACCTCGACCTGTTCGACGACGCCGCCCTGACCGACCCGTTCCCCAACTACCAGATCATCCGGGACACCGCCCCCGCCGTCTACCTGCCCCACTACGGCTCCTGGGCCATGGGCCGGTACGCCGACGTGCGAGGCGCCCTGTCCGACTGGGAGTCCTTCAGCTCCGCCCAGGGCATCGGCCTGAACGACATGGCCAACGCCGCCACCCAGGGCATGATCATCGCCACCGACCCGCCCGAGCACGACAAGCTCCGCAACGTGCTGGCGTCGAGGCTGTCGCCGAAGGCGATCAGGAACCTCAAGGCGGACATCGAGCGCCGGGCCGACGAACTCGTCGAGCCGCTCGTCGCCGCGGGGAGCTTCGACGCGGTCAACGACCTCGCGCGGGCCTTCCCCATCTCCGTCGTCCTGGACCTGGTCGGCATGCCCCAGGACGGGCGCGACAAGGTGCTCGGCTGGGCCGACGCGGCCTTCTCCGCCAGCGGCCCGCCCGGACCGCGCACCGACGCCGCCTTCCCGCTCCTGCAGGACCAGCTCGCCTACCTGTCGAGCATCCAGCCCGACCAGCTGACGCCGGGCAGCATGGGACGCGCGATCTACGACGCCGCCGAGGCCGGGGAGATCCGCCAGGAGTCCTGCGTCCCGCTCATGTCGGCCTACGTCACCGCCGGGCTCGACACCACGATCAACGCGATCAGCAACGCGGTCTGGTACTTCGCGCAGTACCCCGAGCAGTGGGACCTCGTCCGCCGGGACCCGTCCCTGATCCCCAGCGCGCTCAACGAGGTCCTGCGCATCGAGGCGCCGGTGCAGTTCTTCTGCCGGGTCGCCACCCGCGACGTGGAGGTGGACGGCCAGAAGCTGGCCGCCGGCTCCCGCGTCATGATGCTGTACGCCTCGGCCAACCGCGACGAGCGCAAGTGGGAGGACCCCACCCGCTTCGACGTCACCCGCAACCCGGTGGACCACCTCGCGTTCGGCTACGGCATGCACGGCTGCGCCGGCCAGGGCCTGGCGCGCCTTGAGGGCCACTCGATCCTCGGCGCGCTGGCGCGGCGGGTCGAGCGCTTCGAGGTCGGCACGCCGGTCCGGCGCCTCAACCAGCTCATCCGCGGACTCGACGCGCTGCCCGCCACGGTCGTCCCGGCCGCCTGAGACCGACGAACGACGAAAGGCCGAAACAGCATGCGCGCAGCGTGGTTCACCGAACCGGGCCGGATCGGGGTCAAGGACCTGCCGGAACCGGAGGTCGTCGATCCGGGCGACGTCGTCGTCGACATCCTCTACGCCGGGATCTGCGGCTCGGACCTGTGGACCTTCCGGGGTCTCGTACCGCACGGCGAGGGCGGCATCGGGCACGAGTTCATCGGCCGGGTGCGGGAGGTGGGCCAGGACGTCGCCACCCTGAGCCCCGGTGACGTCGTCATCGCGCCGTTCCTGTTCTCCGAGGGCGGGTGCGAGGAGTGCCGGCGCGGTCTGCAACCGCTCTGCGCGCACGCCGGGATCTGGGGCAAGGACTGGGCGGGCGCGCAGGCCGAGGCCATCCGCGTGCCGTACGCCGACGCGACGCTCGTCAGGCTTCCCTGGCCGGAGGCGGAGATCGACGACGATCTCGCCCGCCGGCTGATCCCGCTGTGCGACGTCTTTGCGACCGGCACGCACGGCGTCGTCCTCGCCGGAGTCGAGAGCGGCGACACCGTCGCGGTGATCGGCGACGGCGCGGTCGGCATCTCCGCCGCGATGGCCGCGGCCCGCGCCGGGGCCGCCCGGGTGCTCCTGCTCGGCGAGCGGGACGAACGGCTGAAGGTCGCCGAGGGAGCCGGCGCGCGGACGCTGCGGGTCTCCCGGGACGAGTCGCCCGTCGAGGCCGTGCGGGAGATGCTGGACGGCCGCCTGCCGGACCGGGTCGTCGAGTGCGTCGGCATGCAGGCCGCCTTCGACACCGCGCTCGACGTCGTCCGCCCGGCGGGCTCGGTGGGCTTCGTCGGCGTTCCCCATGGCGTGGGACAGATCGCCCCGATGCGGCTGTTCGGGCGGCAGGTCCGGCTCGCGGGCGGGGTCGCCCCCGCCCGGCACTACCTGCCCGGTCTGATCGACGACGTCGTCGGCGGCCGTCTGGACCCGTCGCCGCTGATCGACCGGGTGTACCGGATCGACGACCTCGCCGAGGGCTACGACGAGATGGACCGGGGAACGGCGCTCAAGGCGATCCTCCGGATGACCTGACCCACCCCGCCCCCACACCCCACACATCCCCGATTTCACAGTTCGCGGTGCCACGGGCGCCGACGGGCCATGCCGCCGTGCCCTCACGGCGGTGTGCCCGCCCGCGCCCGGGCCGTACGAAAGCGGGCGGCCAGCCCGTGCAGAGCACGTAGTAGAGGAAGGAGTCGCAGATGGCGACCAAGCCCAGGGTCACGATCCTCGGCGCCGGGATCGGAGGTCTCACCCTGGCGCTCGAACTCCACCGCTCGGGGATCGAGTGCGTGGTGCTGGAGGCCGCCCCGAACCTTGGCGCCCTCGGAGTCGGCATCAACCTGCTCCCGCACGCCACCAGGAACCTGTCGCGGCTCGGGCTGGAGGAGGACCTCGCCGCCGTCGCCGTGACCACCCGGGAGTCGGCGTTCTTCAACCGCTTCGGGCAGCTGATCGCCGCCGAACCGGCCGGGCGGTACGCGGGCTACGAGTGGCCGCAGTTCTCGATCCACCGCGGGGACCTGCAGCAGGTGCTGCTCGGAGCCGTCCGCGACCGGCTCGGCCCCGACGCCGTACTGCTCGGCCACCGCGGCGTCCGCGTGACCCAGGACGAGACCTCGGCCACCGTCCACGTCGAGCACCCGGACGGGTCCACCTCGGACGTCAGGGGAGACGTCGTCGTCGGCGCCGACGGCGTGCACTCGGTGGTGCGCAAGCAGTTCCACGGCGACGTCCCCCCGCACTACACGGGATACATGATGTGGCGCGGCACGACCGTCTGGCCGCGCTTCCTCACGGGCGCGAGCATGGTCCGGGCCGGATGGCTGGCCACCGGGAAGATGGTCGTCTACCCGATCCGCGACAACGTCAACGACCGCGGGGACCAGCTGGTCAACTGGGTGGCCGAGGTCGAGGCCCCGATCAGCGACTCCCGCGACTGGAACCGCCCCGGGCTGATCGACGACTTCATCGGCCCCTTCGCCGACTGGCACTTCGACTGGCTCGACGTGCCGGCGATGATCCGGGCCGCGGAGGCGGTGCTGGAGTACCCCATGGTCGACCAGGACCCGCTGGACCACTGGACCGAGGGCCGCGTCACCCTTCTGGGCGACGCCGCGCACCCGATGGTGCCGCGCGGTTCCAACGGGGCCGCCCAGTCCATCCTGGACGCGCGCGTCCTGGCCGCCCGCCTGGCCGACGCCGGGGACCCGTACCGGGCGCTGCGCGCCTACGAGACGGAGCGGCTGGCGGCCACCTCCCGCGTCGTGCTGACCAACCGGACCAACCCGCCGGACGCCATCCTGCGGGAGGTCCACGAGCGGACCGGGGACCGGCCGTTCGAGCGTGTCGGCGACGTCATCACCCCCGAGGAGATTCGGCGGTTCAGCGAGGGCTACCAGGCCGTCGCCGGGTTCTCCCACACCGCCCTCACACGTTCCTGACCCGCACCGCCCCAGCACGTTGCTGACGTGCGACATCCCGACGACCACGAGACAACCACGAGGAGGAAACCGTGGACATCACCAACGCCCGCGGCGTCATGACCGGCGACAGGTACCGCGAGAGCCTCAACGACGGACGGGAGGTCTGGCTGGCCGGCGAGCGGGTGAAGAACGTCGCCGAGCACCCCGCCTTCCGCGACACCGTCGACGAGTTCGCGCGGCTGTTCGACCTGCGGCTGGCCGACACCGAGGCCCTGGAGACCAACACCTTCGTCTCCCCCGAGACGGGCAACCGGGTGAGCCGGTCGTACGCGCTGCCCACCACCCCCGAGGAGCTGCGGGCGAAGTTCGCCGCCTCGGAGTGGTGGATGCGGGAGAGCTGGGGACAGCTCGGCCGCTCGCCCGACTTCATGGCCAACGTCGTGGTCGGCCTCCACGACTACCGCGACGAGCTGGAGAAGGGCCGGGCGGGCTTCGGCGCCAACGCCGTCGCCTACCACCGCTACGCCATGGAGCACGACCTGGTGCTCACCCACGCGCTCGGCGACCCGCAGATCGACCGCAGCGCCAGCCCCCTCGACGACCCCGACCTCGCGCTGCGCGTCGTCGAGGAGAACGAGCGGGGCGTCGTGATCCGCGGCGCCAAGCAGCTGGCCACCCTCGCGCCCTTCTCCCACGAGGTCCTCGTCTACCTCAACGCCGTCACCGCGCAGCGCGGCGCGGAGAAGTTCGTCATCTGGTTCGCGCTGCCGATGAACGCCAAGGGCCTGAAGATCCTGTGCCGGGAGCCGCTCGGCGACCGGGGCAACGGCCACAGCCACCCGCTGGGCCGTCGCTTCGACGAGCAGGACGCCATGCTCTTCTTCGACGACGTCGAGATCCCGTGGGAGCGGCTCTTCCTCCTCGGCGACGGCATGCTCGCGCTGCGCGGGCTCAGCCGCCTCAACGCCTGGAGCATGCAGAGCACCCACATCCGCTTCCACGAGCGGCTGAAGCTCTTCGTGTCCGTGGCCGCCATGCTCGCCGAGAGCATCGGGGTCAACGCCTTCCGCGGCATCCAGGAGAACGTCGGGGAGCTGATCTCCTACGCCGAGACGCTCCGCCTGGGCATCGTGGGGGCCGAGATGTCGGCGCAGCCCACCCCCGGCGGGCTGCTCGCCCCCGCGCCCAGCTACGGCCTGGGGTTCTGGTCGGCCGACGTCTCCGCGCGCGTGGTGGAGATCGTCCGCCGCATCGGCGCCTCCGGGCTGATCATGCAGCCGACCGAGGCCGACCTGGCCAGCCCCGAGCTGCGGCCGTTCCTGGAGAAGTACATGCGCGGCCACGACATCGACGTGGACCGCAAGGCGCGGCTGTTCCGCATCGCCTGGGAGCTGGTCGGCGACGGCTTCGGCTCCCGTCAGGAGCTCTACGAGTACCTGCACCGGGGCGACCCGGGCGCGGGCCGTACCCGTCTGCTGCGGACCTATGACCGCGCCGCCGTGGACGGGCGCATCACCGAGTTCATCTCCTCGCCGCTGTCCGCCTGATCCGCGGCCGGCCCGGCCGACCCGGCCGGCCCGGCCGACCCGGCCGACCCGCCGTCCGCCTGATCCGCCGCCCGTCCGTTTGGCCGCCGTCTGTCCGACACGCGGTCCGGGCGGGCCACCGCCCGTCCCGACCGTTCCCCGCCCGGCCCGCACCCGCGGCCGGGCGGGCCCGCACCCCTGGAAGAACGTCATGATCATCGATGTCCACGGCCACGTGACCGCTCCGGCGAAGCTGTACGCGTGGAAGGCCAACCTCCTGTCCCACCGCGGGGCGCACGGCGGGAAGGGCCCGTCCATCAGCGACGACCAGATCCGCGCCGTGCACGTGGAGCCGCACCCCAGCTTCGGGAACGTCTCCCACTTCCACCACATCGACGGCGCCGGGGTGGACGTCCAGCTCATCTCGCCCCGCCCGTACCAGATGATGCACAGCGAGCAGCCCGCCAAGATCGTCCAGTGGTTCACGGAGGAGACGAACAACGTCATCCACCGCACCTGCGAGCTGTTCCCCGGCCGGTTCAAGGGCGTGGCGGGGCTGCCGCAGAGCCCGGACCTGGGGCCGGCGGAGTGGGCGGGGGAGCTGCGCCGTACCGTCACCGAGCTGGGCTTCGTCGGCGCGCTGCTCAACCCCGACCCGTACGAGGGCACGGCGACGCCGCCCGCGCTCGGCGAGCGGTACTGGTACCCGGTGTACGAGGCATTGTGCGAGCTGGACGTGCCCGCGCTCATCCACGCCGCGGGGTGCAAGCCTCCGGCGCGTGAGCCGTACAGCCTGCACTTCATCCAGGAGGAGACGGTCGCGATCTGGAGCCTGCTCTCCTCGCAGGTCCTGAAGGACTTCCCCGACCTGAAGATCGTCGTCTCGCACGGCGGCGGGGCGATCCCGTACCAGGTCGGCCGGTTCCTGCCGTCGGGCGTCCGCGCCGGGGGCACGCCGTACCTGGAGAAGCTGCGCCGCCTGTGGTTCGACACCTGCCTGTACACCCAGGAGGCCATCGAGCTGCTCATCAAGGTCGTGGGCGTCGACCGCTGCCTGTTCGGCACCGAGAAGCCCGGCACCGGCTCCCAGATCAACCCGGAGAACGGCCGCTGGTTCGACGACATCCACCTGCTGGTCAACGACATCGACTGGCTCACCGACGCCGAGCGCGAGGCGATCTTCAACAAGAACGCGAGCGACCTCTTCCGCCTCTGACGGCGGACCGGTCGCACACCGAACGAAAGGCAGATGATGGCAACCGTCGTAGCCGGCATCGGCACCTCACACGGGCCACAGCTGAAGACGCCCCCGGTCCGCTGGGCGGAGCGCGGCGAGGCCGACCGCCGCAGCTCCACGCTGGAGTTCCGCGGCGGGCGTTACACCTTCGACGAGCTCAGGGCCGAGCGCGAGGACTTCTCCCACGAGTGCGCGCCCGACGTCCAGTACAACCGCTGGGCGGCCTGCCAGCGGGCGATGGACCGCCTGGGGGGACACCTGGCCGACGCGGCGATCGACGTGCTGGTCATCGTCAGCAGCGACCACAAAGAGGTCTACGACGACGAGCTGCTGCCCGCCTTCGCGGTCTACTGGGGGGACGACGTCGACCACGTGCCGTTCACCGCCGAGCAGATCGCCGCGATGCAGCCCGGCCTGGGCGAGGCGGCGCTGGGCGACGTGCCCGTCGACACCGTCACCCGTCCCTGCCACGCGGGCCTGGCCCGGCACCTGATCGAGCGCTCGGCCGAGGAGGGCTTCGACGTCGCCGCGTCGCGCTCGCTGCCCGCCGGGCGGTACGGCAACCACGGCATCCCCCACGGGTACGGCTTCATCTACCAGCGGATCATGGGCGAGACGTCGAAGGTGCCGATGGTGCCGGTCTTCGTCAACACCTTCTACGAGCCGAACCCGCCCACGGCGCGGCGCTGCCTCGACTTCGGCCGGGCACTCGGCCGCGCCCTCGCCTCCTTCCCCGACGACCTGCGCATCGGCGTGGTCGCCTCCGGCGGGCTGTCGCACTTCGTCGTCGACGAGGACCTCGACCGGGCTTTCATCGAGGGCCTGGAGACCGGCGACGAGAACTACCTCGCCTCGGTCCCCGCCTCCGAGATGCGCTCGGGCAGCTCCGAGCTGCGCAACTGGATCGTCGTGGCCGGGATCGCCGCCGAGACCGGGCTGAGCGTCGGCTCCGTCGACTACCAGCCCTGCTACCGGACCGAGGCCGGTACGGGCAACGCCATGGGATTCGTGACCTGGTCACCCACCACCGAGGAGTCCGGCCGATGAGCCCGAACGAGACCCCCGCCCCGGAGGCCCCCGCCCCGGAGGCCAGCGCCGCGGAGGTCACCGCCGCGGAGACAGGTGTCGCGAAGACGGGTACCGCGCCCGCCGAGGTCGCCAGGCTGCGCGCCCTCGACGCGTGTGCGATCTCCGACGCCCTCGACACCCTCGGACTGCCGGGGGCGGTGACCATCCTGCGGCCGATGTGGGCCGCAGGCCGGGTCGTCGCCGGTGTCGTCCGGACCGTCAAGGCGGCCCCCAAGTCCGCGGCCGGGCCCGCCACGCACATCGCCACCCCGCTCGTGGCCGTCGCCGACCCCGACGATGTGGTCGTCATCGACAACCACGGGCGCACCGACGTCTCCTGCTGGGGCGGCCTGCTCGCCGAGGCCGCCGCGCAGCGCGGGGTCGCCGGGGTCATCGTCGACGGCGCCTGCCGGGACGTGCAGGACTGCGAGGGCGTCGACCTGCCGCTGTTCGCCCGCGCCGCCGTGACCGTCAGCGCCAGGGGCCGCATCGTCCAGGAGGCCATGGACGTGCCGATCCAGGTCGGCGGGGTCCGCGTCGTCAGCGGCGACTTCGTGATCGCCGACCGCAACGGCGTCGTCTTCGTCGCCCGGCACGAGATCGGGCGCGTCCTGGAGCTCGCCGAGCGCATCGCGGCCCGCGAGGCCGACATGGCGCGGGCCGTACGGTCCGGCCGCGACGTCATCGACGTCATGCACGACTCACAGTTCCCGACCATCACCGCGGAGGCGGCCCCATGACCGGCGGCATCGAACAGACCGGCACCATCGAAGAACAGTTCGCGGCCTTCTCCACGGCCACCGTCTCGGACGCCCTGGACCGGCTGGGCCGTACGGGCAGCCTGCTGGGCATCGCCCCGCTCGGACCGGGACAGAAGATGACCGGCCGCGCCTACACCATCCGCTACGTGTCGGCGAGCACGCCGCCGGGAACCGTCGGCGACTACCTCGACGACGTGCCCGCCGGAGGGGTGGTCGTGCTCGACAACGACGGCCGCACCGACTGCACCGTCTGGGGCGACATCCTCACCGCCGTCGCGCACACCCGGGGCATCGCCGGGACCGTCATCGACGGCGTCTGCCGCGACGTCCACCGGGCGCTCGACCTCACCTACCCCATCTACAGCCGGGGCCGGTTCATGCGCACCGGCAAGGACCGTGTCGAGGTCGCCGAGGTGCAGGCGCCGGTGAACATCGGCGGCGTGCAGGTCCGCCCCGGCGACCTGATCGTCGGAGACCAGGACGGGGTCGTCGCCGTCCCGCAGGACTGCGAGGAGCAGGTGCTCGCGGTCGCCACGGAGATCGCCGAGCGCGAGGAGGGCATCCTGCGCATGGCGCTGGCCGGATCGTCCATCGCCGAGGCCCGCGCCGCCTACGGCTACCACAACCTGCAGCGAAAGGCCGAGTCGTGACCGCGCCGGGCCCGGCGGGCGTTCCCACGGGCGTCCCGGTGGACGTCTCGGCGGATGTCTCGGCGGATGTCTCGGTGGACGTCTCGGTGGACATCTCGGTGGACGAGGTGCTGGAGATGGGGTCGGCGACGCTCTACGAGGCGTCCGGCCTGGGCTGCGACCTCGACCCCGCCTTCCGGCCCGCCTGGGCCGGGGCCCGGCTCGCGGGGCGGGCGCTGCCCGTCCAGGCCGCGGCCGGGGACAACCTCCCCCTGCACTGGGCGCTCGAAGCGGCCCGCCCGGGTGACATCCTCGTGGTGGACGCGGGCGGCGCGCCCTTCGGCTACTGGGGCGAGGTCCTGGCGGTGGCCGCGCAGCGGCGCGGCGTGGCCGGTCTGGTGATCGACGGCGGCGTCCGCGACACCGACCGCATGCGCGCCCTGGACTTCCCGGCCTTCAGCACGCACATCGCGATCCGGGGGACCGGCAAGGAGTGGCCCGGCACGATCGGGTCCCCGGTCATCATGCGCGGCCGGGTCGTCCACCGGGGCGACCTCGTCGTGGCGGACGAGGACGGGATCGTCGTCCTGCCCGCCGCGTCCGTGAACGGCGTCCTGGAGGCGGCCCGGCAGCGGGTGGCCAAGGAGGACGCCTTCATGCGGCGTCTTCGGGAGGGGGAGCTCACCCTGGACCTCTACGGGTTCCGCGGCCTGGGGAACCCGCTGGTCGCCGAACTGCCGGGAGCCGCTTCGGCGACCGCCGAGCGGGCGGGAGGCGCGCCGTGAACGCGCGGGCGAACGCCGTACCCGGCGCGGCCTCGGACGCGGCTTCGAACGTGACCTCGGACGTGGCCTCGGACATGGCTTCGGACGTGGCCTCGGACGCAGCCGCCCTCGCGGACTCCTTCCGGCACGCCGCCGGTCGTTTCGCCTCCGGCGTCACCGTGGTGACGACCCGCAACGGCGACCACCTCTACGGCATCACCGCGACCTCGTTCGTCTCGCTCTCCATGAACCCGCTGCTGGTGGCCGTGTCCATCAACTCCCACAGCCCCTTCCTGGACGAGGTGAACGCGACCGGCTGCTTCGCCGTCAGCGTGCTGGCGAGCGGCCAGCGGGACGTGTCGCAGTACTTCTCCACACGTGGCAGGGGCCGCGCCGAAGGCGCATTCCCCGGGGTCGGCACCCGCACCGAGCGGACCGGCGCCCCCGTCGTCTCCGCCTGCCTGAGCTGGTTCGACACCCGGCTGCACGCCATCCTCCCCGGTGGGGACCACCAGATCCTGATCGGTGAGGTGGTGGCCGCGGGCGGTACGGAGAACGGTACGGCAGGGCCGGGAGGAACCGCCGGGAACGGTACGGCGGTGCCGGGCGGGACCGAGGAGAACGGGCCGCTGCTGTACTGGGCGGGCGGCTACCGGCGCCTTGACCCCGACGATCAGGGGACCCCCGCCAGGGTCGAGGCGTTCGCCGACGCCCTGTCGGCGCGGCTGCACGAGGACGGCCTGTCGCCCAGCGAGCTGATCGAGGCCCAGCGCGCCCTCGAACCCGCCGCCGCCGAACTGGCCGCCTTCCGGCGGCTGCCGGAGGGGCTGGCCGCGCTGAAGCGGGCCATCGACGGCTCCCGGGTGGCCGCGTCCACCCCCGAGCGCTTCACCGAGGAGTCGGTGCGCTTCCACGCGGCACTGGGCATGGCCAGCGGCAACCCCGCCATCGCGGCCTCGCTGCACTCCCTCGCCCGCTCCCGCCACGCGCACTACTCGACCGGGACGAACCCCGAGGCGACCCGGCGCGCCCTGGCCGCCCACCAGGAGATCTACGACGCGATCGCCGCGGGCGACGCGGTACGGGCCAGGGAGGCGATGACCGCGCACCTGGCCGTGGTGAGCAAGCGTCTGTGCTGCCCGGCGGAACCGGCCGAGACCCAGACCGCGCCCCAGACCGAGACCCAGACCGAGACCCAGACTGTGACCCCGGCCGTCCCTTCGACCGCCACTCCGGCAAAGGAGTCATGAACATGTCTCTCGACAGAGCAGAGGAGCTCGGCGGCGCGCAGGGGTTCGGCGGTACGGAGGGGATCGTCCGTCTCACCGCGGGGCAGGGACCCGGCCAGCCCGAGCACACACCCGCGCTCGACTCCCTCTACCGGGACTTCGAGCGGGAGCTGCTGGTGCCGCTCTGGACCGAGATCGGCGACCTGATGCCGAGCAGCCCCCGCTCCAGGGCGGTGCCGCACATGTGGCGCTGGAACTCGATGCTGCCCCTCGCCGAGCGGGCCGGTGACCTGGTCCCGGTCGGCAGGGGCGGGGAACGGCGGGCGATCGCCCTGGCCAACCCCGGCCTGGGCGGGCGGCCGTTCGCGACCCCGACCCTGTGGGCGGCCATCCAGTACCTGTGCCCGGGAGAGGTGGCGCCCGAGCACCGGCACACCCAGAACGCCTTCCGGTTCGTCGTCGAGGGCGAAGGCGTCTGGACGGTCGTGAACGGCGACCCGGTGGCCATGCGCAGGGGAGACCTCCTGCTCACCCCCGGCTGGCAGTGGCACGGCCACCACAACATCGCCACCCGGCCGATGGCCTGGCTCGACGGCCTGGACATCCCGTTCGTCCACGCCACCGACAGCGCGTTCTTCGAGTTCGGCCCCGAACAGGTCTCCAGCGACGAGACGCCGGACCACTCCAGGTCCGAACGGCTGTGGGCCCACCCGGGCCTGCGCCCCCTGTCCCGGCTCGGCGAAACCCCCAGCTCGCCGATCGCCGCCTACCGCTGGGAGCACACCGACGCCGCGCTCGCCGACCAGCTCGCCCTGGAGGACGAGGGACACCCCGGCGTGGTCGAGCCCGGTCACGCCGCCGTGCGCTTCACCAACCCCACGACCGGCGGGGACGTCATGCCGACGATCCGCGCCGAGTTCCACCGGCTGCGCGAGGGCGCGCTGACCGCGACGCGCAGGGAGGTCGGATCGTCGGTCTGGCAGGTCTTCGAGGGCCGCGGCCGGGTGACGGTCGGCGACCGGGAGTGGACCGTCGAGAGCGGGGACCTGTTCGTCGTCCCCTCCTGGCAGCCGCTGACCGTCGGCGCCGAATCCGGCCTCGACCTCTTCCGCTTCAGCGACACCCCGATCTTCGAGCGCCTGCACCAGGCCCGCTCCCAGCAGGATGGAGATATCCGATGAGGCTCGCGACACTTCGCGTCCCCGGTGGCACCCGCGCGGTACGGCTCGACGACGGCCGCTACGTCGACCTCGGCCTGCCCGACGTCGGCGCCCTGCTGGCCCGGCCGGACTGGCGGGAGTACGCCGAGATCGCGGACGGCGCCGACGGCGCCGACAGCGGACTCGACGGCGCCGACCTGGCCCCGGTCGTCCCCCGGCCCGGCAAGATCCTGTGCGTCGGGCTCAACTACCGCAACCACATCCTGGAGATGGGCCGCGAGCTCCCCGAGTTCCCGACCCTCTTCGCCAAGTACCCCGAGGCCCTCATCGGCGCCGCCGACGTCATCGAGCTCGCGCCCGAGTCCGGCGCGGTCGACTGGGAGGCGGAGCTCGGCCTGGTCATCGGCGAGACCGTACGGCGCGCCACCGAGGAGCAGGCCGCGGCGGCGATCGCCGGGTTCACCGTGCTCAACGACGTCACCATGCGGGACTGGCAGTACCGCTCGCCGCAGTGGCTGCAGGGCAAGACGTTCGAGCGCACCACCCCCGTCGGCCCGGTCATGGTCACGCCCGACGAACTGCCCGGCGGCGTGCGCCCCGCCCTCACCATGACCTGCTCGCTCGACGGCGAGACCGTGCAGAAGGCCCAGACCGACGACCTCGTCTTCGACCCGGTCGCGCTGGTCCGGTACGCCTCGACCATCCTGACGCTGCAGCCCGGCGACGTCATCGCCACCGGCACCCCCGGAGGAGTGGGACACGCCCGCAAGCCGCAGCGGTACCTGGCCGACGGCGCCCGCCTCGTGACCGAGATCGGCGGCATCGGGCGGCTGGACAACATCGCCCGCGTCCCGGCCGCGGAAGAGTCGTGACCCCGCCCGTCGAGCTGTCGTCGCGGTGGACGCGTGAGGGAACGGACCTCCTGCTCCGGGCCCTGGACGGCCTCCGCGACGCCGACCTCGCCGCGCCCACCCGGCTGCCGGGCTGGTCGCGCGCCCATCTCCTGGCCCACGTGGGGTTCAACGCCGCCGCGCTGCGACGGCTGGTCTCCTGGGCGCGCACGGGTGAGCCGACCCCCATGTACGGCTCGGCGGAGCAGCGGTCCGCCGAGATCGAGGAGGGGGCCACCTGGGCGCCGGAACGGCTGCGCCGCATGGTCAGGGAGAACGCGGCGTGCTTGTCGGCCGATCTCGCCGCCCTCATCGGGGAGCAGTGGGACGCCTTGGTGGTCACCGCGCAGGGCCGTACGGTCCCGGCGTCGGAGATCCCGTGGATGCGTACCAGGGAGGTCGCGGTGCACGCCGTCGACCTGGAGGCGGGGGTCACGTTCGCCGACCTGCCGGACGATCTGTGCGAGGAACTGGTCTCCGACGTCGTCGCCAGGCGCTCCGGTCAGGCGAAGGACCCCGCCCTGTCGCTGGTGAGCACCACGGGACGCGCCTGGTCGCTCGCCGGCACCGGCACTCCGGTGGAGGTCCGCGGCGAGCCGGGAGAACTGGCGCGCTGGCTGACCGGACGGGGCGCGGGAACCCTGCGAACCACCTCCGGAGGCCCCCTTCCCACCCTCACCCCCTGGCTCTGAACGGGGCGGTGCGGTGGCCGTACCTTCTCGCCGTGTCGGTGGTGTTCCGGGGCGCCGGTACGGTGAGGGGTGGAACGGGGCGGATCGGCGCCGGTGAGCGGTGCTCGCCCCGGCGGGGGTTTCCCGGTCACCGCGTCCGGTCTCGAACACCGGCCGCCTCCCGTCTCCGGACGGCCGGGGGAGGTCCGTTCCGTGCTCCGAAGCCCGCGTGCCGAAAACAATGGGGCGGCGGTCCGGAAGCATGCAAGGGAGAAGACCCCAAAAGACCTCCACGGAGCTTGGCCGTGAGCACATAGCCGGGGAACGCGCGTCGCTGGTGAAGTTCCTTGGTGTCGCCGTGAAGCGTGAGGAGCGTCGCACATGCAGGTCTACGTGTCGATCGACATGGAGGGCGTGGCCGGGATCGCCACCATGGACCAGGTGGTCCGGGGCGGCCACGGGTATCCGGCCGCGCAGCGGCTGATGACCGCCGAGGCCAACGCGGCCATCGCGGGCGCCTTCGACGCGGGTGCCGACAGCGTCCTGGTCAACGACAGCCACGGCACCATGGACAACCTCATCCACGAGGAGCTCGACCCCCGGGCCCGGCTCATCTTCGGCTCGCCCAAGCTGGACTGCATGGCCGAGGGGATCAGCGCGAACCACGACGTGGCGATCTTCCTCGGCTACCACGCCGCCGCGGGCGATCCCGGAGTGCTCGCGCACACCTACTCCTCGAACTTCGCCGAGGTCCGCCTCAACGGCCGTCCCGTGTCCGAGGCCGAGGTCAACGCGTTGCAGGCCGCGGCGGTCGGCGTTCCCGTGGGACTGGTCACGGGGGACGACGTCATCTGCGCCACCGTCCGGGCCCAGCTTCCCGCGGCGCGGACCGTGGAGGTGAAGACCGCCCACGGGATCTACTCCGCCGACAGCCTCTCCCCGACGGTGGCGCGTGAGCGCATCAGGGCCGCCACCGCCGAGACCGTCGCGGCGGCGGCGGACCTGCCGCCCGTCGAGATCCCCGCCGAGCTGCACCTGGAGATCGACATGCCCAACGCCGCGGCCGCCGAGCTCGGTGCGATGATCCCCACCTTCACCCGTACCGGCGACCGCACCGTCGAAGGCCGGTTGGCCGGTCCGCGCGAGGTGCTCGGCGTCATCTCCGTCTGCTACGAGCTCGCCGCAGGTGCGGTGCGGTCCAGGGCACTGCTGTTCAACCGGCTGTGAACGGGATCGGCGCGCCGCGTGTCGGCGCGTGTCACCGTGCGCCGAAGTACGTCGCCGCGATCCGGGTGTGCAGCGGGAAGGCCAGTTCGCGCGGTCCGTCGATCACCAGCCACTCCGTCGTCTCGGAGGTGGGGGCGAACGGCGGGAGAGAGGCCGCGTCGAGCCTCGGCCCCAGGGCGAAGATCAGCACGGTGCCGTCGGGGGCGCTGAGCACGTCGAAGAGCCGCACGTCGTCGGCGTCGACGACGATGCCCGTCTCCTCCTGGAGCTCCCGGACGGCCGCCTGCTGCCAGGACTCGCCCATGTCGATGAAGCCGCCGGGCAGGGCGAGCCCGCCGCGATGCGGTTCGATGCCACGGCGGATCACCAGCAGGCCGTCGTCCACCGGCAGCACCATCACCGCGACCGGCAGCGGGTTGAGATAGCCGGTGTTCCCGCAGCCGGAACAGGTGCGCGGCCAGGCCTGATCGGGGGCGAAGGCCTGGCCGCAGAAGGAGCAGTGGGAGTTCTTGGTCGTCACGACCGCGAGACTAGTGCGCCGATCACCCACCTTCACCGCGTTCATGACCATCCAGCACCACGTTCGTGACTATTCGGCCTTGTTCACGGTCGTCCGGCACGGCGTTCGCGGCTGTCCGGCTCTGTGCTCATGGCTGTCGGGCCTGTGTTCGTGGTGATCCGGCATCGTGTTCGTGGTCGTCTGATATCGCGTCCGTGACTGTCCGGCGCTGCGTTCGCGGTCATCTGGGCGCCGGTACGGCGGGCGGTGGGGCGGGGTGGATCGGCGCTGATGAGCGGTGCTCGACCCGGTGAACCTTCTCGGTTACCCCAGGGCTCGCCACAGGGCGGGGACACCGGGCGGCTCCCAGCCTGCCAGGGAGGAGTGCGCCTGAATGCACTGGTAGATGTGGCCGTCATAGCTGATCATGTCGGCGACCTTGTAGTCGCGCGACACCGTCCAGGCGGGGAAAGGGCTGGTGGGGGTGGTGGTGCGGATCGCCCGGGAGTGGTCGGCGGGGGCGGCCGTGGCCGACGAGGCACAGTACAGGCCGGCGCCCAGCACGACCGTTGTGATGAGTGCGATGGCCGGTGCCGCGCGGTCTGGTTTCACAGGGAGTGACTCCTCTGGGGGGAAGGGGAGGCCGATTCCCTCACAGTGCCCCAGATCGTCGGCAGGTGAGGAGCCAACGTTTTTTCATAAGGTGCTCTTATGGGCCCCGGAGGACCTTATGGCCGGTTTCTCCGACGGTCTTGGCCTGTGGTGCCGTGTGACGGCCGTTCCCAGGTGAGGTCCCCGATGCCGAGTGCTGCCTCCCGGGTGTCGCCCTGCCGAGAATCGGCGCGACCGGGGAATCACCCGCCAGGGCCGTCCCGGTCGGCGCGGCGGGCGGTCAGGCGGCCGGGGTCGGGCCAGTGCACGCCGTACGCCCAGTTCGCCCGCTCGAACCAGTGGATCAGCCGGGCGCTCGGGTCGAGCTGCCCCCTGAGCACCCCGTGCCGGGCGCAGGTCGGCTCCACGTGGTGCCAGTTGTGCCAGCCCTCGCCGAGGGTCAGCAGTGCCACCCACCACACGTTCGAGGAGCGGTCCCTGGTCCGGAACGGGCGCTCGCCGAAGGTGTGCGCCATGGAGTTCACCGACCACGTGACGTGGTGCACCACGGCGTAGCGGACCAGTCCGCCCCAGAAGAAGGCCGACCACGCGCCCGCCCATGACATCGACCACAGCCCGCCCACCGCCGTGGGCAGCGCGAACGACAATGCCACGACGGCGGGGTAGGCGGCGTCGAACCGTCGCACGTCCGGATCGGCCAGCAGGTCCGGGACCCAGTGCCCACGGCTGGAGCGCCGGCGCGCGGTGTAGAACCAGCCGACGTGGGCGTGCGCCATGCCGCGCAGCAGCGCCGGGCCGCCGTCGCCGTAACGCCACGGTGAGTGCGGGTCGCCGTCGCGGTCGGCGTACTTGTGGTGGCGGCGGTGCTCGGCCGCCCACAGAGTGACCGGACCCTCGACGGCCATGCCGCCGGCCACCATGAGCGCGATGCGCAGCGGCCTGCGGCACCTGAAGGACCGGTGGGTGAGAAGCCGGTGGTAGCCGATGGCGATCCCGAAGATGTTGACGAGGTACATCACGACCGCGATGACCAGATCTCGCGGGCCGACGCCCCATCCCCAGGCGGCGGGCACGGCCAGGGCCAGAAGCAGCACGGGGAGCACCACGAGGACGACCAGGTAGACGGTGCGGCGACCGGCGGTGATCGTCTCCGTCTCCACCGTGCCCGATGCGGTGCTCGTTGTCGTGGTCTCCACCGTGCCCGATGCGGTGCTCGTTGTCGTGTCCGGCACCGGGGGCGGCGGAGCCTCCGACGCGGTGCCCGACGTCGCGCCGGACGTGGAGCTCACTGCCGTGTCCGGTGCCGTGTCCGGTGCCGTGCGTGACGCGGTGCCCGGCAGCGTGCCCGAGTCCCGCTGTGGGACGGGCGACGAGGTCACGCTGCCTCCCTGCGATCGGCGAAGACAATTGGCCACTCATTCAACGGCTGTGCTCTCACGTCACGGCAGTGGCCTGCGGGTGACATCATGATTACCTAGAGGAGTCAAAACAATCCATACGGTAGCCATCGGGGGGCGGTGTATCGCGCGCCTAGATTGTGGGCTACGCAAAGTGATGATCTATGTTCGCTACGTTCACATGTGGAGGGGCCCACGGCATGGGTGCTGTCGACCAGGCGACTACCGGCGGCCATCTGGAGAGATACGACGAGGTTCTGGCCCGCGATCCGATGGCGGCGTTCGGCCTCGTCCACGAGTGGATGCGCACCGGCTGGCGTGCCCTGTTCGCCGAGCTCCGCGAGCGGCGGCCGATCTTCGTCACGCCCGCCTTCACCGTCGTGACCCGCTTCGCCGACGTCGTCGAGGTGCTCTCCCGGGAGGAGGTCTTCACGGTCCGCGCCTTCGGCCCGCGCCTGGAGGCCGCGCTGGGCGGCCCGTTCATGCTCTCCAGGGACGCCACCCCGATGAACTGGCGGGACAAGGGGCTGATGCGGGTCATGCTCGCCCCCGACGACGCGGCCGGTGTGCGCGAGCTGGTGGGGCGCATCGCCGACAAGGCGCTCGACGAGGCCTGGCCGTACGGTCGCGTCGAAGCGGTCCACGGACTGTTCCGCCGCGTCGCGCTGGGCGTGTGCGCGAAATACTTCGGCTTCCCCGGCCCCGACCCGCAGACGCTGTCCCGGTGGACCAGAGCCATGATCACCGACGGGTTCGCCAACTTCTCCGGTGACCCGGTGGTCCAGACGGCATCGGTTCGCGCGGGCACGGAGATGATGACCTACCTGCGCGACCGGCTCGCCGAGCGCAGGGCCGCGCTACGGATGGGGCAGGACCCGCCGGACGACGTCTTCGCCCGTCTCGTCGGCACCGTCCTGCCCGAAGAGGTGGCCGTCGACGACGAGCGCATCCTGATCAACATGGCCGGGCTGCCCCTCGGGTTCGTGGAGAGCGGCCCCGGGGCCATGGTCGAGGCGGTCGAGCAACTCCTGCTGCGTCCGAAGGTGCTGGCGGAGGCCGTCGAGGCCGCCGCCGACCCCGATCCCGCGCGCTTCGACCGCTACGTCTGGGAGGCCCTGCGCTTCAACCCGTTCTTCAAGCTGCTCCCCCGGCTGTGCGAGCGCGACCACGTCCTGGGCGCCGGCACCCCGCGCCGCACCGTGATCCCCGCCGGTACGTTCGTGCTCGCCGCGCCCGCCTCGGCGATGTTCGACGCCGACGTGGTGACGGAGCCGGAGGAGTTCCGTCCCGACCGGCCCGAGCACCACCGGCTGTTCTTCGGGCACGGCCACCACGCCTGCCTCGGCGTGCATCCCGCCAAGGTCGTCATCTGCGAAACCGTACGCCGCCTGCTGCTGCGTCCCGGTGTGCGCCTGCTCCCACCGCCGGATGGGGAGGTCACCCGCTCCAACGGGATCTTCCCCGACCGGTTCGTCCTCGGCCTCGGCTCCGAAGGTTCCGGGAGCTTCGGGGGCTCCGGGGGTTCCGAGAGTCCCGAGGGTTTCGAGGGGGGACGGGCGTGACGGCGGCGGGCGGGTCCAGGGCGCGGAGCATCGCCACCGACGGGGCCGCCAACCGGCTCAGATTCCTGGCCCTGACCAGGGGGAAGCCGTTCTGGGACCTCGTGCAGGCCGTCGAGCCCGTACGGCGCCGCGTCAACGCCTCGCTGATCGACCACGCGGTCCGCGAGATGCCCCCGCGTCCCGAGCCGCTGAGCACCATGGCCGACTACACCTCGTGGGCCTCGCTGACCGACCGCACCTACAGCGGCCGGCACCTGCCGCCCGTCCCCGGGGACGAGAACGGCCGGCCGAGCCCCGAGCGCGCCGCGGACCTGTTCGCCCGCGGCGACACGATGATCCCCTGTCCCCGCTCCTCCGTGCTGTTCGCCTACTTCGCCCAGTGGTTCACCGACGGCTTCCTGCGCGGCGACGTCAACGTGCCGCGCGACCCCCGTAAGAACACCTCCAACCACCACATCGACCTGAACCAGGTCTACGGCCTGCGCGAGGCGGTGACCGCCGCCCTGCGCACGTTCGACGGCGGGCTGCTGAAGAGCCAGATCATCGACGGCGGCGAGTTCCCGCCCCACCTCTGCGAGAACGGCAAGATCAAACCGGAGTTCGCCCCGCTGGGCGTCATCCGCTTCGACGAGCTCACCGAGGCGCAGCGCGACACCCTGTTCGCGACCGGCAGCGACCGCGGCAACATCCAGATCGGCTTCACCATGCTCACGGTGCTGTTCCTGCGCGAGCACAACAGGGTGGCCCGCGAGCTGGCCGAGCACCATCCGCGCTGGGACGACGAGCGGCTGTTCCAGACGGCCCGCAACATCCTCATCGTGCTGCTCATCAAGCTGGTGGTCGAGGAGTACGTCAACCACATCACCCCCTACCACTTCCGTTTCACCCTCGACCCGCGGCTGACGACGATGCTGGCCCGCGCGACCTGGTACCGCGAGAACTGGGCCTCGGTGGAGTTCAACCTCGTCTACCGCTGGCACGGCCTGATCCCCTCCACGCTGGTGGTGGGCGGCCGAGAGCTGCCGATGGCGCGGACCCTGGTCGGTGGCGCGCTGATTCCCGAAGCCGGGCTCGGCCGGCTCTTCGAGGACGCCTCCCACCAGCGCGCGGGACGCATCGGCCTGTTCAACACCGACCCCCTCCTGCGGGAGGTGGACGTGGCCAGCATCGCCGAGTCACGCGTCCTGGACCTGGCTCCCTACAACCGCTACCGCGAGCACTGCCGCTTCCCTCGGGTACGCGGGTTCGAGCAGGTCTCCGGCGACGAGAGGATCAGCGGCGCGCTGCGCGAGCTCTACCGCGGCGTCGACGACCTCGACCTGTACGTCGGCCTGTTCGCCGAGGAGCCGGGAGCCCCCGACGCCATACTGCCGCCGCTCCTGACGAAGATCATCGCCATCGACGCCTTCTCCCAGGCACTGACCAACCCGCTGCTGGCGCCCCGGGTGTTCAACGCCGCGACCTTCTCCCCACACGGAATGCGCATCATCGCCACAACGCGGACGCTGTCGGACGTACTGCACCGCAACATCCCGGAGGACCCACGGCCCCGTTTCGTCGGCATGGCCCGGCAGGCGGAGTCGTGAGCGGATGGCTCGGCCCGGTGAACGGATCCGCGGGCGGCCGGCACGACCCGGTGGACGAGGGGGTGGGCGGGCAGTCCGGTCCGGTGGATGGCGGTGTGGGCGAACGGTCCGATCCGGTGAACGGATCCGTAGGCGGTCGACACGACCCGGT